>NZ_CP049864.1:0-300000 GCF_011300685.1 Lysobacter sp. HDW10
AAGGTGGATTTGCCGATGCCGGGATCGCCGCCGATGAGGACCACCGCACCATCGACCAAGCCGCCACCCAAGACACGATCAAACTCGGAGATGCCCGTGCTGACGCGCGTGGCTTCGGCGTAGTCGACGTCTTTCAATGCGGTAATTTTGGGCGACTCTAACTTGCCCGCCCAGCTGCTGCGACGTGACGCAGTGACAGCCGCTTTTGATTCGAGTGTGATCTCAGTGAGTGAATTCCACGCACCGCAGGCATCGCATTGGCCGGCCCACTTCGCGCTATCAGCACCGCACTCCGTACACACGAAGGCGGTTTTGGCTTTAACTTCGGATTTCTTCATGAGGCGTCGCTGTAAGGTGTCCGACGAGCTTGAGGCAGGTGCGGCGCAAAAAGTGAGACGCGATCAATCGACGAGACGAACGCGCAATTCCTTCGGCAAAGCAAAGACCATCGATTCGGGCTCGCCATCGAGTTCTTTGAGCCCGTTCGCGCCAAGCTCGCGCAGCCGTTGCAGCACCCCTTGCACCAACACATCCGGTGCAGAGGCACCGGCGGTGACACCGATGCACTGCTTGCCTTCAATCCACTCTGGCTGGATTTCATCTGCGGCATCGATGAGATAGGCCTCGACGCCTACACGCTCAGCCAACTCTCGCAAGCGATTGGAGTTGGAACTGTTGGGTGAACCGACCACCAACACCAAGTCGCAGGTTTTGGTCAGGTCACGCACCGCGTCTTGGCGGTTTTGTGTGGCGTAACAGATGTCGTCATTGCGCGGCCCCTGCATGTGAGGGAAGCGCGCGCGCAGGGTATCGATAATTTCGCGCGTGTCATCGACAGACAAGGTGGTTTGTGTTGTGTACGCCACATTCTCCGGCTGCGCGATTTGCATCGACTGCGCGTCTTGCAAATCTTCCACGAGATAGATACGACCGCCGCCCGCGTTCGCGGCCCACTGCCCCATCGTGCCTTCCACTTCAGGATGGCCTTCGTGACCGATCAAGATCATGTCTCGACCTGCGCGGCAATGACGTGCGACTTCCAAATGCACCTTGGTCACCAACGGGCACGTGGCATCAAACACTTTAAGGCCGCGGCGGTCCGCTTCTTCTCGGACAGCCTTTGAAACACCATGCGCGGAAAATATGACCGTGCTGCCATCAGGGACTTCATCCAATTCTTCGACGAAGACCGCGCCGCGTGTGCGCAAATCGTCAACGACGAATTTATTGTGCACCACCTCATGCCTGACGTAGATCGGCGCGCCCAGAGTTTCGATGGCGCGTTTGACGATCTCAATCGCACGGTCAACGCCGGCACAGAAACCACGGGGATTGGCGAGCACGATATCCATAGCGTTATTGTCTCACTCGCCTTGTTTCTTCGGTGCGAGGACCTGAAACAGAATCACACCAATGGCGCCGCCCACAATCGCAGCATCCGCAATATTGAACGCAGGCCACACATAGCTACCCGCATACCACTTGATGAAATCGATCACGTGGCCATGTTGAATACGGTCGATGACATTGCCAATGGCGCCGCCGATGATCAGTGCGAACGGCAAGGCCGTGCGCCAATCATTGCGTGGCGTGCGCGCCATCATGTGAATCAAGACGCCGGAAACAATCACTGCCAAGGCGCTGAACAACCAAATCTGCCAGCCGCCGCTATTTGCGAGGAAGCTGAAGGCTGCGCCTGTGTTGTAGGTGCGGAACCAGTTCCAAAACCCTGGAATCACGACGATATCGGTGTATTCCGGCAGGTGTGTCAGGACCCAACGTTTGCTGGCCTGATCTAACACAATCACGATGGCACTCAGCAGGAGCCAAGGCAACGCGTTGCGCTTCAGAAACCGTGACATTAGAAATACCTCCGTGTTTCACCCGCGCCGTCGATATTCGTCACACAGCGGCCGCAAAGATCCGGGTGCTCGGCATGCGTGCCGACATCGGCTTGACGATGCCAGCATCGAACGCATTTCGGCTTACTTGTGGCCTGCGCCAGCACGCCCATGACACCGTTTTGACTGTTTGTCACGGTGACATCGCCACTGATGAAGAGGAAACGCAATTCATCTTGCATCGGCGCGAGCCAAGCGGCTGTCTCTGCAGTTGCAGACACAGTGACGTCGGCTTCCAAGGCGGCACCGATCTCGCCGGCTGCACGCATCGGCTCAAGCGTTTTGTAAACTTGCTCGCGCAAGGCCATCAACGCATCGAACTGATCGGCGTCTACGCTCGCGCGATCAAGATACGCATCTACCGCTTCGTGACGCGTCGAGAACATGACATCTTTGGCCTTGTCGCCCGGCAGGTACTGCCACATTTCATCGCCGGTAAAGGCAAAAATGGGCGTAATCCAGCGAACGAAACACTGTGCGATATGCCACATCGCCGTTTGCGCGCTGCGGCGTGCAGGTGCGTTCTCTTGCAATGTGTACAGACGGTCTTTGGTGACGTCCAAATACATGGCGCCCAACTCAACGCTGCAGTAGTTCATCAGCAATTGCACAACTTCCGCAAAATCATAGTCGGCATAGGCCGCCTCGATCTTGGCTTGAACGAGTGCGGTGCGATGCAAGATGTAACGATCCAAAGCCACCATGTCGGCGCCTTGCACCGCATGTTTCACCGGATCGAAACCATCAAGGTTGCCGAGCAAGAATCGCGCTGTGTTGCGAATACGACGGTAAGCATCCGCGGTGCGCTTCAAGATTTCTTTCGACAGCGACATTTCATTGCTGTAGTCGGCAGAGGCGACCCACAAACGCAGAATGTCCGCACCGAGCGTCTTGATGATTTCTTGGGGTTCAATGCCGTTGCCGAGCGACTTCGACATCTTTCGGCCTTGTTCGTCGACCGTAAACCCGTGCGTCAAACATTGCTTGTAAGGTGCTTGTTTATCGATCGCGACCGAAGACAACAGCGATGATTGGAACCAACCACGATGTTGGTCGGACCCTTCCAAATAGAGGTCCACCGGCAAATCATAGCCGCGTGCTTTGATGACGCATTGATGACTGACCCCCGAATCGAACCACACGTCAAGAATGTCGGTGATCTTGTCGTAGTGCGGCGCCTCATCACCTAAGAGATCAGCGGCGTCGAGGTCATACCAGGCATCCACACCGGCCGCTTCGACGCGCTCGGCCACTTTCGCCATCAAGTTGACGGTATCCGGATGCGGCTCGCCCGTTTCACGATGCACGAAGAGTGCAATCGGCACACCCCATGTGCGTTGACGCGAGATCGTCCAGTCGGGTCGACCTTCAATCATGCCGGCAATACGTTGCTCACCCCACGCGGGATACCAATGCACGCCCGGAATGGCTGCCAAGGCATCTTTGCGCAGGTTGCCCTTCTCCATCGAGATGAACCATTGCGGTGTCGCACGGAATACCACTGGTTTTTTGTGGCGCCAACAGTTCGGGTAGCTGTGCGAGAGCTTGGATGCGGCAAGCAATGTGCCATTGCTACGCAGCACTTCAATGATGCCGTCTTGCATCTTCCAAATATGTTGGCCTGCCAACACAAGATCACCTGCAGGCAAGGTGCTCGGCAAATACACACCGCGACCATCCACAGGATTCAATTCGGCCGCACTGTATTGCTTGATCAAGCCATTGGCTTGCGAGACCTGGAAGTCTTCCTGACCATGACCCGGTGCGGTGTGCACGGCACCCGTACCGTCTTCGTCGGTCACGTGATCGCCGATCAGAATCGGCAAGACGCGACTTGTATAGAACGGGTGTTGCAATTGAAGTCCGCGCAGGGCTTCGCCTTGCACTTGACCATGCAGATGCGCCGCCTCCATGCCATAGCGTTGCAGTGCGCGATCGACCAATTTGCTCGCCAGCACCAACCAACGCGGTTGACCACCACGCGCAGGGCCTTCAACCAAGCTGTATTCAATGTCGCCGCCGAGTGACACCGCAAGCGATGCCGGCAAGGTCCAAGGCGTGGTGGTCCAGATCGGCACAGCAATTTCGACGCCTTCCGGCAAGGTGACGCCAAATGCGGTTGCGACTGCGGTGGCATCCAACGCCGGATACGCCACGTCAATCGCAGGCGATTCTTTGTCTGCGTATTCGATTTCTGCTTCGGCCAATGCAGAGCCGCAATCGAAACACCAATAGACGGGCTTTACGCCGCGATCAAGGTGACCGTTCTCAACGACTTTCGCCAGTGCGCGAATTTCATCCGCTTCGTACTTGAAGTCGAGCGTTGCGTAGCGGTTTTCCCAATCACCCAAAATGCCCAGACGCTTGAAGTCCGCACGTTGAATGTCGATTTGACCCGAGGCGTATTCGCGGCACTGTTGTCTGAAGGCTTTCGCATCCAGCTTGTCGCCGACCTTGCCGAATTTCTTTTCGATGGCAATTTCGATGGGCAGACCATGGCAATCCCAGCCGGGAATATACGGCGCATCAAACCCGGCCAAAGTGCGCGAGCGCACAATGACGTCCTTCAAAATTTTGTTGACGGCGTGACCCAAGTGGATGGAACCATTTGCGTACGGCGGACCGTCGTGCAGCATGAACACCGGACGACCTTTCGTATGCGCACGAATCTGCGCGTACAAGCCTTCTGAATCCCATCGGGCGAACAGTGCCGGCTCTCGGCTCGGCAAATCCCCACGCATCGGAAATGCAGTTTCCGGCAGGTGGATGGAGTCTTTATAACGACGATTGTCTTTGTCTTGCTCGCTCACGCGTGTGCTCAGTTGACTTTCAATGGATCGGAATTGGGATGCATACCGAGAATGGCACGCGCTTGTGCGTCATCGATACGCATTTGCAGGACAAGGTCATCCAAGGAATTGAATCGCACCTCATCACGCAGTTTTTCGACGAACGCCACTTCGAGATGTTTGCCGTAGAGGTCGCCGTCGAAATCAAAAATATGGGCTTCAAGCAAGGGTTCGACGCCATTGACTGTCGGGCGCGTGCCAAAGCTCGCGACGCCGGGTTTGGGCGCTGCATCAATGCCATGCACGCGCACTGCATAAATGCCTTGCAACGCAGGCCGGTAGTGTCCATAGCGAATGTTCGCCGTGGGGTAGCCCAAGGTGCGGCCTAATTGTTGTCCGCGAACCACGCGTCCGCTGATGGCATAAGGGCGACCCAGCATACGTTCGACTTCATCGAACCGGCCTTCCGCCAACATCGCGCGAATGCCCGTGCTTGAAACGCGTGCATCACCGACGGCCACGCCTTCGATCTCACATGCACGAAAGCCTTTCTCAGCGCCCATTGCACGAAGCATGGCCATATCACCCGTGCGGCGATGACCAAATCGAAATTCAGGACCGACCCACACCGCATTCGCGCGCAGTCGATTGACGAGCACTTCATTGACGAAGTCTTCTGCGGACATCTGCGTCATCGCTGCATTGAAGCGAAGCAAGCCAACGGCATCTGCACCCAGCCTGCGCAAACCGACCACTTTGTCACGCGGCAACATCAATCGCTGCGGCTGCGTTTCTTTTGCGAAGAACTCGCGCGGCAAGGGTTCAAATGAAATCGCGACGGCCGGCAAGTTGTGCGCATGCGCATCCGTGACAGCTTGGCGCACCAGCGCCTGATGGCCCCGGTGGAGTCCGTCAAAAGCACCTATACAGACCACGCTGCCCTGTGGGAACAACGTCCCGCCAACAGGGTCGCGAAACACTCGATTCATATCATTTGCATTATACGGATGGGGCCACGCCGATCACTCAGTGCTCTTTGAAATCGCGCACGCGGAAGCCCAAGGCGTACATCGCGCCGAAGTACGTCAACGCACCACCGCCCACGAGGCCACTGAGCCAGAAAATTCGCGTCCACACACTGGCGGTCGGGAAATCCGGCCCGAAGTACTGACCCACCAACAAAAACACCGCCATGGCGACGTTGGCCATCAACAGGCGCTTCACAAAGCGCGCCCAGCCGGGTTGCGCATCGTAGACGCCCGCCTTTTTCAGCCACCAGCACAATAGGGTCAAGTTCAGATAGCTCGACAGTGCACTGGCAATGCCCAAGGCGAAATGGAAGCCCGGCAGGTTGGCAAACGTCGCCATCACACCGCCCGTCTTGGCGGATTCAGGTGCCCAGAAGTAGTAGAGCAAGGCAAGCAAGGCCACGTTGAACACCATGTTCGCGACCAGCGCAACGAGACCCGCGCGCATCGGCGTTGTGGTGTCTTGGCGTGCATAGAACGCAGGCAAGACGGTTTTGACCAAGGCAAACGCGGGCAAGCCGAAGCTCAAGCCGAAGACTGACAAGGCGGTCATGCGTGCTGCGGCCTCATCAAATTTATTGTGCTGGAACACCGTTGATACCAGCGGCAAGGACAGCAGCATCAAGCCCAACATCGCCGGCAAAATGATGATCAGCGTGCTGCGCAGACCCCAGTCCAGCGATTTTGAAAAGGCATGGCGATCTGCATTGACGTGATGGCGCGACAAGGCCGGCAAGATGACCGTGCCCAATGCAATACCGAACACACCTAAGGGCAGTTCGAGGAAGCGATCAGCCGTAGAGAGCCAGCTTTGCGAGCCCGACGCCAACTTCGCCGCAATGAAGGTGTCGAACAGCAAATTGATTTGCGCGACAGACGAACCGATCAAGGTCGGCACCATCAATTTCATGACGCGTCGAACGTCCGGATGCCTGAAACCAAGCTTCGGAACCGCCAACAAATCGAGTTTTGCGAGGGCCGGAAATTGGAACAGAAGCTGCAAAATGCCACCCGCCATCACCGCCCAACCCAGGGCCAAAATCGGCGGATCGGTGTAGTTCTTGCCCCAAAGCGCGGCCACGATCATGCAGATGTTCAATATGACCGGCGCAAAGGCTGGCAAGCCGAAACGCTGATAGCTGTTCAACGCACCCGCCGCCAATGCCGTCAGCGACACGAAGAGCAGGAAGGGGAAGGTCAGATAGAGCAGTTGCGTGATGAGCTCAACCTGCCCCGGCACGGGTTCCTCTGTGTTCGAGAACAAGGTGGCAATCCACGGCGCGCAGAGCATGCCGAGTGCGGTCACGATCATGAGCACGGCGCTCAAGGTGCCGGCAGTTCGGGCGACCAGCGCCTTTAGATCTGCATGGGGGCGTGTTTCTTTGATCTCAGTGAAGACCGGGACGAAGGCTGTGGAAAACGAGCCCTCGGCAAACAGGCGGCGCATGAAATTGGGGATCCGAAAGGCCACCCAGAAGGCGTCTGTAACCGCATTGGCGCCAAACTGTGTATTGACGGCAATATCGCGCAATAGCCCGAATACACGGCTAATCAGCGTCATGCTCCCAAACGCGGCAATGCCACGCGCCATGCTCTTCTGGCGGGGCTTGGGGGCAACTGAAGGGCTTGGCTTCATTCGAGGGTGTCCTGGTTGACGCAATGGGTATTCTCAGCCATAATTTCCGGTCTCGCCTAGAGCGAGCTCTTCCTTAATCCGATTTTTCAGGTTTACTCGTGGCCAATATCAAGTCTGCCAAGAAGCGCGCAAAGCAAACCATTGTGCGCAATGCCCGCAACAACAGCCAGCGTTCGATGCTGCGCACGTCGGTCAAGAAGGTGCTGAAAGCACTTCAAGACAACGACGCGCAAGGCGCGACCGAAGCGCTCGCCGCTGCAACCCCGATTCTCGATCGTTTCGCCTCGCGCGGTCTGATCCACAAGAACAAGGCCGCTCGTCATAAGAGCCGCCTCAATGCACGTATTCGTGCGTTGAAAGCCGCTTAAGACGTACAACGGATTGGAAGAACAAAAACCCGGGGAAACCCGGGTTTTTTGTGTGCGTGTGCTGTGGATGCCGAACCTAGGCAAGGTCGGCGGCTTCTCGCAGTTGACGTGCTTGTTCGTCCAAGAAGGCCTGCACTTGCAACATGACAGTGCGCGTGCCTTCGTGCGCCAAACCTGAAATAACAAACCAGGGTGCTTGCCAGCCTAAAGTTTCGACGATGTGTTTCGCCAACGCGTCGGCATCTTCCTTGGGCAGTAGATCGGCTTTGTTCAACAACAACCAACGCGGCTTCTCCATCAGACCGGCATCAAACTTTTCGAGCTCGCGTTCGATCGCACGAATTTGATCGACAGCATCGCTGCCATCCAAGGGTTCGATTTCCACCAAATGCAGCAACAGGCCTGTGCGCTGGATGTGACGCAGGAACAAGGCACCGAGCCCTGCCCCGTCCGCCGCACCTTCAATCAAACCCGGAATATCGGCGATGACAAAGCTGCGATGCGGCTCCACGCTGACCACACCGAGGTTTGGATACAGCGTGGTGAAAGGATAGTCGGCCACTTTGGGCGTTGCGGCAGAGACGGCACGGATCAAGGTGGATTTACCCGCGTTCGGGAAACCCAACAGGCCGACGTCTGCTAACAGCTTGAGCTCCATGCGCAGGTCGCGCGCTTCGCCCTGTTCGCCCGGCGTGCTTTGACGCGGCGAACGATTGACCGAGCTCTTGAAGTGCATATTGCCGAGGCCGCCCTTACCGCCGCGTGCCACCAACAATCGATCACCGTGCGCGGTCAGGTCGCCAATGACTTCGTCTGTCGCCACATTGGTAATCACCGTGCCGACAGGCACAACGATGATGCGATCTTCGCCGGCCTTGCCATACATCTGGCGGCCCATGCCGTTCTCGCCGCGCTGGGCACGGAAGATGCGCTCGTGACGGAAGTCGACCAAGGTATTGAGGTTTTCGTCGGCCACGATCCACACGCTGCCGCCGTTGCCGCCATCGCCGCCGTCCGGGCCACCCAATGGGATGAATTTCTCACGGCGAAAGCCCACGCAACCGTTGCCACCGTTGCCGGCTTCAACTGTGATTTCTGCTTCGTCGACGAGTTTCATGGCACAACCTTAATTCAAATACGGAGATGAAAATGAAAAGCCCCGCCGAAGCGGGGCCTTTCGAAAGCAAACGCCCGGGCGGATTATTCGCCGGAGACGACGCTCACCGTGCGGCGCTTGTTAGCACCCTTCACGGAGAACTCAACCTTGCCGTCGACCAGCGCGAACAAGGTGTGGTCACGGCCCAAGCCCACGCCGGTACCCGGGTGGAATTGCGTGCCGCGTTGGCGAACGATGATGTTGCCGGCTTCAATGGCTTGGCCGCCGTACATCTTGACGCCGAGGTATTTCGGGTTGGAATCGCGACCGTTGCGCGAGGAGCCTACGCCCTTCTTATGTGCCATGAGGTTCTCTCCTTACTTCTTGCCGCCGGCAATGCCGGTGATCTCGATTTCGGTGTAATGCTGACGGTGACCCATCTGCTTCATGTGGTGCTTACGGCGACGGAACTTCACGATGCGCAATTTATCAGCGCGGCCGTGGCCGACAACCTTGGCGGAAACGGTAGCGCCCTTCAGCGCATCACCGAACTTCACGCCATCGCCATCACCCAGCATCAGGATTTGATCGAACGTGACGTCCTTACCAGCCTCAAGGTCGAGTTTCTCGACGCGCAGGGTTTCGCCCTGCATCACGCGGTATTGCTTACCGCCGGTTACTACAACTGCGTACATGACCAAGCTTCCTTTGTCGTTATTGTGGTCCAGCGCGCTTCAGGCGCACTGAACCGAGAATTATAGCAGCGCGTAGAGGCTTGCTGCAAGGTCAATAACCGGAAAGGGATGGACGCCTAAGATATTGATTTTAAACGAAGACCCAACAGATCCGGGGGATTCGTCCGGCGCCCTTGAATGGCAGCGTCATGACCGCCACTCAGCTTAAACTTATCGATTGGCCGACGGAAACCCAAGATGGCACTGGATACGATCCGCGTTCGCGGTGCACGTACACACAACCTTAAAAATATCGACATCGACTTGCCGCGGGACAAGCTGATTGTCATTACGGGCCTGTCGGGCTCGGGTAAATCCTCCCTCGCCTTCGACACCATCTACGCTGAAGGTCAGCGCCGTTACGTGGAATCGCTGTCGGCGTATGCGCGTCAGTTCTTGAGCGTCATGGACAAGCCCGATGTGGATCACATTGAAGGCTTGTCGCCCGCGATCTCAATTGAGCAAAAGTCGACCTCGCATAATCCGCGTTCCACGGTCGGCACCATTACCGAGATCTACGATTACTTGCGCTTGCTGTATGCACGCGTCGGTACGCCGCGTTGTCCCGATCATCATTTCGCACTTGAAGCGCAAACCGTCAGTCAGATGGTCGACACGGTCATGGCGATGGCAGACGATCCGAAAAAAGCGGATACGCGCTGGATGCTGTTGGCGCCGGTTATTCGCGAACGTAAAGGCGAGCACGCACACATCTTCGAGCAACTGCGCGCGCAAGGGTATGTGCGCGTGCGTGTTGACGGCATCTTGTATGAGATCGACGCGGTGCCGAAGCTCGCGCTGCGACAAAAGCACACGATTGAAGCTGTGATCGATCGCTTCAAAGTGCGCGACGACATTCGCCAACGCTTGGCAGAAAGCTTTGAAAACGCCTTGAAATTGGGCGATGGCATGGCCTTTGTTCAATCCATGGACAACGAGAAGGAAGACGCGCAGCTGTTCTCATCGCGCTATTCCTGCCCTGTGTGTGATTACGCGTTGCCTGAACTCGAACCGCGTTTGTTCTCGTTCAATTCACCGCAAGGTGCGTGCCCCACCTGCGACGGTTTGGGCGTTGCGCAATTCTTTGATCCGGCACGTGTCGTGATTCACCCTGAGTTGTCATTGTCAGCGGGTGCTGTGCGCGGCTGGGATCGACGCAACGGCTATTACTTCCAAATGATTCAGTCATTGGCGAAGCACTATGACTTCAAAGTCGACGCGCCCTGGCAAGACTTGGATGCCGACAAGCAAGACGCGGTGTTGTACGGCAGCAAAGGCAAGGCGATTCAATTCACCTATGTCAACGACGCCGGCACGCGCATGCAACGCAAACATGCCTTTGAAGGCATTCTGCCGAACCTCGAGCGCCGTTACCGCGAGACAGAGTCTTCTGCGGTTCGCGAAGAGTTGTCGAAATACATCAGCGAGCGCCCTTGCCCCGCCTGTGGTGGCGCACGCCTGAATCGTGAGGCGCGCAATGTGTTTGTGGACGAAAAGCCACTGCACGAAATTGTCGTATTGCCTGTCGGTGATGCGATGGCCTTTTTCCAACAGCTGACATTGCCCGGTTGGCGTGGCGAAATCGCGGTCAAGATCGTCAAGGAAATTGGCGAGCGTTTGCGCTTCTTGATCGACGTTGGCTTGGACTACCTCACGCTGGAACGAAAGGCGGACACCTTGTCGGGTGGTGAGGCGCAGCGCATTCGCCTCGCATCGCAAATCGGCGCCGGACTGGTCGGTGTGATGTACGTACTGGATGAACCCTCAATCGGCCTGCATCAACGCGACAACGAGCGCTTGCTTGGCACGCTGACGCGACTGCGTGACTTGGGCAATACGGTCATCGTGGTCGAACACGACGAAGACGCGATCAAGCTTGCAGATCATGTCCTGGATATTGGCCCCGGTGCCGGTGTGCACGGCGGCGAAGTCGTGGGTCAAGGCAGCGTCGAAGACATCATGAATTCGCCGCGCTCTGTCACCGGACAATTCTTGAGTGGCAAGCGAAAGATTGAAGTGCCAAAGAAGCGACACGCGCCGAACAAGAAGCAAATGCTGAAGTTGAAAGGTGCGCGTGGCAACAACTTGAAAGGCGTCGATTTGGAGATACCGGCCGGCTTGTTCACTTGTGTGACGGGTGTTTCCGGCTCGGGCAAATCAACACTGATCAACGACACCTTGTACGCACTGGCCGCCAACGAAATCAATGGCGCCTCACACAAGCCCTCGGAACACAAAGACATCAAGGGCCTCGATCTGTTCGATAAAGTGGTCGACATCGATCAGTCGCCGATTGGTCGAACCCCTCGCTCGAATCCAGCAACGTACACGGGCTTGTTCACACCTTTGCGCGAACTCTACGCGCAGGTGCCCGAAGCGCGTGCGCGCGGCTACGCGCCGGGACGTTTCAGTTTCAACGTCAAAGGTGGTCGCTGCGAAGCCTGCCAGGGCGATGGCTTGATCAAAGTCGAAATGCACTTCTTGCCAGACGTCTACGTGCCATGCGATGTGTGTCACGGCAAACGCTACAACCGCGAAACCTTGGAGATTCTCTACAAGGGTTATAGCGTCCATGATGTGCTCGACATGACGGTGGAAGATGCACTCGCCTTGTTTGCACCCGTGCCTTCCATTGCGCGCAAGCTCGAAACTTTGATGGACGTGGGTTTGAGCTACATCAAACTGGGGCAATCGGCGACGACCCTGTCGGGCGGTGAAGCGCAACGCGTGAAGCTGTCGAAAGAACTGTCGCGACGCGATACCGGACGCACGCTCTACATTTTGGATGAGCCCACCACGGGCTTGCACTTCCACGATATCGAAGCGCTCTTGGGTGTGCTGCATCGTTTGCGCGACGACGGCAATACCGTAGTGGTCATCGAACACAATCTGGACGTCATCAAGACCGCAGATTGGGTGATCGACATGGGACCTGAAGGCGGCCATCGCGGCGGTGAACTGATCGCGCAAGGCACACCGGAAGAAGTGGCTAAAAACAAGGTCTCACACACTGGGCGCTTCCTCGCGCCCCTGCTTAAGGCTTGAATCATGGCATTTACCTACCCCATTGAATTGCGCTGGCGTGATCTGGATGCGTTCAATCACGTCAATAACTCCAACTATTTGACGTTTCTTGAAGAAGCACGGATTCGCTGGTTTGCCACACTGCGTGAGCCGTGGTTGACGGACGAGTTTGCGCCGGTGATTGCGTCGGCATTGGTGAACTACAAGTTCCCGATTGAATATCCGGCCAATGTCCACGTCGAACTGTTTACGGCGGCACTCGGTACTTCCAGCGTCACGATCGGCCATCGCATCGTCGGTGACGATGGGCGTTTGTACTGCGATGGCCAAGTGGTGGCGGTATGGATCAGCCGCAAGACGGGCAAGCCGATCACGCTACCGGAAGGTGTCCGTCACGCGTCGGAAATGCTGATGGAGCCCGCGGCCTCTTAGACCACGCGTTGCGCTGTATTAAATCGGCTTTACGGCAAACGGTACGCGTAACGTACGACCGTCGCGCAATGTAAAGGTCAACTCTGTGCGATCACCTGCGCGCACTTTGCGCGTGGGTGACATCAACATGATGTGCGTGCCACCGGAGTGCATTTGCACGGTCGCGCCGGGCGCAATGGTAAGCACCGGCATTGCACGCATCTTGCTGACGCCATTGACGATTTGGGTCGAATGCAGCGACACGTCTGCCCAACCCGAACTGCTGGCGGATGTGATTTCAATGACCTGTTTGCACGGGTTGTGAATCGTCACGTACGCGGCCTGCATCGGCATTTCGACCGGCATGACGCGCACAGTCGCCTGGGTAAACTGCGGCGCACAGATGGCCGGCTTGGATTGCGCACAGCCCATCATCGGCAACACGAGTGCGCCCAAGAAAAATGCGAGTGTCTTCATTCGTGCGGGTGTCCTATGTAACTCGATTCGCCTGTTTCAACAGGGCGCGCGTCGGAGGCGATCCAACCACTCCAACTGCCTTTGTAAAGTTTGACGCCTTCAAGTCCGGCATGCGCCATCGCGAGCAAATGATGACACGCGGTAACGCCTGAGCCGCACATCGCCACCATATCGGACGGCGTCCGCCCTGACAGCAATGTGTGGAACTCTTCGAACAGCACATCTTTCGACTTGAAAACGCCTTCGGACACATTCGCCATAAACGGCCGATTCACGGCGCCCGGTACGTGACCGGCTTTGCGATCGAGCGGTTCGGTTTCGCCACGGAAGCGTTCGGGTGCGCGTGCATCCACCAACAACCCGCCTGACTCGACGTGTGCGGCGACGTCTTCGTGATCAAACAATCGGGCGTAGTCGAATCCGCCCGGGTGACGCATCTCTGTGCGTTCGGCCACTTTGATTTCAGACGTGACCGGCAAACCCAGCTGTAACCAGCGCGCAATGCCGCCATCCAACACGGCGACCTTGGCATGGCCAAACAAGCGCAGCATGCACCAGAATCGCGCGGCATACATGCCGACATCCGCGTCGTAGACCACAACTTGATGGTCAGGGCTGATGCCCAATTTTTGCAGCAACACGGCAAAATCCGCGTCACTCGGCCAAGGATGACGTCCTTGTCCTTCTATTGAATGGTCCGAGAGATCGGTTTCCAAGTCGACGAACTGCGCGCCAGGCAAATGTGCGATTTCATAGGCCTCGCGCCCTGCCCCGCGTGCACCGCCCACCACCGCACGCGCGTCGACTATGCGAATTGAACTGTCGGCGAGCGACGTCGCCAATGTCTCGCAATCCACCAAAGTAAACCAGCTCATGTGTTCTTCTCCAGATGCGCGCGAAGATTTTGCAACATCATCGCGGTAGCCCCCCAAATCGGATACGGCGCGTAGTCCGCGTGAATGATGTACTGCGGAATTTTGCGCGAATGGGTGCCCATTCCGATCTCACGATACTCCAAATTTGCGGTATTCAGCAGCCAGTCCAGTGGCGCTTCGAACACCGCAGAGACCTCGCGAGGATTCATCTCAATGCGATGGTCTGATTCAATTTCTGCAACGACCGGAACGACTTGATAGCCGCTGATTGTGGCCATCGGCGGGAGCACACCCATGGGACGCACCAGCATTTCAGGAATACCGGTTTCTTCTTGCAATTCGCGCAGCGCGGCGTGCACCACAGACGCATCACTGTCATCCACACGTCCACCCGGAAAGCTGACCTGTCCTGCATGACTGCGCATGGCTTCTGCACGCACGGTGAGCAGCACATTGAGCCCCGTTGCGCGCCGAATCAGGCCGATCAGCACTGCAGCATCGCGAAATTCCATGATGCCCAGCGCCTCGCGCATCAAAGAAGCATTCTCGACTTCCTCGCAACCCCACTCGGGCACGACATCCAAGGGCAGGATTTTGTGCTCGATGAATTCCAGTTGCGATGCGGCATCGCCTTGCTGGAAATCAGGCGACATCCTCGGCCTCACGTTTGGGTAACTCTTCGGTCATGATGCGCAAGCGTTCTGCATGACTCATCATGCCCCAAGCCGCGATCTCATCCAACGTGCGCAAACAGCCGACACAGACGTTGCGCTCGTTCACTTCGCAAACCGACACGCATGGGCTGATGACAAACTGATTCAAACGATTCACCTTGAAATAGAAACGCCGACTGTCTCCAGTCGGCGTCCATGACACACCTTACCGCTGTGTGTACGTCTTACTTAACCGACTTAACTTTCACGTCGAACTGAACCACCACATTCGGCGGGACGTCCGGGTTCGGTTGATCGCCAAATGCTTTTTCCGGCGGCAAGGTGATTTCCCAGCGCGAACCGGCCGGCATTTGCGTGATTGCTTCACGCAGACCAACCAATTGGATTTCGCTGACCTTGATGGACGGAACCGATTGAACGCCCTTGTTGCCTTGCGGTGCGTCGCCGTAAGCGTAAGGACCGTTGATATCCAAAGCCACGGTGCTGCTCAAGGTCGGACGTGCGCCGGTGCCCTTTTCGATCACGCGGTACTGAACGCCGCTTGGCAATGCAACGACACCCGGCTTGGCCTTGTTATCGTTCATCACCTTGGCGCTGACGGTCTTGTTGGCCGCCGCAGCTTTATCGAATTCCGCTTTGGCTTGTGCGCCGCGTTGTTCCATACGCTTTTGGAATGCGTCAACAGCCGGCTTCAACTGTGCTTCGGTGAAAGGCGGTTGCTTTTTCGCATACGCATCTTGCATGCCTTTGATGGCCGCATTGATATCGATTTGTTCGCCTTGTTGCGTCAGGCCAGCCATGTTGGCGCCCGCACGATAGCCGAAGTAATAGCTCAGCTTGCCTTTGTCGGAATTGAGATCTTGCGCGTGCGCAACCGAGGTGGCAAGCGATGCTGCGGCGAGAGCCGCGGCCAGGTAACGCATCTTCATTCAAAAACTCCTGATGTTTAAAGTGGCAGCCGCACATCGACCGACCAGCACGTTAGGATAACGACCGAAGGGCAAAACCGCGACTTACAGCCTCAGACCGCGGTTCCCGAACAAAGTTCCCATTCACGCCAAGAGCCGCAAATGACTGATTCTCCGTTGTTAATTAGCAAAAAAGACGCCATTTGCGTCATCACCGTGAATAGGCCGGAAAAGCTGAACGCGCTTAATGCGGCGACCTTGGATGCGCTGGATGCGGCCTTTGTAGATGCCGAGCAAGACGCGCACATTCGCGTGATCATCCTCACGGGCGCGGGTCCGAAAGCCTTTGTCGCAGGTGCGGACATCAGCGAAATGAACACCCTGTCTGCCGCTGAAGGCCGTGATTTCTCATTGCGCGGCACGCGCATGATGCGCAGCGTGGAGCGCTTGTCTAAGCCGGTCATCGCCATGGTGAACGGATTTGCATTGGGCGGTGGCCTCGAGCTCGCCATGTGCTGCCATATGCGCATTGCTTCAGAGAACGCCAAAGTCGGTCAACCCGAAATCAATCTCGGTTTGATTCCCGGTTTTGGTGGCACACAACGTTTGCTTCGATTGGCAGGCCGCGCTGCCGCGCTTGAGCTTTGCTTGACCGGTGCGCCGATCACGGCAGACCGTGCGTTGCAATTGGGCATCGTCAATCGCGTTGTCGCAGCAGAAGCACTCGAAGCCGCGACGTTTGAATTGGCGACGCAATTTGCCCATGCGTCGCCCCTCGCATTGCGCGGCATGTTGGATTGCCTCAACGTCGGTGGCGAGTGCGGCATTGAAGAAGGTTTGGAATACGAATCGGCACAATTCGGCTTAATGTTCTCCACAGAAGACATGCGCGAAGGCACGACGGCGTTCTTGGAAAAGCGCCCCGCGGTTTTCAAAGGACGCTGAGCGCATGTCAATGGCAGACCCACAAGACCTGCCATCGTTCGACGCGCAAAGCGTCTTGGCTGCTTTGCGCTTGAATGATGTGGATGCCGCCCTTGCGGCGGGACTGCTGCATGCGCCGGCGTTGGACGAACTGCTTCGATTGAATCTGTCCGAAGAAGACGCACGCCGCGTCGACAGTGCCGCGTCGCGTCGGCGGACGGCTCTGGCCGCGCGCGAGCGCTTCAATCAACGCAACAAGCGCGTCGCCGCGCGCAAGCATGCGCGCGATACGGCGCATCAGAACAAGCTGGATCAAACCAGCAAGCTTCCACCTGCCGCCAATGCTGCATTGCTGCGCGCACTGGCACGCGTGAAAAAGCCGCAACAGTGACAGCCCGCTCGAAGCTGATGACCCTCGCTCAAATCGATGAAGCCTTTCATCGGTTTTGCGAGTTGGAACCCACGCCCAAAACCGAACTGCTGTATGACTCGCCGTTCGAGCTCTTGGTGGCCGTGGTGTTGTCTGCGCAATCGACAGATATCGGCGTCAACAAAGCCACTCGCAAGCTGTATCCGGTGGCCAATTCACCGAAGAAAGTTGCCGCCTTGGGCGTAGAGGGCCTCAAGCCCTACATCGCGACCTTGGGCCTTTACAACGCGAAGGCTGCCAACGTCATCGCGCTCTCAAACGCACTGCTTGAGCAGCACAACAGTGAAGTGCCAAAGACGCGCGTTGAACTCGAGGCCTTGCCAGGTGTCGGCCGCAAAACAGCCAATGTCGTGCTCAACACGCTCTACGGTGAAGCGGTGATGGCGGTGGATACGCACATTTTTCGTGTTTCCAATCGCACAGGCATGGCGCCTGGCAAGACCGTGCGACAAGTCGAAGACAAATTGATGAAACGTGTGCCGAAATGGGCGATGCAACATGCGCACCATTGGCTGATATTGCATGGTCGTTACATTTGTAAGGCGCGATCTCCGCAATGTCGCGCATGCCCAATTGTGGATTTGTGCAACTACACCGACAAGCAACTTGCGTCTCTCGAGTGAGCGCTGCACCGCGATTGAAATTCCGCGCTTTCTTGTCACGCAAACGAAATATTCACACCGTAATCTGCGCAGGTCATCCAAACGCCCAAGGGCATCCTGTAATGAAACCGACACGTCATCTACTTGCCGCCGGATTGGCTGCAATCATTTTCGCTCCTGCTGCCCACGCCGAGATCACGATGGATCGCGTGGCCGGCTCAGAAATTTCGTTTGAAGGCCTCGTGCAAGCGGACTTCATCTACTTTGATGAAGACAAGTTCGACTTCGGTATTGGCGGTCTCTCTCGCAATGCATCCAACGACGGTCGCCGCCAAGAATGGAGCATGCGTCGCGCTGAGCTCGTATTGAAGGGCAAGGGTCCCGGCAATAACGAATGGGTCATGGGCTATGACGCCTATGGCAAGAAATGGCTGGACGTGAACTGGAAGTACAAGATCGGCGGCAACAGCAACCACACCGTGCAAGTGGGCCAATACAAGCAGCTCAACAGCATGGAAGAACTGTCGTCGACCAAGAACAACGACTTCATCGCCAAGGCAAACATCACCAACACCTTCGGTGTCGGTCGTCGTGTCGGCGCGATGTATACCTATGGCGACAACAACTGGGCGGTAGCCGCATCGATCTTCGGACGTGAACTCACGCGTGGCGGGAATCGTGGCAATGGGTTTGGTGTGCGTGGCTACTTCGCCCCGATCAATAACGAAGACACCACGTTGCATCTCGGCCTCAGCTACAACCGCTATGAAGCGGAAATCGCCACCTACCCTGGTGCAACGCAGTGGGATCGTGCACGCCTGCGTTCGCGTCCCAACGCCGATTTGGCTGCAAATCGCTTCGTCGACACCGGCAACATCGATCGCGCCAAAGACGTGTCCATCATCGGCGGCGAAGCCTTGTTCATCTCAGGTCCGTTCAAGGTCCAGGGTGAATACATGAAGACCACGGTGACGCGCAAATTCGACACCTTGAAGAATTGGAACGGCTCAGGCGGTTATGTCAGTGCCGTTTGGAATGTCACCGGTGAAAAGTTTGGCTACAAGGGTGGCACGCCAACCACGCCGCTCCCGAATGAACCTGCGACCGGCATGCTCCAACTCGGTTTGCGTTACGACACGCTGAACTTGAACGACGGCACGTTCACGACGGTGGGCGGTGTACCAACGGTCGCACCTTACACCTATGAAGGCGGCAAGCTCGATACCTGGACGCTTGGCGCCAACTGGTATTGGCATTCGAATTTCAAAGTCTCGTTGAACTACGTGGCGGTCAAATCTTCCAAGTTCTATAACCGCACACCTGCTGCTTTCTCTGCAGATCCCAACTGGAATAACCGGGTCGTCAACGGCCGTGTCCACGACGATCCGAACATGGTCGAAGCGCGCTTCCAGTTCTTTTGGTAATCCATTTCAACACCCAATTAAAAGGAACTCCCCGTGTCTAAGTTCATTCAATTGAGCGCGGTCGCATTGACCGCAGCCGTGGCATTTAGCAGTCAAGCCATGGCGTCCGATGTTACCGGTGCTGGCGCATCGTTCGTCTATCCGGTCATGTCGAAGTGGTCTTCTGACTACGTCAAAGCCACCGGAAAGAAAGTGAACTATCAATCGATCGGTTCCGGTGGCGGTATTGCACAAATCAAAGCGGGCACAGTGGACTTCGGTTCGTCCGACGCACCCCTCAAGCCGGCCGAGCTCGAACAATTCGGCTTGATTCAATTCCCTTCGGTGATTGGCGGCGTCGTACCGGTCGTCAATTTGCCAGGTGTCCCCGCGGGCGCGATGAAGTTCGATGGCGCCCTGCTGGCCGATATTTTTGCCGGCAAAGTCGAGAACTGGAACGATCCGCGCATCGTCGCACTGAACGGTGGCGTGAAACTGCCGAACGACAAAATCATGGTTGTGCATCGCTCTGATGCTTCGGGCACGACATTTAACTTCACCAACTATCTGTCGAAAGTAAACAGCGATTGGAAAGCGAAGTACGGCGAAGGCACGTCGGTCAAATGGTCGACAGGTATCGGCGGCAAAGGCAATGAAGGCGTCGCTGCATACGTTAAGCAAATCAAGGGCTCGATTGGCTATGTGGAGCTGTCTTACGCACTGCAAAACAAACTGACCTACACACGCTTGAAGAACGCCTCCGGCAACTTTGTGAATCCAAGTGATGACACCTTCCAAGCCGCTGCGGCCAATGCTGACTGGGCCAACTCGAAGGACTTCTACTTGGTCATGACCAATGCCAAGGGCGAAAAATCGTGGCCGATAACCGCGACCAACTTCATCTTGATGCACAAGCGACCGAAAAACGTGGACACCGCTAAGAATGCCAAGGCCTTCTTCACCTGGATTTATGCCAATGGTGGCGCACAAGCCATGGCTTTGGACTACGTTCCGCTGCCGAACAGTTTGGTCCAGCAAATCAAGACCTATTGGGCGGCTGAAGTGACCTACTGATCTCAAACCCTTTCGAAAATGCATACAAAGCGGGCCTCGGCTCGCTTTTTTTGTGCACATGGCAGGTTTATGACCGATGCGTCCTGTTTCGTCATATTCCTGTCATCTAAAAACGTTCTTATGACGCAACAGGATTTTTCATAGCGCATCAGCGCCTTTTGGAGTCGGAATGAAACACGCATCAAAAACGCTCACCGCGCTTGCACTGGCAGCAGTTGTGCTGGTAGCGGGTTGTACCCAGAAGACGGAAACGGCGGGCGTTGCACCCAAGGCCGAGGCACAAGTGACGGGCGCAGGCGCAAGCTTCATCTATCCGCTGATGGCGCAGTGGTCGAGCGACTACCGCGCTGCCACCGGCAACAAGATCAATTACCAATCGATTGGCTCAGGTGGCGGAATCGCGCAGATCAAAGCCGGTACGGTGGATTTCGGCTCCTCAGACAAACCCTTGAGCAGCGAAGAATTGGCAGCAGCGAACCTTGCGCAATTCCCGAGTGCGATCGGCGGCGTCGTGCCGGTCATCAACCTCACTGGTTTCGAAAGCGCTGGCAAGCTTCGCCTGACAGGCTCCGTGCTTGCAGAGATTTACATGGGCAAGATCACGCAGTGGAATGACCCGAAGATTGCAGCGTTGAATGTGGGTGCCACCCTGCCCGCAGAGAAGATCAATGTGGTGCGTCGTTCGGATGGCTCGGGTACCACGTTCAACTTCACGAACTACTTGTCGAAAGTCAGCCCGGAATTCAAAGCGGCTGTCGGCGAAGGGACCAGTGTGAATTGGACCTCGGGCATCGGCGGCAAGGGCAACGAAGGCGTCGCCTCGTATGTCAAGCAGATGAAGCAGTCGATCGGCTACGTCGAACTCTCCTACGCGTTGCAAAACAAAATGTCGTACGCCACTTTGCAGAACGCAGCAGGTGCTTGGGTGCAACCCAATGCGGCAAGCTTTGCCGCCGCCGCGGCTTCGGCAGATTGGCAGAACGCGAAAGATTTCAACTTGGTCATCACCAATGCCAGCGGACAAGACGCTTGGCCGATCGCCGCCAGCAACTTCATGATCATGCAAAAGCACCCGAAAAATCCGGCCGCACGCGCCGCTGCGCTCGACTTTTTCAAGTGGGCTTTTGAGAAGGGCCAGAAGCAGGCGGAAGCCTTGGATTACGTACCGCTTCCGCCGGCGCTTGTGCAGCAGATCGAAGCGTCTTGGGCTGTAAACTTTAAGTAATCGACGCCCGTACACATGAATGCCACAGCTTTGACGCGCAAAACGGATCTCTCAACAGACGTGATCGATGCACGCAACGATCGCGTCTTCCGTTGGGCACTGACTGCAACAGCGATCTTCGTGCTCGTTTCGCTCGCCGGTGCCGCATTGTCGATGCTATGGGGTGGTCGATCCGTCTTGATGCAAGAAGGACTCGACTTCTTTCTGTCCACCGATTGGGATCCCGTGCAAAACAAGTACGGCGCCTTGGTACCGATCTACGGCACGATCGTCACATCGATCATCGCCCTCATCATCGGTGTGCCGGTGAGCTTCGGCATCGCATTTTTTCTGACGGAAGTGGCACCCCGCAAACTCAGAACACCGATCGGTGTATTGATCGAACTGCTGGCGGGTGTGCCTTCCATCATCTATGGCATGTGGGGCTTCTTCGTGTTGATGCCGATGATGCGCGAAACCTTTATCCCTTGGGTGAGTGAGCATCTTGCGCAATGGCCCGTTGTGGGCCGTCTGTTCGAAGGGGTGCCGATCGGCGCGGGGATGTTCACGGCGGGCTTGGTGCTTGCCATCATGATCATCCCGTTCATTGCGTCCACAATGCGCGAGGTCTTTTTGACGGTCCCGACGCGCCTGAAAGAAAGTGCCTATGCATTGGGCTCGACGCGATGGGAAGTGAATTGGGACATCGTGCTGCCCTACACCCGGTCTGCGGTGATTGGCGGTGTGTTTTTAGGCCTGGGTCGCGCTTTGGGTGAAACCATGGCGGTCGCCTTTGTCATTGGCAATAGTGTGAACTTCACGGCCTCGTTGTTCGAACCTTCGACGACAATTGCCGCCTTGATCGCGAATGATTTTGGTGAAGCGACCGAGACCTATCGTGCTGCACTGCTGTTGTTGGGCTTCGTACTCTTTATTGTGACCTTCGTGGTATTGGCGTTGGCGCGCCTAATGCTCCGTCGACTTGAACGCAAGGAGGGGCGCTGATGAACGCGCAGGTCACATCCTCTGCAAGTAGATCGCTGTATCGCCGTCGCGCGATCATCAACGCAATTGCAGTGTCGTTGTCAGTTGCTGCGACGATTTTTGGCTTGGCTTTTTTGGCATGGATTCTTTTCACCCTGGTGAAGAACGGCCTGCCAGGCTTGGACTGGAACCTCTTCGTCGGTGATCAACCGCCGCCGAATGAATCGGGTGGCGGTTTACGACACGCGTTCGTGGGCAGTCTGCTGATGTGCGGCATGGCGATCTTGCTCGGCACACCGATCGGCATTGCTGCGGGCACTTGGCTCGCGGAGTACGGCGATCGCAGCAAGTTGGGCAGTGCTGTGCGCTTCGTCAACGACGTGCTGCTGTCTGCGCCTTCGATCGTGTTGGGCTTGTTTGTGTACGCCGTGTACGTGATGAATACCGGCGGTCGTTTCTCGGCGATCGCGGGTGCCATTTCTTTGGCCTTCATCGTCTTGCCCGTCATTGTTCGAACCACCGACGAAATGTTGCGGCTTGTGCCTACAACGATGCGCGAAGCCGCCCTCTCCTTGGGCGTCCCGCAATGGAAGATGATTATGCAAGTGCTGTATCGCTCTGCTGCGCCGGGTGTCGTGACAGGCATTTTGTTGGCCTTGGCACGCATCTCGGGCGAAACGGCACCTTTGATTTTTACCGCTTTCGGCAACGAATTTTTCAGCGCGGATGTGACGGGCCCAATGTCGTCCATTCCCTTGGTGATGTACAAGTTCGCCGGTAGCCCTTATGAGAACTGGCAACACCTTGCATGGGCCGGCGCACTTGTCGTCACCGCTTTCATTTTCCTTTTAAGTCTTTTCGCCAGAATCGTGTTGCTGCGTAAGGCCGCCCCACATGACTGACTTCAGCCGGACTCCCGATATGAACACTGCTGCACCCTTCTCTTCCCTGCAAGCTTCGGCCGCCGACTTGCCACTGAGAGAAGCGAAGCTCGCCGCCCGACATTTGAATTTCCATTACGGCAAATTCCATGCACTGAAAGACATCACGCTCAACATCCCCGAAAAACGCGTGACCGCGTTAATCGGCCCATCGGGCTGCGGCAAGTCCACCTTGCTTCGCGTATTCAACCGCATTTATGCCTTGTACCCGGGCCTCGTTGCCACGGGCGAAGTTGTGCTCGATGGCGAGAATATTCTCGACGCGAAGTATTCGATGAACAAGCTGCGCAGCAAGGTCGGCATGGTGTTTCAAAAGCCTGTGCCGTTCCCGATGACGATCTATGAAAACGTCGCGTATGGCATTCGCCATCATGAAAAGCTCTCGAAATCCGAGATGGCAGATCGCGTCGAACATGCCTTGCGCCAAGGCGCACTGTGGGATGAAGTGAAAGACAAGTTGCAACAGAATGCGCTCGGCTTGTCCGGTGGACAGCAACAGCGTCTGTGCATTTCACGTGCGGTTGCGTTGCGTCCTGAGGTGCTGTTGTTAGACGAGCCCACGTCTGCGCTTGATCCGATTTCGACGGCAAGAATTGAGCAGCTTGTGGAAGAGCTCAAACACGACTACACAATTTGTATCGTGACGCACAACATGCAACAGGCCGCACGCGTATCCGACTACACCGCTTTCATGTATCTGGGTGACCTGATCGAACACGATGAAACATCGACGATCTTCTCCAACCCGACGCAGAAGCAAACCGAAGACTACATCACCGGCCGATTCGGCTGATCGCAGGTACTTTCACCATGGCAAACACCCACCTCATGTCCGGTATTGAAGAAGAACACGCGCGCTTGCGCTCGGAAATCGAACGCATGGGCGAAATGGCCATTGCGCAGCTTGAAGCCGCACTCGATGTCATCGCACGTCGTGACGACCGTGCCGCACAACGCATTGTTGCCAACGACGATGCCATTGATGCGCTCGAGCAACAGGTCAGCGAAGACGTCATGAAGCTCGCCACCGGTGGCCCGCTGGCCTCTGACCTCCGCGCAATTTTGAGCTCGTTACGCATTGCCTCTGATATTGAGCGTGTGGGCGACTATGCCTCGAACCTCGCAAAGCGCGCGATCGCTTTGAATGCCGCGCCTGCCCTGCCCGTGCCGCATGTGGTTGGTCTGGATGCATTGGGACGACTGGCCGTACAGCAATTGCGCAATGTCATGAAAGCCTATTCCGACTTGGATCCGGAGCGTGCCATGAAAGTCCGTGAGGACGACGCCGCCCTTGATATGCAGTACACCGGCATCTTCCGCGAGCTGCTGACCTACATGATGGAAGATCCGCGCAATATCACTTCGTGCACTCACTTGCTCTTCATGGCAAAAAACATCGAGCGCATCGGTGATCACGCCACCAATATTGCTGAAAACATCGTCTATCGCGTGCACGGGCCGCGCGCACTGCCGCGTCGAACCAAGATGGACGACTCCAACACCATGCACGACTGATGCCACCTCTGTGTCGCTGCCTAGCCGGCGACACCGTTAAACTGTCGGCATGGATGCACCGATCGAGTCAAAAACCGCTCCCTTCACCATGGCCAGCCGTTTCCGCGGCTTTCTACCCGTGGTGGTGGATGTCGAAACCGGCGGCTTTGACTGCGGCAAGCACGCACTCTTGGAGATTGCGGCGGTGACGCTGCGGTTCGACGAAAACGGACAGCTGAAACTGCACGATTCTGCGCACGCCCATGTGGTGCCCGCCGAAGGCATGGAGATCGATCCAAAATCTCTAGAAGTGACCGGCATTCAATTGGATCACCCGTTTCGCTTGGCCAAGCAGGAACGCGACGCGCTCGAGCACGTCTTTGCATTGGTCCGTGAAGAGGTGCGGGTTCAAAACTGTCAGCGCGCGATTCTTGTAGGGCACAACGCGCATTTCGATCTGGGATTCGTCAATGCGGCGGTGGCGCGCAGCAAGCACAAGCGCAATCCCTTCCACCCTTTCTCGGTGTTCGATACCGTGACTTTGGCCGGCGTCGGTTTAGGTCAAACCGTGCTCGCTCGGGCTGTGCAATCGATTGGTGTGCAATGGGACAGCAAGGCGGCACATTCTGCGCTCTATGATGCCGAGCGAACCGCAGATGTTTTTTGTGCTTTGGTGAATCGTTGGGGACCGCTAAGCGGCGATCCTCACACCGAAACGCGCTGACGCACCGCTTCGAACAAGGCGATTCCGGCCGCCACTGACACATTCAAGCTTTCCATCTGGCCGGGCATCGGAATCGCGACGATGCCATCGCAATGCTCACGCGTGAGACGGCGCATGCCTTCGCCTTCGCTGCCCATCACCAATGCGACATTCCCTTTGAGGTCGGTGTCGTAGATGCGCGACGTGGCTTCACCATCGATGCCGTAAATCCAAACATTCAGCTGCTGCAGGTCCTTCAAGGCACGCGCGAGATTGGTGACGCGCACCACCGGAATACGATCAGCGGCACCTGCCGACGTTTTACGCACCGTAGCGTTCACCTGGACTGCTTTGTCTTTCGGGATCATCACCGCATGGGCGCCGGCCGCATAGGCACTGCGCAAACAGGCACCCAAGTTGTGTGGATCTTGCACACCATCCAACACCAGAATGAGCGCTTTGCCGTCCGCTTGATCGACGATGTCTTGCAAGGCGTTCTCGTCCAGCACCGGCGCCGCCGCATAGCGCGCTGCCGCGCCCTGGTGACGGGTCACGCCGCCGGCGATGCCCTCCATCGCTTGCTTGCCGACTTTGCGGACTTCGATACCGAGCCTTCTGGCCTGCTGTTCGATCTCTGTCGCACGCGGGTTTTGACTCCCCGCTTCAATCAATACTTCGAGCACATGCGCAGCATCATGCTCGAGCGCTGCCGCCACTGCGTTTAGGCCGACGACCCATTGGGAATCTTTACTCATGTGCGTATTGTGCCTGCTGTGCGCGTTCAGTATTTCTTCTTATTGCGTTTGACCGGCTTGCCGCGCGTGTCTTCCATCGGCGCTGCGCCGCCTTCGGCCAATTTGAAGTCGATCTTGCGGTCTTCCATATTGGCCTTCATCACGATGATGTCGACGCGATCACCCAAGCGGAAGACGCGGCCGCGGCGCTCACCTGTCATGGTTTTGCGAATGGGATCGAAGTGATAGAAATCATTCGGCAACTGGGTCACATGCACCAAGCCATTGACCTTTGACTCATCCAACTCAACAAAGACGCCGAAGTTGGTGACGCCGCTAATCACGCCACTGAACTTTCCACCGACGTGCTTTTCCATCCAGGCAGCGCGATAGCGCTCATCCACTTCACGCTCGGCTTCGTCTGCACGACGTTCGCGTTCGCTGCACTGCAACGTCAGTGCCGCCATTTCACGCGGGGAATACCAATCCTTACCCGCGGATCCGCCATGCAAGATGTGCTTGATCGCGCGGTGTACCAAGAGATCGGGATAGCGACGAATGGGCGACGTAAAGTGCGCGTATTCCGACAGTGCCAAGCCGAAGTGACCGATGTTGTCCGGTGAGTACACGGCCAAACTTTGACTGCGGAGTAGCACCGTTTCGATCAAGGCCGCGTCGGGCCGCTCGCGAATCTTCTCAAGCAAGCGCGTGAAATCGCCCGGTTGGATTTTGCCCCACGGCGGCAAGCTCAGCGAGAACTCTTTCAAGAACTCCAACGTGTCTGCAAACTTCGCTTCAGGCGGCTTGTCGTGAATGCGATAGGGCGCGGGAATGTGATTTCGCTCGAGAAAACGCGCAGCTTCCACGTTTGCCGCAATCATGCACTCCTCAATGAGCTTGTGTGCATCGTTACGTAACAACATGCCCGCCTGCGTCACCTGCCCTGTGTTGTCCAACACAAAGCGCACTTCAGACGATTCGAACTCAATCGCGCCGCGCGACTTACGCGCAGCTGAGAACACTTTGTACAAAGCATGTAGGTTGCGGACTTGCGGCAACAGATCACCGACCGCTGCCAGTGCCTGCAGTTTGTCTTCTTCGCCGATATCCTCACCCAAGGCATTCCACACTTGCGTATAGGTCAAGCGCGCATGGGAGCGCATGACGGCTTCGTGGAAGCTCGATTCAAGCACTTCACCACGTGCGTTGATCTCCATGTCGCACACGAAGCAGAGGCGATCGACTTTGGGATTGAGCGAGCAAATGCCGTTCGATAGGGTCTCGGGCAACATCGGCACGACAAAGCCCGGGAAGTACACACTGGTAGCGCGAAGCTGTGCTTCATCGTCCAAAGGCGTGCCGGGACGGACGTAGTGCGAGACATCTGCAATCGCGACAATCAATCGGAAGCCGCGCGCTGTCGGTTCGCACCACACCGCATCGTCAAAATCTTTTGCGTCTTCGCCATCAATGGTGACCAGCGGTACCGCACGCAAATCCAATCGCTGTGCGGAGACCGACGCCGGCACTTCCAAGGGCACGCTGGCCGCTTCATCCAAGACGGCCTGCGGAAACTCGAAGGGCAAGTTGTGGCCGTGAATGGCCGCTTCGACCACCAATGAGGGCGTCAACTTATCGCCCAACACCGCCACGATCTTGCCGATCGGTGGACGAATGTTGTCGCCGGGACTCGTCATCTCTGCAACAACCAATTGACCGTTGTTTGCAGCGCCGCGCGCATCTTGCGGAATTTGCACATTGCGTTGAATGCGTTTGTCGTCCGGAATCAGATAGCTGATGCCGGATTCAAGTACGAAGCGACCCGTGAGGCGCGCAATTCTGCGCTCGAGCACTTCAACAATCTGTCCTTCTGGCCGTCCGCGACGATCAAGACCCGCAATGCTGACCAATACGCGATCGCCGTGAAGGGCTTTGCGCATTTCGTACGGCGGCAAAAAGATGTCTTCGCGCGATTCATCTGGACGCAAAAATCCGAAGCCTTCCGGGTTCGCAATCAAGGTGCCGGAAATGAGGTCGACCTTGTGTGCGGGGACATAGCCATCGGCACGGTTCAACAACAGTTGTCCATCGCGCACCATGGCAGCCAATCGCTTGCGCAAGACCTCTAGGCGCTCGGGCACCGTCAGTTCGAATTGCGCGGCAATGTCCAGATCTGTTTGCGGTTCACCTGCCTGAGACAGGAACAACAAAATGGCTTCACGGCTCGCGATCGGGTCTGCATAGCGTTCGGCTTCACGGCGCGCCATGGGGTCCATGGCCATTTGCCCGGGTCGATCTGGCAGCCAGCCAGGCAAGTGAGATTTGCGCTTTCCGGCCGGTTTGCCGGGGTGCTTTCCTGCGAAATTTCCGGTCGACTTGCCGGGCGATTTGCCCTTGTTTGTCGCGCTAGGGGTCTTTGACCCAGATTTGAATCCTTTGCCGGAGCCTTTCGTTGTTTTCTTCGTCATCGGCAAATGGTTGCACAGGATGCTTGACGGTGCCGTATTTACCGTAAATAGAGACCCTGCAGAATTGACAGTCTGGCGGCTGCAGTGCAGACTATCCCGCTCACCTGCCCAGGTGGCGGAATTGGTAGACGCACTAGTTTCAGGTACTAGCGCCGCGAGGCGTGGAGGTTCGAGTCCTCTCTTGGGCACCAAGATTCAATCCGAAAAGCCTCGCTTGCAGCGGGGCTTTTCCGTGTCTGCGACCCCAAAAACCACGACGTCGCCGCACTTGACCTGAATCAAGACTGTCCACGAACCCCGGGATGAGAATGGCGGGGACTTAGTGGAGAACAAAAATGTCGACAACCAAGAAACTTTGGCTTGGCTTGGCAGCACTCCTGATTGCAAGCTTCGGGGTGATGCTTTGGCTAGGCAGTGAGCTGTATCGAACGAAACCACCGGTTCCGGAACGGGTCGTCACCCAAGCGGGCCAAGTGCTCTACACCCGAGCCGATATTGATAAAGGCCGTCAAGTTTGGCAAAGCATCGGCGGGCAACAGCTTGGCTCGATCTGGGGCCATGGTGCATTGGTCGCCCCTGACTGGTCTGCCGACTGGATTCACCGCGAGGTCGTTGCCCGCACTGAATTGATGTCGCGTGCGAAAGCCGGCGTGCCGTCGAGTGCATTGACGCCGGAAGAATTGGCCGGTGTCCATGCCGGTATCAAGCGCGAGTTCCGTGCGAACACCTATGACGCCAAGACTGGGGATTTGGTGGTCTCTGACGAACGCGCGCTTGCGATGAGTGCGGTTGCCGCGCACTACATGAGCCTGTTCTCGAATGACCCGGCGACGCATGAGTTGCGTGAAACCTACGCCATGCGCGAAAACACCGTGCCAGATGAATCACATCGTCGCGCACTGACCTCTTTCATTTTCTGGACGGCTTGGGCCGCAAGTACCGATCGTCCTGAAAAGGTCGACGTGACCTACACCAACAACTGGCCGTATGACCCCGCCATCGGCAATGTGCCGACGTCGAGCGCCTTCATGTGGTCGATGTTTTCCATCCTCTTCTTGATTGCCGGTATTGGCCTTCTCACCTGGCACTACGCGGCTTATCACGGCAAGGAAGAAGCACCTGTACCGCCGGCACGCGACCCGATGTTGGATCTCACGATCACACCGTCGATGAAGGCCACGGCTAAGTATTTCTGGATCGTGGTCGCCTTGTTCTTGGTGCAGATCGTGTTGGGTGCCACCACGGCGCACTATCAAGTCGAAGGTCAAGAAGCCTATGGCTTCAAGATTGCCGAATACCTGCCCTACTCGCTCACGCGAAGCTGGCACACGCAACTGGCCGTGTTGTGGATTGCGACCGCGTGGCTCGGTACCGGCCTCTACATTGCGCCTGCAATTTCAGGGCACGAACCGAAGTTCCAACGCTTTGGCGTGAACTTCTTGTTTGTCTGTTTGCTGGTCATTGTGATCGGCGCATTCGGCGGCCAATGGTTTGCCGTCATGCAAAAGATGGGCTTGGACAAGAACTTCTGGTTCGGTCATCAGGGCTGGGAATACGTCGACATCGGCCGTTTCTGGCAGGCCTTCCTGTTCATTGGTTTGTTGCTGTGGCTCTTCCTCGTAGGCCGTGCACTGTGGCCGGCACTCCGTCGCAAAGATGAAATGTCGTCCATCGTCGGGTTGATGTTCCTCTCAACCGTGGCTATCGGCCTGTTCTACGGCGCGGGTTTGATGTGGGGCGAAAAGACGCACATTTCCGTCGTCGAGTATTGGCGCTGGTGGGTCGTCCATCTCTGGGTGGAAGGCTTCTTTGAAGTGTTTGCCGTCGCCGTTCTGAGCTTCTTGTTCGTCAAGCTCGGATTGATTCGCGGAAAGACCGCCACCAACAACGTGTTGTTTGCCACGATCATCTACCTCACGGGCGGTGTGTTGGGCATGTTCCATCACCTCTACTTCGCAGGGACGACAACGGCAGCCGTGGCATTGGGTGCGTCGTTCTCCGCACTTGAAGTGGTGCCGCTCGCGATCATTGGTCTTGAAGCGCACGAAACTTGGCGTCACGGACAATCTGTGCCGTGGATGGCGCGCTATCGCTGGCCGATCATGTTCTTCCTCGCTGTGAGCTTCTGGAACTTGGTGGGTGCAGGCTTGTTCGGCTTCTTGATCAACACGCCGATTGCGCTGTACTACATGCAGGGCTTGAACCTCACCCCGCTCCACGGACACACGGCGTTGTTTGGTGTCTACGGCATGCTCGGTATTGGTTTGATGCTGTTCTGCCTGCGTGGCTTGAAAGGCAATGCGCTATGGCACACCGGCACGTTGAAGGCATCGTTCTGGGCGTTCAATATCGGCTTGACGCTGATGGCCGTACTCACCTTGTTGCCCTTGGGCACACTGCAGCTGCAAGCCGCATTGGATCACGGCTACTGGTATGCACGTTCGGCTGAGTTCATGGGCAAGCCCATTGTTGATGTGCTGGTTTGGATGCGTATGCCGGGCGACATCATCTTCTCGATTGGTGCCGTGCTCTTGGGTTGGTTCGTCCTTCGGCATTGGATCTTGCCGAAGGCGGATCCGTCATTTGACGAAACGACCCCGGCGGATGTCCAACGCACGATTGACCAAAGCCCACTGTGATGAAAACCGACCACACCGCAGCCTCGAAGGATGGCAAGCAGGGCTTCAGTATTGAAGTCCTGTCCAATGCACCGCATCGCTTGCTGTTCTTCGTGGGTGCACTCAATGTGTTGCTCGCAACGGTGTGGTGGTTGAGTTGGCTGGCCAATACACGCTGGCAATTGTTCAACGCGCCGCAGCCACTGGTGTACGCCGGTTGGCTGCACGCCTTGATCATGCAATACCAGCTGTTTCCGCCCTTCTTCTTCGGTTTTCTACTGACTGTTTTCCCGCGTTGGATGGGACTTAAGGACTTTGCCCGCTGGCACTATGTGCCGGTGGGCGTTGGTCTGTTGGGTGGTCAAGTAGCTACGGTCGCAGGTGCGGCGTTTGGCCTGCAGGCATGGGTGCATATCGGCATCTTCATGACCTTGGCAGGCTGGACAACCGGTCTATTCCTGTTAGGGGAAAAATTGTTCGAAGCACGTCGCGAACTGAAACCCACGAACTGGCATGCGTGGTCATGCTTTGCCGGCATGTTGTGCGGTTTATTGGGTTTGTTGTGCGCAGTCGTCTACATGAATTTGGAAGATGCACGCTGGATGGTGGCGAGTATCAAGGTGGGCACGTACGTCCTGTTGGTACCGATCTTTTTCACCGTCGCGCATCGGATGTTTCCGTTCTTTGCAAACAACGTCGTCGCGGGCTATTCGATGTGGCGACCGAACGCGTTGCTGGTCATCCTTTGGATCGCAATGCTGCTGTTGTGCACGCTGAAAATCATGGATGCACATCGCTTCACTTGGTTGGTTGAAATCGCCTTTGCATCTGTCGCGGCATTCGCGCTGGCACGCTGGTGGCCGCGTGGAAAATCGCCGGGCTTGTTGCGTGTCCTGTTCATCGCGCTTGCATGGCTGCCGATTTCGTTTGCATTGATGGGCGCACAAGATGTGTTCGCCCTACTCAATCCCAGTGCAGGCACGCTGGGTCGCGGGCCATTGCATCTGCTGTACATCGGCTGTTTCGGCGGCTTGCTGGTGGCAATGGTCACCCGCGTGACGCAGGGACATTCGGGCCGCATGTTGGAAATGCCGAAGGCCGCGTGGTTTGCATTTGTACTCGTGCAACTGACGGCCGTCTTGCGCCTATTTGGCGAACTATTAAGTGACCCCATGGCGGGTTACGCTTGGGCCGCACTGCTTTGGGTGATCGCCTTCCTGCCTTGGGTCGCCCGCTCCACCCTCATTTACTTGCAGCCACGTCGTGATGGCAAACCCGGCTGAGCAAAGAGACTTCAAATGATTGAGTTTTACCCTGTTATTCGTTCCATCCACATTTTGACCGTCATCTTGAGTGGCAGCTTGTTCGCACTACGTGGTGCTGCTGCTTTGTTCAATCAGAACTGGCCCTATCACACCGGTATGCGCTGGACGAGCTGGGTGATCGATACCACCCTGCTCACCGCAGCGGCGATGTTGTTCAGCATGTTGCCGGGTGCGATGTTTGCGAACGGCTGGCTAACCGTCAAATTGATTCTGGTGGTGGTCTATGTGCTGCTTGGCGTGCTCGCGATGCGCAGAAAGTTCAGCAGACCTACGCGTACCGTCTATTACGTTCTGGCGCTGTGTGTCTTCGGCACCATTGTCAGCATTGCGCGAGCGCATCATCCGTACGGTTGGCTGCTAAAATACTTGGCGTGAATACGCCCTCAAATCCGACGTCGATCGACCGTACTTGGGTCAATCAAGCCATTCGCGCAATCCAGCGCGAATCCGCCCGCTCCGCCGATACACACCTGCTGCATGTGCAATTCAGTGCCTTTCCCGGCATTGATTTCTATTTCAAGGATGAAGCCTCGCACCCCACGGGTAGCTTGAAGCACCGTTTGGCGCGTTCGTTGTTCTTGTACGCACTGTGCAATGGCCGCTTGAAAGAAGGCATGTCGGTGGTGGACGCCTCATCGGGCAGCACCGCGATTTCCGAAGCGTGGTTTGCGCGCATGTTGGGTCTTACATTCACCGCGGTGATGCCTGAAACGACTTCGCCGGGCAAGATTGATGCCATTCGCGCACTCGGCGGCATTTGTGATTTGACCCGCGTAGGCCAATGCACACAAGCGCGCGCACGTGAGATTGCGCAGAACGGCGCCTGTTTCTTGGATCAATTCGGTCTTGCGGAACGCGCAACGGATTGGCGTGGCAACAACAACATCGCCGAATCCATCATCGGTCAGATGGAAAAAGAGAAGCACCCGATTCCACGACACATTGTGTGCGGTGCCGGCACCGGCGGCACGTCGGCCACAATTGGTCGCTACTTGCGCTATCGCATGTTGAACACGGTGCTGACCGTGGCCGAACCCAAAGGTCAGGTCTTCGCAGAAGGGTGGCGCGACAATAATCGTGATGCATCCGTCGACTGCTGGAGCTTGATCGAAGGCATTGGTCGTCAGAAAGTTGAGCCCAGCTTCCAATTCGACGTGATTGACCGCGTCATTGAAGTGGAAGATGCGGACGCCATTGCAGCAATGCTGGTTTTGGAAGGCGTGTTGGGGATTCGCTACGGCGGCTCTTCGGGCACCAATCTCATTGCCTGTATCGAACTCGCACGCGAAATGCGTGCGAACAACGAGCAAGGGAGCATCGTCACCCTGCTGTGCGATCGCGGCATTCGCTATCGCGAAACGCTCTACGACGCTGAGTGGCGTTCTCAGCGCAATATTGAAGTCGACGCACGCATGCGCACGATTCGTGACGAACTAGGCAGCCACTGCTGACCCTGTGTGAGTCGGGCTTAGGCCCGTGCAAACACCAAGGCGGCATTCGTGCCGCCGAAGCCAAAACTGTTTGACAGCACTGTGTTCACCGCGCGATCTGCACGTGATTGCAGGATATTGAAGCCTTCGCAGTCGGGATCCAATTGTTCGATATTGGCGGAGGCTGCCAAGAAGTCGTTCTGCATCATCAGAATGGAATAGATCGCTTCATGCACACTCGCCGCACCGAGTGAATGACCACTCAAAGCTTTTGTCGACGAAATCGCAGGCATGTTGTCGCCAAAGACTTCTCGAACCGCCTTCAATTCGGTGATATCGCCCAAAGGTGTCGACGTGCCATGGGTATTGACGTAGTCAATCTCGCGACCGATTCCTTCAATGGCCATGCGCATGCATCGCACGGCACCTTCGCCTGACGGCGCGACCATATCCATGCCGTCGCTGGTCACGCCGTAGCCAATCAACTCAGCATGGATTTTGGCGCCACGTTTCTTCGCATGCTCGTAGTCTTCGAGCACCAACATGCCGCCACCGCTGCCGATGACAAAACCATCGCGCGATGCGTCATAAGGACGCGATGCGGTTTGCGGTGTGTCGTTGAAGTGCGTGGACAGCGCGCCCATCGCATCGAACTGACAGGTCATGCCCCAGTGCAATTCTTCGCCACCGCCGGCAAACACAATGTCTTGTGCACCGTGTCGAATCAAATCTGCCGCTGCACCAATGCAATGCGCAGATGTTGCACACGCTGCAGACAAGGAATAGCTGACGCCGCGAATACCAAAGCTAGTGGCCAACGCGGCCGACACCGTGCTGCACATCGTGCGCGGCACCATATAGGGGCCGACCTTGCGCACGCCGCGCTCGCGCATCAAATCGCCTGTGGCGATCTGCCACTCAGCCGATGCACCACCCGACCCTGCAATCACACCAATGCGTGGATTGCCTGAGACGACATCCTCAAGACCTGCGTCCGTCATGGCGTTCTTCATGGCAACCGCCGCGAAAGCCGCGGCATCGCCCATGAAGCGTTTTTGCTTGCGATCGATCAATGCATCCAAATCAATCGTGCAGACACCTGCGATCTGCGATCGCATGCCCATCTCTGCGTACTCGGCAATATGCGCAATACCCGCTCGGCTATCGCGCAAAGACGCTGTGACTGTCGCCGCATCATTGCCAAGCGGCGACACAATTCCCATACCTGTGACGACCACGCGACGCATCAAAACGCCTCCGTCTCTTGGAACAAGCCCACGCGCAAATTGCTTGCTGTGTAAATCTCTTTGCCATCGACAAAGGTTTCACCGTCGGCAATCACCAGACGCAGCTTGCCGCGCATCACGCGACGAATGTGGATGTTGTAAGACACCGTCTTCGACGACGGCAGCACTTGACCGGCGAACTTCACTTCGCCCACGCCCAAAGCGCGACCGCGACCCGGTTCGCCCAGCCACGGCAAATAGAACCCTGCGAGTTGCCACATGGCATCAACGCCCAAGCAGCCAGGCATGACGGGATCATCGACAAAATGGCATTTGAAGAACCAAAGATCGGGATTGATATCAAGCTCGGCGCGCAACACGCCTTTGCCGTGATGGCCGCCGGTTTCACTGATTTCAGTGATACGGTCAAACATCAACATGGGGGGCGCGGGCAATTTCGCGTTGCCAGGGCCGAAAAGTTCGCCACGGGCACACGCCAGTAGTTGTTCTTTGTCCAATGAACTCGGTCGCACGCATGCAGCCTGTCGGAGAAGTAGACTGACTAGTGTAGGCGGCAGATATGACCATTCGCGCCTGTACGCGAGGGATTTAACGGGAGATTAGCCAACTTGATTCATGTCAAGATGAACGGGGAAAGAAAGGCAAATAATTCACTTCAGAACATTTGGGTTCTAAGAGGAAGACCATGAAAAGTACCGTTTTAAGCTTCATGATTGCCGCCAGCTTGCTATTCGCAGGCTGTGATAAGACCGATAAAAATGCAGATGCCCAAGGGCAAACGCAGCCAAAGCCAGGTGATGGCGGCTCGGCACACGGCGACTTCGGCCCGCCACAAGGCCCGCCGATCCATGCGGTACTCACGTCTCCCCCTCTTGTGCCACCAGCGACCGGCCGCAACAAGCCGGCGAAGGTCATTGTCGACCTGATCGTGCAAGAAAAAGAAATGGAAATCTCTGAAGGCGTGACCTACACCTTCTGGACCTTCGGTGGCACCGTGCCAGGCAGCTTCATTCGCGTTCGCCAAGGCGACACGGTTGAAATGCGCCTGCACAACATGCCCGACTCGAAGATGCCGCACAACATCGACCTTCACGGCGTGACCGGTCCGGGCGGTGGTGCTTCGTCCTCGTTTACGGCGCCTGGCCACACCACGCAATTCACGTTCAAGGCCTTGAACGCGGGCATCTATGTGTACCACTGCGCGACCGCGCCGGTCGGCATGCACATTGCCAACGGGATGTACGGCTTGATCTTGGTTGAACCGCCGGAGGGCTTGCCGAAGGTCGACAAGGAGTACTACGTGATGCAGGGCGACTTCTATACGGTCGGCAAGTATCACGACAAGGGTCACCAAGGCTTCGACATGGAAAAAGCCATTGCCGAGCAACCGAGCTATGTGTTGTTCAACGGTCGCGAAGGTTCGTTGACCAATGAAAAAGCCTTGAAGGCCAAGGTTGGCGAAAACGTTCGCCTGTATGTCGGCAACGGTGGCCCGAACTTGGTGTCGAGCTTCCACGTCATCGGTGAAATCTTCGACAAGGTCTATCCGGAAGGCGCACGCAACCCGAACGAAAATATCCAAACCACGCTGATTCCGGCGGGTGGTGCATCGATGATGGATTTCCACGTCGAAGTGCCGGGTAGCTACGTGATGGTCGATCACTCGATCTTCCGTGCATTCAACAAGGGCGCGCTGGCCATCCTGAAAGTGGACGGTCCGGAAAACAAATCGATCTATTCCGGCAAGGAAGTCGACGAAATGTATATCGGCGACAAGGCAGGCAGCGGCCCCATCACGGCCATCGGCACGGCAGCTGCGACCGCGGCTGCAACGGGCGCGGCAACCAAGGAAGAACGCATTGCCGCAGGCAAGGTGCTCTTCGCCGGTACGTGTTCAACCTGTCACCAAGCCAATGGTGAAGGCATGCCGGGTGTGTTCCCGCCGCTCGCCAAGTCGGATTACATCGCCAAGAATCCCAAGATTGTGGCTGAAGTGATCTTGCACGGTAAGGTCGGTCCGATCACGGTCAACGGCAAGGACTACAACTCCAACATGCCGCCGATGAATCAGCTCACGGACGATGAAGTGGCCAATATCAGTACCTTTGTGCTGAACAGCTGGGGCAACCCGGGTGGCCAAATCACGCGCGAAGATGCTGCCAAGGCACGTGCCGCGAAACCGGCGGATGCGAGTAGCGGTCACTGATCGTGAATAAATGGCTCGCCATCGCTTTGCTGACACTCCCCGTCGTAAGTACGGGGAGTGTCTCGCCGAAGTACGTGGCAATTCCCGGTGGTAGTTTTCGCTCTGCGTTGAAGTATGAAGATGCAGCGCGTATCAAAATTGCACCTTTCAAGCTGATGCGCGTGCCGGTGACGAATGCTGACTTTTTGGCCTTCGTCAAAGCCAATCCAAAATGGCAGCGCGGCAAAGTGCCTACGGTCTTTGCGGAAAAACGGTATCTGAGTTCCTGGGCCGCACCCACCGTGTTGGGGTCCAAAGTTCAACCCGATCAACCCGTCGTCAATGTCAGCTGGTTCGCAGCCGATGCGTACTGCAAAGCGCAAGGCGCACGTCTACCTGATTGGAGCGAGTGGGAATGGGTGGCCGCTGCCGATGAAACGCGAACGGATGCACGCAAAGATCCGGTGTGGCGTGAACGCATTTTGCGTTGGTATTCGCGTCCTTCCAACACCACATTAATGCGTGTGGGTTTGCAAACACCCAACGCCTATGGCGTCTCCGACATGCACGGTTTGGTGTGGGAATGGACCGGTGATTTCTCCTCGTTGTTGGTCGATGCCGACAATCGCAAGCAAGGTGATGCCGACAATTCGAAATTCTGCGGTGCAGGTGCACTGTCAATGAATGACCGCGATAACTACGCAGTATTGATGCGCATTGCCATGCTTTCTTCTTTGAAAGCGTCCGACGTGACATCCAACCTTGGATTCCGTTGTGCGCAGTGAGATGACACACATGTTCAAACTGACGAATGTCTTTCTGTGTTTGACGCTAGCAGCGGCAACATTAAGCCTGCCTGCGAAAGCACAATCCAACAAACCCTTGCCCAGCGATTCCGTCTATCAATTGGATGCGAAATTCATTGACGAATCCGGTAAGCGTTCAACCTTTCCGCAGATGCGCGGCTATGTCCGTGTCGTCGGTATGTTCTATACCTCTTGCAAGTTCATTTGCCCTTTGATTGTGGACAGTGGCCTTGCCATTGATAAGCAACTGAGTGCCGACGAGAAGGTGCGCCTGGGCATCACCTTGATCAGCATGGATGACGAGCGCGATACGCCGCCAAAGCTGATGGCGGTGGCCAAGCAACGCCGACTTGACCTGACGCGCTGGAACTTGGTGACACCGGCGAAAGAAGACGTCGCCGCTGTTGCGGGTGTGCTGGGCATCAAATACCGCAAGCTCAGTGATGGCGAGTTCAACCACACCAGCGCTTTGATCCTGCTGGACCGCGACGGCCGCGAGCTCGCACGTACCGAGCAAATGGGCAGCGTGCCCGACCCTGCCTTCATACAAGCCATCCACGCGGCGTTGAAGCAGCGTTAACGGGTAAAATCGGGTTTTCGACCCGAGTTACCCAACGCATGACCGATCTACCCGCGCGCCCCAGCTTTCACGGTCATGAGCAGATTCTGCTGCGTGAATATGCCGAACGCGCCTACCTTGATTACTCGATGTACGTGGTGCTGGACCGCGCCCTGCCCTTTGTTGGCGACGGTCTGAAACCGGTTCAACGCCGCATCATCTACGCCATGAGTGAGCTGGGTTTGTCGGCCACTTCGAAACATAAGAAGTCGGCCAGAACGGTAGGCGACGTGATTGGTAAATTCCATCCGCACGGTGACATCGCGTGCTACGAAGCCTTGGTGCTGATGGCGCAACCGTTTTCGTACCGCTATCCCTTGATTGATGGTCAAGGCAACTTCGGCTCGAGCGAAGATCCGAAATCCTTTGCCGCCATGCGCTATACCGAATCCAAGCTCACGCCGATCGCGGAAGTGCTGCTTGCGGAACTTGGCCAGGGCACGGTGGATTGGGATCCGAACTTTGACGGCACATTGGAAGAACCGTCTTGGCTACCCGCGCGCTTACCGCATGTGCTGTTGAACGGCACGACGGGGATTGCCGTCGGTATGGCGACCGACATCCCGCCGCACAATCTCAATGAAATTGTCAGCGCGTGTTTGATCTTGCTCGATGATCCTGACGCGACGCTCGATACCTTGTGCGAACACGTCCGTGGTCCTGACTACCCGACCACTGCGGAAATCATTACGTCGACGGCTGATCTGAAGCAGATTTATGCCACCGGAAACGGAGGCGTGCGTGCACGCGCCACCTTCGTCAAAGAAGGCAATCACATTGTTGTGAACAGCCTGCCCTACCAAGTGTCACCATCCAAAGTCATCGAACAGATCGCCACGCAAATGCGGGCGAAGAAGTTGCCGTGGTTGGAGGACATCCGCGACGAATCCGATCATGAGAATCCCGTTCGAATTACCTTGATTCCGCGCAGCAATCGAATTGATGCCGATCAGTTGATGGGGCATTTGTTTGCCACCACCGATTTGGAAAAGAGCTTCCGCGTCAACTTGAACGTGATTGGCTTGGATGGCAAGCCGCGCGTCAAGAACTTGAAGACGATGCTGTCCGAATGGTTGGTGTTCCGCCAAGACACCGTGACCCGTCGCTTGAGCTACCGACTTGAGCGCGTCGAGCGTCGTCTGCATTTATTGGACGGCCTGTTGGTGGCCTTCCTCAACCTCGACGAAGTGATTCATATCATTCGTACTGAGGACGAACCCAAAGCCGCCTTAATCGCGCGCTTCGAACTGAGTGAGGATCAAGCGGACTACATTCTTGATACGCGCTTGAAGCAATTGGCGCGCTTGGAAGAAATGAAGATTCGCGGCGAGCAAGATGAGCTGGATGCCGAGCGCGACCGTTTGATGGCGATTCTGGGCAGCAAAGCAAAGCTCAAGAAACTGATCAAAGACGAATTGTTGGCAGACGCCAAAAAGTTCGGCGATGCACGCAAGTCGCCCATCGTTTCACGCGGTGCCGCACAAGCCCTGGCAGAAACCGAACTCGTCGCAAGTGAACCTGTCACCGTTATTTTGAGTGAGAAGGGTTGGGTGCGAGCGGCGAAGGGACATGACATTGATGCTTCGACGATTGCGTATCGGGACGGCGACGCGTTGCTTGTAGCGGTGCGTACGCGAAGCAACCTCAATGTTGCGTTTATGGATTCGAATGGGCGCGCCTATTCGACCTCTGCGCATACGCTGCCCTCAGCCCGCGGCAACGGCGAGCCACTGACCGGTCGATTCTCGCCGGCGGCAGGGGCACGGTTCTCGGCTATTGCCAGTGCAGAGAACGACGTCAAGCTCATCTTGGCTTCCGACCAAGGACATGGCTTCGTCACTCGATTTGAGAATCTGGTCGGCCGCCAAAAAGCCGGTAAAGCCATGCTTTCATTGCCTGCCGGTGCCAATACGCTGCAGCCCGCGCTGCTCACAAACCACGCCGATGAGCGCTTGGTCGTCGTGACCAGCGCGGGGCATTTGTTGGCCTTCCCGGTTTCCGAGCTGCCTGAGCTCGACAAGGGCAAAGGCAACAAGATGATTGAGATTCCTAAGGCCAAGCGCGGTACAGAGCATGTGGTTGCCGTGGCAGCCATTGCACCTGGCAACACTTTGATGGTCCACTCCGGCGCACGCACGATGAGTTTGTCCTTCAAGGATCTCGATGCCTATGTGGGCGCACGGGCGAGCCGCGGTGGTTTGCTACCGCGTGGCTGGCAAAAGGTGGATCGCCTCTCTCGCGAATGAGAACTTACACGCGGGATTAACAGACATATGCCGCCGACAAAGTCGGCGGTAACCGCATGTTAAGATTGATGTTCCCCCGCACACCAAGGGCCGACTGTATGTCGAACCTGCCGAAAAACTTGACTAAAAACGAAGCATCCGGCTGCATCATGGCTCGGATCATGCGCAACAAAGAACAGTACGCGCGCAATTTCTCCTTGGTCGAGTACGGTTCTTGGAAGAAAGCCGAGAAGGCAGCCGCAGAGTGGCTGGCCAAGATAAAGAAGACCCTGCCGCCGCCGATCACATCGCACGGCGTCAAGACCTCACGCAACAGTTCCGGTGTCGTAGGCGTCTCTTTGAAGGCCGCACCGCTGGCCAGTGGCGCAATGAACTACGCGTGGCACGCGTTCTGGCCTGGTAACGCAAATGGCACTCGATGGGCGGTTGAAAAGTTCGGCGACGACAACGCATTCTGTCTCGCGGTCATTTCACGCCAACGCGAATCCGCAGACCGCAAAGCCGTTGAACGCGAGTTCAAACGTATTCAAGGTAAGCCGGTGTACAAGGCGATTCTCAAGCAGAAGATGATTGCGGTTGTTTGATTTGAGAACTGCCACTGCGTAGATTTCAGACGCTTTGAAATGGTCGCTCAATCTGCCGCCGACCATTTTGTGTGTGGCATCGATGCCCATCGCGACATCCATAATGGTGTTATCACCCTGAAATAGTTGCAATAACCGAACCCAGCAAAGAGCCAATAGCTACAAGCGCAATTCCGAGGCAATGACGAGCGACTATCGTTTGCCGCCCAGAGAGAAAAACCGTCTTCGCCTTTCTCAATTCGACTCCATCATTCTCGTCAATGATTTTAGCTGGTCGAAACAAGTAGTTGAACTTCATTGCCGGCGAAAAGTTAAACTCAAATTGATTCCCTTCCTTCAGTGCCGCAGCCTTAACCGCCATGATTTGCCGCTGAAAATACGCCATGTTTTTTAGTACGTACAGCAATCCTGGTGCCGCCCCGAGAAAGAATCCCCATGCGCCTGCGCTCATCTATCTATCTCCTCTAGATTCTTTAAGGACATTTCCTGCAACAATGCCCTCCGTTCGTCGACATATCCTCACGCGTCCCAGCTTCCAACGTCAATGCGGTTCTCCCATGCAGGAAGCATCTACGTTTCGAAGCACACAAACGCTCTTTTGCCATGCCGACAAACGATCAGGGCAAGTCAAGCAGTTGATCTTGAGATGTGCACACTCTTGACCGCTCGGCCCGAAGGATCCGCACTCGCCGCGAATGCTGCATCCCATGCCAACGCTGCAGGCGATGAACATGCAATCGACTTGCCACCGGGCACCGTGGCTGCGCACGCGGCAGATGGAAAGACTTGTTCGAAGAGTGATCGGTAGAGATAAGCCTCTTTGCTGGCGGGCGTGTTCAACGGGAATCGAACGGCCGCGGTCACGAATTGCATATCGCTGACGACGGATTCGGCGTGCGCCTTCAAGCCATCGATCCAGCCATAGCCGACGCCGTCACTGAACTGTTCCTTTTGACGCCATAGGATTTCATCCGGCAGGACCCCTTTGAATGCCTCGCGCAGAATGTGCTTTTCGATGCGTCTGCCACCGACCATTTTGTGTGTGGCATCGATGCCCATCGCTACATCCATAAAAGCGGGATCCAGGAACGGTACACGCGGTTCAACGCCCCAAGCCATCATGGATTTGTTGGCACGCAGGCAATCGAACTGGTGCAGCGCATCCAACTTACGAACCAATTCCTCGTGGAAGCTTTGCGCGTCCGGTGCCTTGTGGAAATAAAGGTAGCCGCCGAACAGTTCATCGCTGCCCTCGCCCGACAGCACCATCTTCACACCCATGGATTTAATCCGACGTGCTAACAGAAACATCGGCGTTGAGGCACGCACCGTGGTGACGTCAAAGGTCTCGATGTGACGTATCACATCGGGCAATGCATCCAAACCTTCTTCCAAGGTGAAGGTGAAACCGTGGTGCACGGAATCGATCGCGCGCGCAGCGACTTCGGCCGCTGCAAGATCGGGGGAACCTTCAAGTCCGATCGCAAAGGAGTGCACGCGCGGCCACCATGCCTCACTGGCGTCACCGTCGTCTACGCGCTTCCGTGCGAATCGTGCCGCGCACGCGGCAATGATCGAAGAGTCAAGGCCGCCGGACAGCAAGACGCCATAAGGCACGTCGCCCATCAATTGACGATGTACCGCGGATTCCAAGGCTTCACGAATCTCTTCGGGTGTCGCGTCTTGTCCAGCGACGTCCGCATGGGTTCGCCATGTCGGTGCATACCATGCAGTGAGTTCGCCGGTTTGCGTATCGAACACATGACCGGGCGGAAATTGACTGACATCCGCGCACATGCGGGCGATGGCTTTCATTTCAGACGCAACCCATAGGCGACCATCCACATCGTGTCCCCAGTACAAGGGGCAGATGCCCATGTGGTCACGCGAGATCAGCGCACGCTTTCGTGCCGCATCCCACAACACGAATGCAAACATGCCGTTTAAGCGTTTCAACCAATCGGACGGGTCCCCCTCTGGCTCACGCGCATAGAGGGCGTTGATCACTTCGCAATCTGATCCCGTTTGAAACGCATAGGTCGACGCAAGGGGGGCGCGGAATTTCATGTGGTTGTAGATCTCTCCGTTCACGGCGAGTGCAAGCTGTCCGTCTTTTGAACGCAAAGGCTGCGCGCCACCTGCCGGATCGACGATGGACAGGCGCTCATGCACCAACAGCGCATTCGGATGTTCATACACACCACTCCAGTCCGGACCACGGTGCCGCTGCATGGCGGATAAGGCGATCGCTGACGGCCTCAAGATGGAGACATCTGCGCGTTCACGCAGGTCGATGACGGAAAGGATGGAACACATGTCGAACTCCAATTGGGTAAATCGTGGGCAATAAAAAAGCCCGCTTTTTCAAGCGGGCTTCGGATAGGCGTTTGTCGAATTTCGTGCGCTAACCGTCGTCCCGCTGTTGGCAGGCATTATTGTTATTGCGATTGACGGTGGTGGCGGAAATGCGGTTCATGGCTTGAGTGTGCCCTGCTTCATTCCGGTTTGACAAGTAGTTTCTGCATCAGTGACACAAAAATAGTTGGCAGCTTGTTCAAATCTGAAACAAGGACGTTTTCGTCAACTTTATGAATACTGGCATTGACCGGGCCAATTTCCACGCAGTGGGCACCCATGGGGGCAATAAATCGTGCGTCGGAGGTGCCACCCCCCGTGCTTTCTTCCGGCGGCTGGCCCGTGAAGGTCGTCAGCACCTCGCGGCAAGCAACGCGTAAAGGCCCTTCCGGCGTGTAGAACGGTGCGCCACTTTGATGCCAGTGAATGTCGAAACGCACTAGATGTGCGTTGAGAATCTTCTCGCACTCGGATTGAAGTTGCTCCGCTGTCCAGTTCGGGTTGTAGCGCAGATTGAACAACACATCCAACTGCCCCGGAATCACATTGTTTGCGCCATTGCCGGCATGTGTATCGGTGATTTGCAAACTGGTCGGCGGAAACGATTCGTAGCCGTCATCCCAGACTTTGGACGACAACGCCGCAAGTGCGGGCAATGCACGATGGACGGGGTTATCGGCTTTCTCAGGATAGGCGACATGACCTTGCACACCGTCGACGCGCAGCTTTGCCGACAATGAGCCGCGTCGGCCCACACGTAACAAGTCACCTAAGCTGTTCTTGGATGAAGGTTCGCCCGTGATGCAGTAGTCGATGCGCTGCCCACGTGCCTTAAACGTCTCAACGACTTTGCGAACGCCATTGATGGCCGCGCCCTCTTCATCGGAGGTGAGCAACAGGGCCACCGTGCCAGCGTGGTCCGGGTGCTCCGTAACAAATTGCCTCAGTGCCACGACGAATGCAGCCACACTGCCCTTCATATCTGCAGCACCGCGTCCATACAACACGCCGTCGCGAATGACGGGCTCAAACGGATCTGACGTCCAATCTTCTAGTGGCCCGGGGGGCACCACATCGGTATGCCCTAGAAATACCAGCACCGGCCCGTCACGCCCGTGCGTCGCCCACAAGTTATCGACGTCGCCGAAGCGCATGTGTTCACAGCTGAAGCCAGCGTCGCTCAATTGCGTCGCCAATAAGTGCTGGCAACCCAAATCGTCCGGTGTGATGGAAGGACGCGATATGAGCGCTTGCGTCAGTGCGAGGACGTCGGTCATTTCGAGATTCCAAACAAAGCTTTGAAGCCGTTATCAGTGAATCCTTGGTGCACAGTGCCATCGTCGGTTTCGACCAGCGGGCGTTTGACCAAAGCGGGATGTTCGCGGAGCAAAAGTTTCCATTCCGCGTCCGACCCAGGCGACTTCCGCGCATCCGGCAATTGCCGCCATGTGGTCGAAGACTTGTTTACCAACTTTTCCCAACCGCCCACGGCGGCTTGCCAGTGCACGAACTGATCGGGCGTAGGTCGTGTGTCTCGAACGTCCACAAACGTATACGGAATGTCGAACCGTTTCAGCCAGTTTTGTGCCTTACGGCAGCTGTCGCAATTTTTCAGTCCGTAGACAGTTGTCATTGGGCATGCCCGCGAAGCAAATCATTGATGCTGGTTTTGCTGCGTGTTTTCTCGTCCACTTGCTTCACGATGACCGCGCAATACAGTGAGTGAGAACCGTCGGCCGCTGGCAGCGAGCCCGACACAACGACGCTACCCGGCGGCACATAGCCATAGGTGATTTCACGCGTTTCGCGGTTGTAGATACGCGTCGATTGGCCAATGAACACGCCCATCCCGATCACACTATGGTGTCCGACAATCACGCCTTCAACAATTTCCGAACGTGCACCGATGAAGCAGTGGTCTTCGATAATCGTCGGCGAGGCTTGTAAAGGCTCGAGCACCCCACCGATGCCGGCACCGCCCGAGATATGGCAATGCTGACCAATCTGCGCGCATGAACCGACGGTCGCCCAGGTATCGACCATGGTGCCTTCGCCCACATGCGCACCGATATTGACAAAGCTCGGCGTCAATACGACGTCACGTCCCAAATAGGTGCCACGACGCACAACGGTGCCCGGCAACACGCGCACGCCCATGGCTCGGAAATCGGCTTCACTGAAGTCGGCAAAACGCATCGGAATCTTGTCGAAGAAAGGCGATGGTTGTGATTCGATCAGTTGCATGTCTTCCGTGCGGAAATACAGCAATACGGCTTTCTTCAACCACTCGTTGACGACCCACCCGGAATCACTTGGCGAAGCGACACGAAATTCACCGGACTCCAAGCCTTCGATAGCCTGCAAGACATCAGGACGCAATGCGGCCAGGCCTGCGGCGTCTAGATCTGCGCGCGCGTCCCAAGCGTGTTCAATGCGTGCTTTCAATGCGTTCAATGTGTTGCTCCTACAAGTATGGGTTCGAGTGCCGCCGTCAGTGTCGAAAGACGCGCCTCGGTGAGTGATTCGCCATTGTCCGGCGAAACGGTAAACATATCTTCAGCGCGTTCGCCGAAGGTGGCAATGCGTGCGTCGTGTACGCGCAATCCTTCCTTGCGCAGGAACGCCGCGACATCTGCCAATAAGCCCGCGCGGTCATTGCAGACAATGCTCAGCAAGTTGCGACCACCCGCCTGCTCAGAGACGGCAATTTGCGGTGTGATTTTGAACTGGCGCAAATGTCTGTGTGTGGTGCGACGTGCGGGACTCTCGTCCATCAAGGACGATTTTTCCAAGACTGTGCGCAACCGTCGCTCCACTTCACGCGGATCGACCACGCGTGTGGCATCGCGCGGCAAGCAATGAAACACGTCTAAGACCATGCCGTCGACAGCGTCCATCAGGCGCGCTTGCAACACTTCAAGACCTAAGCGATCCAAGGTCATCACGATTGCAGCGAACAAACCTCTGCGGTCGCGTGACCACACCATGATTTCCAATGCGCGACCCGCGTCGTCCACGGCGTGCGCCGCGGCGAGCATGTCTTTGGAGGATTCGATCGCCTGTGCCATCCATGCAATCTGCTCGGGACGATATCGAAGCAATGCATCGGCAGGCAGCCAATTGATCACCGGGATTGCGGCACTGCCATCACTGAGCAAGGCCACGGCCGCTTGGCGCGTTTCTTCAATGCGTTCTTCGCGCGCCAGCGGATCTTCCAAGCCGCGTCGCAACGCCAAACGTGTTGACACCTGCAAGTCCGCCAACAGACGGTCTTTCCATGCATTCCAGAGTTTCGGCGATGTGCCGGCAATGTCTGCGCAGGTCAACAGATAGAGATAGTCGAGACGCTCACGGTCGGCCACGAAATGCGCAAACCGCGTAATGACATCCGGATCAGAAATGTCTTGTTTTTGGGCCGTGACCGACATCAGCAAATGGTGTCGAACCAACCATTCCACCATGTCGACATCGGCAGGCTGCAGGTCATGCGCTGCGCAAAAATCTCGCGCATCTACCGCACCCAACTCGGCGTGATCGCCGCCCCGCCCCTTTGCAATGTCATGAAAGAGCGCAGCCAGCAAGAGCAACTCCGGCTTGCGCAACCGTGGCATGACGGTGTGCGCTTGCGAGAAACGCTCAGCGTCTTCGCCGGACTGGAACAAGGCCAAAGTACGCAACACCATCAAGGTGTGCTGATCAACCGTGTAGACATGAAACAGATCGAATTGCATGCGACCGGTGACATTCGCAAATGCTGGAATCCAACGTGCCAGCACACCGGTCTTTGCCATCTCGATCAGAATGCGAATCGCATCCGGCCCGCGCAGCAGCTGCATGAACTGCGCACGCATCCCTGCATCGGCATCCATCCATGCGGGGATACACGGTAAGGATTCAGCAAGCGCGCGCGCCGTGCGCGAATGTAATGCAGGAAGTTGCGCGGCCGTCGACCAAGTTTCAAACAGTCGGAAGATTTTTGAAGGGTCGCCTGCAGGCCACGCGGGGTCGTGTGCCGCTAGATAGCCATTCAACGCATCAAAATCGGCATCAATGGCCACCGGTGTTGATTCGCCTTGCAAATGTTCTTCAAAGCGTTGCAACAAGCGCTCAGAAATGCGTTGAATCAGGCCCGCGCTGCGATAGAAGCCCTGCATGACCTGCTCAACATCCGCATTAGATGCCGCTTCCACATGTAACAAACGCGCAGCCAAGGCGCGTTGATGATCGAAACGCAATCGTTCTTCACGTTTGCCTGCCACCAAGTGCAAACCGAAGCGAAGCTTCTGCAAGTTCGCCCCGGAACGCATCAAAGTTTCATGCTCATCGGCACCGAGTTGTCCGTGCGCCTGCAACGCCTCCAGACCCGGCTCGCCCAAAACACGCATGGCCATCCAACGCAGGGTTTGCATATCACGCAATCCGCCTGGGCCTTCCTTGATGTTGGGTTCTAGATTCTCTGATGTGTCATGGAAGCGCGCGTGGCGTGCGCGCAACTCTTCGCGTTTGGCGGCGAAGTAGCGTGCAGCTGACCACATGTGCCGTGGCGATGTGGCTGCGCGCAACGCTTCGAACCGCTCTCCATCGCCAGACAACACGCGCGCATCCATCATCGCCGTCAGCACAGTGATGTCTTCTTCGCAGGCGCGTGCCGCTTCGCCCACGGTGCGAACCGCATGCGAAATGGGAATGCGTGCATCCCACACCATGGCGACAAATCTTGAAATGGCGTCGGCATGCGCGCGACGTTCTGCCGACTCCACCAAGATCAGGAGATCGACATCAGACTGCGGATACACACTTGCTCGACCGTAACCACCGACCGCAATCAACGTAACGGGTGATCCCGGCAAGCACGCCTGCCAAGCCTCACACATCACTTGATCCATGAACGCCGCGCGTTCGCGATTCAGCTCGCGAACGGGTGCTTGTTCATCAAAGCGCTGCGCCAATGCAAGGTCGAAGGCAGCAAGTCGCTGCCGCGCGTGTTGCGACCAAGTCGAACCTTGAGAGGCTTCGTCGGCACTCACGGAGGCGGCGGTGAGCCCGCGGACAAGGTCAGCACATCGAAGCCGTCGTCGGTTACGGCGATCATGTGTTCCCATTGCGCAGACAAAGAACGGTCACGCGTGACGACCGTCCAACCATCCGGCAGAAGTTTCGTCCGGTAGCTGCCTTCGTTAACCATCGGTTCGATGGTGAAGGTCATGCCCTTCTTCAAGACCAAGCCTTCGCCGGCGGTGCCGTAATGCAAGACCTGCGGATCTTCGTGATAGATCTTGCCGATGCCATGACCACAGTACTCACGCACAACGCTAAAGCGTTGTGATTCAACAAACGATTGAATCGCTGCGCCGATGTCACCCAACGTGGCACCCGGGCGCACTTGGCGAATGCCGCGCCACATGGCTTCGTAGGTGGTTTCGGCCAAACGCTTTGCCATCACCGAGGGTGTGCCCGCGTAGTACATGCGACTGGTGTCGCCGTGCCAGCCGTCTTTGATGACGGTGACATCGATATTGACGATATCGCCCTCTTTCAGAATCTTCCCTTCATTCGGGATGCCATGACAGATGACGTTGTTGACCGAGGTGCAGAGGGTCTTCGGGAACCCGCGGTAGCCCACATTCGCCGGAACAGCCTTCTGAACGTTCACAATATGATCGTGGGCAATTCGGTCCAGTTCAGCGGTGCTGATGCCTGGGCGGACATGTTCAGACATCAAATCCAGTACTTCACTGGCCAAACGGCCCGCAATGCGCATGGATTCAATGTCTTCTTGGGTCTTAATCGAAATACTCATCCCAGTATTATCGCCGATGGCTGGCAGGCGCGGCAAAGGGTTTCCTGATATCATGACGCCCGCTACACCTGTGTAGTCGCCACGTCGGGCGACACCGACGAATACACACCAATCGGCAATCCCTGCTCCGGGGTGCCTGCCTAGTGCAGGTTCGGCAGCAGTGACGATTGGGAGGCCCAACCCCGGAACCTCGCACGCTCGCGTGCAGCTGCCCCACATTCCATGGCAGTGGTTCCTTATTTATGGAGTTACACGCAATGCCACAGATCACCATGCGCCAAATGCTTGAAGCAGGCGTTCACTTCGGTCACCAAACCCGTTACTGGAACCCGAAAATGGGTCCGTACATCTTCGGTGCCCGCGGCAAGATCCACATCATCAACCTCGAAAAGACCGTGCCGTTGTTCAACGACGCGATGAACTTCCTTTCGAAAGTTGCGCAAAAGCGCGGCACCGTCTTGTTTGTTGGCACCAAGCGCAGCGCGCGCGACGCCATCAAGGAAGAAGCTGAACGTTGCGGCATGCCGTTCATGACCCAACGCTGGTTGGGCGGCACCTTGACCAACTTTGCAACGGTCAAGAAGTCGGTTGCACGTTTGAAAGAACTCGAAGCCGGTGAAAGCGACGGCACGTTCGAAAAGCTCGTCAAGCACGAAGTGCTCGGCCTGCGTCGCGAACGCGACAAGCTGGAAGCATCGCTCGGCGGTATCAAAGACATGAACCGTCTGCCCGACGCTTTGTTTGTCATCGATATCGGTCACGAAGACATCGCCATCAAGGAAGCCAAGACCCTCGGCATCCCGGTGATCGCTGTTGTCGATACCAACTACGATCCGGCTTTGGTCGACTACGCCATCCCGGGCAACGACGACGCCATCCGCGCTGTGCAGTTGTACGCACGCGCTGCTGCTGACGCCGTGCTGGAAGGCAAGGCTGCTTCGCCAAACGCTGCTTCGGTCAGCGAAGACGAATTCGCAGACGCCAAGCCGGCCCGTGGCCGCAAGCCGGCTGCCAAGGCTGCCGCTGCTGAAGCTGCACCCGAAGCCGCGCCGGAAGCCGCAGCAGAAGCCGCTGGCGAATCTGACGTCGCCGCCGCCGAATAATCGGCACGCACGACCCGGGCGCCGGTCACGGCGCCCGACCCTTTCATGTCACTGCGCTAAGGCGGTGACGGCACTACATTCAAGGAAACCGTAATGGCTGATATTTCCGCATCCATGGTCAAAGAACTTCGCGAGCGCACTGGCGCCGGCATGATGGAATGCAAGAAGGCTTTGACTGAAAACAATGGCGACATCGACGCATCGGCAGATTGGTTGCGTAAGACCGGTCTCGCCAAGGCTGACAAAAAGGCCGACCGCGTTGCTGCCGAAGGCCGTATCTCGATGGCCACCGCACCGGGCAAAGCTGCATTGGTCGAAGTGAACTCTGAAACCGACTTCGTCGCGAAAGACGCCAACTTCACCGGCTTTGCTGATCAAGTGGCACAAGCCGCATTGAATGCCGCTGACATCGACGCGTTGAAGAACGAGAAGATCGGCGACGAAACCGTTGAAGTGACCCGCGCTGCTGTTGTCGCCAAGGTCGGCGAAAACGTGCAAGTGCGTCGTATGGCACGCATCGAAAGCGCGAACACCATCGGCGCATACGTGCACGGTGGCCGTATCGGCGTGTTGGTTGAATTGAAGGGTGGCACCGAAGAATTGGCACGCGGTATCGCCATGCACATCGCTGCCATGAACCCGCCCTACATCTCGCCTGCACACGTGCCGGCTGAATTCGTTGAGCGCGAAAAAGAAATCGCTTTGGCCCAAGTGAAAGATTCCGGCAAGCCGGCTGAAATCCTTGAAAAGATGATTTCGGGCAAGGTCGACAAGACCGTCAAGGAAATCACCCTCACCGGTCAGCCCTACGTGCTGAACAACGAGCAAACCGTTGAAGCCGCCCTCAAGGCTGCAGGCGCGGAAGTGCTGAAGTTCGAACGCTTGGCTGTTGGCGAAGGCATCGAAAAAGTGAAGGAAGACTACGCAGCTGAAGTCGCCAAGGCGATGCAAGTCTGAAACACGTCTGACCTTTGCGCATTAAGAACCCGCCGCGAGGCGGGTTTTTTTATGCCCGACATGATTGTTGTTGAACTGACGCACTGCGTCACATTTTTCTGCGATGCGTGCGTAAGTGTCATCGGATGATTAAGAGACTTTTGATGCGTGTTAATCGCCCTGATTAATGCGCCTACACCTTTAAAAGGCCCTATGTTTTAAGCGCTTTCGTGATGTTGGCACGGATTTTGCTTTAACCCATGGCATTCACTCACTCTCTAGGAATTCACCATGATCATTCGCACTGCACTTGTCGCCGCACTCGTTTCTGTTCTCGCCGCACCGGCCATGGCCGATACCAAAACTGCAACCTTTGACGTCAAGTTGAACGTCAAGAAGGCCTGCAGCATTTCGGCGAGCGACCTCGACTTCGGCTCGCACGATTTCAGCGAATCCGCCAATATTGATGCCACCTCCACGATCACCGTGAAGTGCACCAAAGGCACCTCGTATACCGTGGGCTTGAACGCCGGTTCCACATCGGGCAACACGGATACGGCACGCAAAATGGCAGGCATCACTTCCGGCAACACGGATACGGTCGCCTACGCCTTGTACAGCAACAGTGGTCGCACGACCAATTGGGGCGCAACGGTCGGCATGCCCACTGCTGCAACCGGCAACAACAACAACCAAACCCTGACCGTGTACGGCCGCGTACTGCCAGGCGCCTTAAACGTTCAAGCCGACGACTACAAAGACACCATCACGGCAACCATTACATACTGATGCCATGAAACTCGGCCTTCTCTTCAAATCGTGTGTCTTGGCGATTGGCCTGTGCTTGACGATGCCGGTTTCGGCATCGTCATTGCAAGTGTCACCGACCGGTTTGGATATGCGTGCCAACCAGACGTCCGACGCGCTGACGTTGACGAATACGGGCAGTGCGCCGGTTCGGGCGCAGGTTCAAGTGTTCCTTTGGCGGCAAGTCGATGGCAAAGATGTCTTGGAACCCACGCGCGACATCGTTGCAACGCCCGCGATGCTCAATATTGCACCCGGCGCCAAGCAATTGGTGCGCGTCGTGCGCCTCACGCCACCGTCAGACAACGAAGGGACATACCGCGTGATTGTCAGCGAACTTCCGGCGGCCACACCTCAGGGGTCCAAGGCCGGTCTGACGTTTCTGCTGAAGTATTCATTGCCGGTGTTCATTGCACCGGTTTCGCAAGCAAATGCCATACAACCGAAATTAACTGCACGCGCGCACGACGCTGTGTTGGAAGTGGCCAACACAGGACGCCAACACGCACGACTGTCACAAGTGTGGTGGGTCGGCCCCGGCAATCAACGCCGCGAATTAAACCCGGGATTGCTGGGTTATGTGCTGCCTGGCGAAACCATGCGCTGGCCGATTCCTGCGGCAATGGCCACAGGGAATGGGCATTTCGAAGCCGTAATCAACGATGACCATGACGCAACCGCGCTCCCGCCATCGTCTTCGCCCTGACCTGCTCGCATTTGCGGTTGCTTGTTGCCTCAGTGTTTCAGCTTTCGCAGGCGACGGCGTCTCTGCGCTCTCGCCTTCGACTGACATCAGTGAAGCCGCAGACGAACTGTATTTGCAGGTAACGGTTAACGAACAGTTGCGTCCGTCTGTCTATCGCTTTGTTTTGCGTGATGGGCATTTGTTCGCAAGTCCGGCAACATTGCTAGAGCTTGGGCTTCAAGTCCAAGCGACCGAATCAAATGAACGCCTGTTGCCCGTGGAACGCGATGGCATTCGCGTCTTCTATGACAGCGCCGCACAGACGGTTGCTTTGAGCGCACCTGTTTCTGCGTTAAGCGCGGACACCACACGATTGAATGCACCACCCATCTCGCCGCCTGTCTCCGATGCGCCCTGGGGCGGTCTGTTGAACTACGATCTCGATGCATTCAGAGGCAACGGCGTATCGAACATTGTTGTGGCGCCCGCACTGCGATTGTTCGGCCCCGGCAACTTCACGTTCGAAACAAACGGCGTGCTGCAAACCACGGATGTCGGCGGAAAATGGAACTCACGCGCCATTCGTCTAGACACGCGTTTGCGCTGGACGTCCGCCGACAAAGCACTTGAAGTCATCTTGGGTGACTTGGTGACAAATAGCCCGGAATGGGCACGACAAACGCGCATGGCGGGCATCCGCTTCGGAACCAACTACCCGTCGTTGCAACCCTACCGAGTGCTTTCACCCGGACCTATTTTCAGCGGTGAAAGCGCTGTGCCCACGAGTGTCGAGTTGTATGTCAACGGCATCAAACAATTCGAAGGTGAATCACCACCGGGTCGATTTGTGGTTTCCGGACTTCCGTCAATGGAAGGCTTGGGAAACGCGCGATTGGTTCTCACAGATGCCTATGGTCGTGCGCGCGAAGTGGACATTCCGTTTTATGGCACGCGTCGGTTGCTCGCGCGCGGGCTCAATGACTGGTCGGTCTCCGTGGGGCGCGTTCGTCTCGGCTATGGCGCAGACTCCAATCGCTATGACGCGCCAGTGGCACTCGATGCAAGTTGGCGCCGCGGCATCTCCGAAAGATTCACCGGTGAAGTCCACGCAGAAGTGCGACGTGACTTGCAACTCGGGGGTGCCGGTGGTGCATTTCTTATTGGCAAGGCCGGTGTCGTGCATGCAGCTTGGAGTGACAGCCGATCGCGCGGATTGAAAGGCAGTCAGACGCGATGGGGTTATCAATGGTCGAATGGTGTTTTGAGCGCCGCATTCGACAGCCAACGCACGCATGGCGACTATCGCGATCTTGCGGCCGTTTCAAGCGGTTTTCTACCGGCGCAACGTTCTGAGAGTGCGAACGTGGGGCTGAACAGCGCCCTGCTCGGTAGCTTCAACCTCACCTATGCCAATTTGCAATATCCGAAACAAGCCCGAAACAGAATTGCCGGCGCCTATTGGAGTCGTGCAATCGGGCGTGGCTGGTTCGCGCATGCCGGCATCCAGAGAGATTTGGACAACTCGGCGCAGAACAGCTTCCAATTCGGCATTTCCGCCACACTCGGCGACGACTACCAATCGAGTGCATCGATGCGGCACACAAATGCCACCGATATGTATGAAGCAAACGTCATGAAGCAGGCGCGCGCCAATGGCGACATCGGCTGGCGCATTCAAGCGCGACAAGACACGCCGAGCGGGTACTCAGGGCTTGCCGAAGCGACTTGGCTCACGCGCGCGGCGGAGCTAACGGCCGGCGTTGCACACGGCACTGACGGAAGTGGCAATCAATACCGCATGGCTGCGCGAGGCAGCGTGTTGTGGATGGGTCGGAGCCTCTTCGCATCGCGCGAAGTGGTCAGTGGATTTGCACTGGTCGACACCGGTATCGCAGGCGTTCCTGTGAGCTTGGAGAATCGACCTTACGGTGTGACCAACGCCTCAGGCCAATTGATTGTGACGCCTGTATTTCCGTTCCAAAATAATCGGATCTCCATTGACCCGACGGCCTTGCCCGCAAATATCCGCGTTCCTCGTAAAGACTTGGACGCGGTACCGGGCGCGAGCGGCGCCGCCAAAGTGACGTTCGACTTGCAACCGGTACACGCTGCCGTCGTGGTTTTAGTCGACACCTCAGGTACGGTTGTGCCGATGGGCAGCAGTGTTCGTCGCATCGGTACCGACAGCGTGCAGGAAGACACGATAGTGGGCTACGACGGCGAGGTCTATCTCGAGGGGCTTGCCAAAACAAACACGCTTGAAGTGACGATTCAATCAGCGAAGTGCATTGCCGAATTCACTTACGATGAGAAAGCCACTGGCATACCAAGAATTGAACCGGTGCAATGCGTGGTGGAGACGAAATGAAATTTCGCACAAGCTTCTTTCTGTTGATCGTGCTTGCGCTGTCGATGTATTCGATGCGCGCGCACGCCGCCACGACCTGCAGCGCGTCTGCCCCGAATATTGTGCTGACGGGATACAACGGAACGGCCGTTGTATCCGGAAACACAAGCATCACGGTCACTTGCTCGACCACGGGCGCACTCACATTAGGGGGTAACGTCCATGTCGCCGTGTGTCTTTACATCGACGGCGTGCCCCGGCAACTAGTCAATGGCATCAACACGCTGAACTACGATTTGTATACCTCGGCCAATGTGCCCTGGCAGGCTTATTCGGCGTCACCGCCTACTCAACAGCGGACTACCCTGTCTTACAACATTCCCTTTCTGGGGAGCTCAGGCTCGGGCAGTGCCAGTCCCGTGTTGGTCACCGCACGCATTCCCATTCAAACGGGTGCCGTTTCGGGGACGTACGCGCATGCGCTGAGTGGTAACGCCACCCGCATCGAATTTCGCTATGACGAACCCGACTTCTTTGGCGGCTCGACGCCACCGACCGACTGCAAAAGCGGCGGCACCGCCGGCAGCACGACGCCGACCTTTCCGTTCACAACGACTGCGCAAGTCACGACACACTGCAAAATCAATACGGCGAGCGATCTCAACTTCGGCGACGTCGAAGGCTTCATGACCGCGCCCGTGAACCAAACTTCGCAAATCAGTTTGGAATGTGTGGGCGGCACTGCTTGGAAGTTGGGGCTGAACAACGGTAGCAATGCGAGCGGCACCCAGCGAAGAATGAAAGATGCCGCAGGGAACTTCGTGCTGTACGAGCTCTATCGCGAATCTTCGCGCAGCACACGCTGGGGAAATACCTTGAATGCGGACACCGTCAGTGGCACCGGAACCGGGACGACTCAGCTCGCGACGGTCTACGGGCAGGTCCCCGTGCAGACCGCAACCCCTGGCAATTACAGCGACACCATTACCGTCACGATTACCTATTAATCGTGCCGCCTGTGATGCCGCGGTTCCCCGTCCGTTAGAATGTGCGCATCTTCTATCGACAGGTGTCCCATGTCTGAACTCGTCTATCGCCGCGTTTTGTTGAAACTTTCCGGCGAGGCGTTGATGGGGGACGAAGACTACGGCATCGACCCCAAGATTTTGGGTCGCATCGCAACTGAAGTCATCGAAGCGCGCGCAGCCGGTGCGGAAATTGCCTTGGTGATTGGCGGTGGCAATATTTTCCGCGGCGCAGGCCTTGCTGCAGCGGGCATGGATCGTGTCACGGGTGACCAGATGGGCATGTTGGCCACGGTGATCAACGCCTTGGCCATGCAAGATGCATTGGAAAAGCTCGGTGCCAAATGCCGCGTGATGAGCGCAATCAAGATCAACGATGTTTGCGAAGACTACATCCGTCGTCGTGCAGTGCGTCATTTGGAGAAAGGTCGCATCTGCATTTTCGCCGCAGGCGTGGGTAGCCCCTTCTTCACCACCGATTCGGGTGCGGCCTTGCGCGCCATTGAAATCGGTGCAGATTTGTTGCTGAAGGCCACCAAGGTGGACGGCATTTACGACAAAGACCCGAACAAGCATGCGGATGCCGTGCGATTTGATGACCTCACCTACGCGGAAGTCTTGCAACGCAACCTTCAGGTGATGGATACAGCGGCGTTTGCCTTGGCACGCGACAGTGCCCTGCCGATGCGCGTCTTCGACATGTATCAGCCGGGTGTGATTGCGCGAATCCTTCAAGGTGAACCGGTGGGAACGCTCGTTCACGCCTAAAGCCCCGCCAAAGGCCGCTTAAAACACGGCAGGCATCGCATCCGCTCTATAATGGCCGGTCAGATTCGCGGAGCATCGACCATGTTGAATGAAATCAAGAAAGACGCGCAGTCGCGCATGCAGAAAAGCATTGAAGCGCTTCGCACCACCTTGAGCAAAGTGCGCACAGGGCGCGCCACCACGGCCTTGGTCGACCATTTGAAAGTGAATTACTACGGCTCGGACATGCCCCTGACCCAAGTGGCGAGCGTCACCGTCAGCGATGCCCGCTCCTTGACCATTACGCCTTGGGAAAAGCCCATGGTGGCCGCGATCGAAAAAGCGATCTTGGGTTCAGACCTCGGCCTCACGCCGAACACGGCCGGCACCACGATCCGAATCAATATTCCGGCATTGACTGAAGAACGTCGCAAGGACCTGACCAAGGTCGTGCATAGCGAAGGCGAAGACGCAAAAGTCGCGGTCCGCAATATTCGCCGTGATGCGAACCAGCAAATCAAAGATTTGTTGAAAGAAAAGGCGATCACCGAAGACGATGAACGCCGCACCGAAGACGAAATCCAAAAAATCACCGATAAGGCGATCAAGGACATCGACGAGGTGATCAAAGAGAAAGAAGTTGAATTAATGGCTGTTTGACGCACCTGCGTCCGTCCGGCACATGTCCGATACAAAGCCGATGCCCCGCCACTTAGCCGTCATCATGGACGGCAATGGCCGTTGGGCGCAGCAACGTCGGCGCCCCCGCATCATTGGTCATCGGGCCGGTGCACGGGCTGTGCGCAACACCATTGATTTCTGCCTGCAGCAAGGTGTCGAAGTCCTCACTTTGTATGCGTTCTCAAGCGAAAACTGGCGTCGTCCGGAAGAAGAAGTCAGCGGCTTGATGCGCATCTTCTTGAATGTGCTCGACACCGAAGTCTCCGAGCTGGCGCGGCGTGGCGTTCGTATCCGCTTCATCGGCGATCGTGAAGCCTTCAGCGACGCCCTTCGCAGCAAGATGCAGCACACCGAGACCCTGTCTGGAGCCAATGCAAAGCTCACCTTGGTGATTGCTGCAAGCTACGGCGGCCAACAAGACATTGCGCATGCCGCGCGCGTTTTGGCGCAGCAAGTGGCGGACGGGCAATTGGCCGCACAAGACATCACCGCAGCAAAATTAGCTGAACACGTGGCCCTGTCGGATCTGCCCGAGGTCGACCTGTGTATTCGTACCGGTGGCGATTTACGCATCAGCAACTTCTTGTTGTGGCAAATTGCATATTCCGAACTTTGGTTCACCCCGGTGCTTTGGCCGGATGTGGATGAAAAGCTTTTGTCCCAAGCCTTCAACGACTACGCGCAAAGGCAGCGTCGTTTTGGCATGACGGGCGAACAAATCGACGCCGGCGCAGGAGCGGCACTCAACCCATGACCCGAACACGCGTAATTTCGGCCTTAGTGATGGCACCTGCCGCCATCGCCGCCATCTTGTTGCTCCCCACTCAGTGGATGTCTGTGCTTGCCGCCGTGGTCTTCTTGGGTGCGCTTTGGGAATGGCTCAAGCTGTCAGACGTCGATGATACTTTGGCGCGAAGCATTCTGATTGCACTGAATCTGTTGCTTCTGGTGGTTTTGGTGTGGGGTTCGCATTCCGAGCAAGGCGGCACCACCGCCCTCCTCCAGCTGATGACCATGATTGGCGTCGTGTGGTGGTGCTTCAGTGCTGTTTGGATGCGCTATCCGAGTTTTGGCTCGCACCACGAAAGCTGGGCACGCGTTTTCAAATTGTTTGCCGCAAGCCTCGCGGTGTTGCCCGCGTGGTGTGCTTTGATGCTGCTACACAGCGGCGCAGAAGATGTCGTCAAGCTGGGTTTGTGGCATCTCCCATCCGGGCATTGGTGGCTGCTTACAGCCTTGGCCACCGTTTGGATGGCCGATTCAGGCGCCTACTTTGCCGGCAAGCGCTTTGGCAAACGCAAGATGAGCCCGCGCATCAGCCCGAATAAAACCGTCGAGGGTTTGATCGGCGGCATTGTGATGGGCGTGATCACCTGCATGGTGTTTTCGCTCGCCACAGGCATTTCCGCTGCGTCGTTGCCGATGGTCGCTTTGATTGGCTTCATCACCGTAGTGGCCGCGGTCATTGGTGACTTGTTTGAAAGCATGTTGAAGCGTCACGCAGGTGCCAAAGACTCTAGCGATCTCATTCCGGGCCATGGCGGCATCTTGGATCGCGTAGATAGCGTCTTGGCGGCACTCCCTGTGTTCGCACTCTCAAAACTCTTGCTCGGGTTGTGACCACACACACGCCACAGCGCATTGCTTTATTCGGTGCCACAGGGTCCATTGGCACTTCTGCGTTAGACGTCATTGCGCGACACCCTGAGCGGTTCAGCGTAGACACCCTGGCAGCGGGGTCAAACGTCACTGCGTTATTGAAGCTGTGTGAACGTTTCAAACCGCAGGTGGCCGTGATCGCGGATGAAAAACAATTTGCATCACTCAAACAGGGCCTGCAAGACTTAGGGCTGTCGACGCGTGCAGAAGCTGGCGATGCCGCACTGCGCGCGCGCGCTGCCGCATCTGAGGTCGATACCGTCATTGCAGCCATCGTGGGTGCTGCGGGTTTGACCTCTACGTTGGCCGCTGCGCGCGCGGGCAAGCGTTTGTTGCTCGCCAACAAAGAATCTTTGGTGTTGGCCGGCGAGTTGCTGATGCAAGCCGCGCAGGCATCGGGCGCCACCTTGGTGCCGGTCGACAGTGAACACAACGCCATCTTTCAATGCATGCCCGCCGACGGTGAAACACGCACCGTCAAGCGCATTATTTTGACGGCTTCCGGTGGTCCGTTTCGTGGGCGTACGCGTGCCGCACTTTCAGACATCACACCGGCGCAAGCCATTGCGCATCCCAACTGGTCGATGGGTGCAAAAATTTCGGTTGATTCCGCCACCTTGATGAACAAGGGTTTGGAAGTGATCGAAGCGCATCATTTGTTTGCGATGCCTGCCTCGCGCATCGCCGTTGTGGTGCATCCGCAAAGCATTGTGCATTCCATGGTCGAGTACGAAGACGGTTCGACACTCGCGCAATTGGGTAGACCTGATATGCGCACCACGCTCGCGGTCGGTCTCGCGTGGCCAGACAGAGTGAATTCGGGCGTAGAAGGTCTGGATTGGACGCAGCACAACAAACTCGAATTTGAAGCGCCGGATCTTGAAACCTTTCCCGCGCTTCAATTGGCTTTCGATGCCATGGCAGCAGGTGGCACGGCGCCGGCCATGCTCAATGCATTGAACGAAATTGCAGTTTCAGCCTTTCTTCAGGCGCAATGCAGTTTCCTAGGCATACCCGCGCTGGTTGCTGCGGGTCTGGATGCCCTCGAATCCGGCCCGGCGACTTCACTGGATGCGTTGCTCGCTGCTGATCAGCGTGCTCGTGCGTTTGGCGCGGAATACCTGCGCAAACATTGACTCTTCGCATCCAGGAATCGCAGTAACGCATGAGTACATTTTTCGGATCTCTCCTTTGGCTTGTCGTCACGCTTGGCGTGCTGGTGACATTGCACGAGCTTGGACATTTCTGGATGGCGCGTGCGTTCGGCATCAAGGTGAATCGTTTTTCTTGGGGCTTTGGTAAACCGTTGTGGACGCGTCGCGGAAAGGACGGTGTCGAATACGCCATCGCCGGCATTCCCCTCGGCGGCTACGTCGCCATTCTCGAAGACCCGGATAACACCTTGGTTGAGCCGATGCGTTCGCAAGCGCTCACCCATAAGCCGAAGTGGCAACGCGCCTGCGTATTCGCAGCCGGCCCCTTAATGAACTTGCTGCTATGCGTGCTCTTTCTATGGGTCATGTTGGTGGTCGGTCGTCCCGACTACACACCCGTTGTGGGTGACGTGCGCGGCTTGGCCGCCGAGCAAGGGTTCAAGCCAGGTGACACGCTGCTCTCGATTGATGGCGATGCGGTGCCCACATGGAACGACGCATTGATGCCCATCCTGCGTCACGGTGTGGCACGTGATCGCGTGCCGGTCGAAGTGCGCACGGCCGATGGCACCGTGACGCAAAGACAGATGGATTTCAGCGCACTGCCCGCAGGGACCTCCGACGCGGATGTGTTTGCGGCAACAGGCCTGTTGCCCAAGCATTGGCTGATTCCCCCCGTGGTGGGCGAAGTGCAGGCAGGCACGCCTGCCGCGAACGTTTTCAAGCGTGGCGATCAGATCACGTCGATCGACGGCAAGGCCATTCGGGGTTACCCGGAGATTGGCACGGCGATTCGTGCGGCCGCCCCAGAACATACGTTTGAAATCAATTTCGTACGCGATGGCCAGCCGTTGACTGCGCGCTTAAAGGCGCAGGTCTCCGGATCTAGCCACATCATCGGCATTGGCCCGGCGTCCACGGAAAGCCCCCCCTTCGATACTGTTTACGCATTGAGCCCGCTCGCCGCAGTGCCCGCTGCTCTGAAGGAAACCGTTCAGTTAGGGCGGGATACGGTCACCCTGGTGATGCGCTTATTCAGCACTTCGAGCGCACGTGAAGGGGTTTCAGGCCCAATCACCATCGCGCGCGTCGCCAATGAATCGGCCAGTCAGGGGCTTGCCTGGTTCTTGCGTTTCCTTGCGTTAATGTCTTTGAGTCTTGCAGTCATTAACCTTATGCCTGTCCCATTCTTGGATGGCGGGCACCTGCTGTACTTGGCAATTGAAGCTGTTCGTGGCCGTCCGCTGGAACCAAATGCGATGATGGTGGGTCAATTGCTAGGTGCAACCTTAATCGTGTGCCTTATGGGGCTCGCGTTCTACAATGACATCTTAGGCCTGCTACGGTAGCCGGTCAGAAATAACGGAAATCATGATGACGAGACGTCCAACTCGCCGCCTCATTGCGCTTGCTCTTGCAGCAGCGCTCTCGGTCCCCGCCTTTGCACAAGAAATCGAGCCTTTCCAGGTCAGCGATGTTCGCGTGGACGGTCTACAACGCATTTCCGCAGGCACGGTCTTCACCTACCTGCCGATTGAACGGGGTGACACCGTCAATCAATCCAATGCTGGCGACGCAATTCGTGCACTGTACAAGACCGGCTTCTTTGAAGACGTGCGTCTCAGTCGTGAAGGCAACATTCTCGTCGTCAATGTCGTTGAACGTCCTGCGATCAACAAGATCGAAATGAAGGGCAACAAGGACATCAAAGAAGACGACCTTCGAAAAGGCCTGAAAGAAATCGGTCTGGAAGAAGGCGACACCTTTGATCGCATGAGCTTGGACCGCGTGACGCAAGAATTGACGCGTCAATACAACAACCGCGGCAAGTACAACGTTGAAATCAATCCGGTGGTCACCCAACTGGATCGCAATCGCGTTAACGTTGCCATCAATGTGAAGGAAGGCAAGGCCGCCAAGATCCGTCACATCAACGTGATCGGTAACGAGTTGTTTACCGATAAAGAATTGATGGACAACTGGGAATCGCATCCCACAGGTTGGCTATCTTGGTACAAGCGCGACGATCAGTATTCAAAAGAACGCTTGTCTGGCGATCTTGAGAAACTTCAGTCCTACTACCTCGACCGCGGCTACATTGACGCGGATGTGACACCTGACAACACGCAGGTCACCATTAGCCCGAACAAGCGTGATCTCTACATCACCGCGGGTTTGACCGAAGGTGAACAGTACAAGGTGTCCACCGTGACCGTCTCCGGTGACACGGTACTGCCGCATGAAGACATCGAAAAACAAGTGCAATTGTTTGTGGCACCCGACAAGGTGTTCTCTCGCCGTGGTTTGGAAGCCGCTAACGAATCTGTTGCTGCTGCGCTAAGCAATATTGGCTACGCGTTTGCTTCGGTGAACCCGGTACCGAATGTCGATCGCGAAAAACGTACCGTCTCACTGGATTTCCAAGTGAACCCGGGCCCGCGCGTCAACGTTCGCCGTATCGTATTCGATGGCAACACCCGCACTGCAGACAACGTCTTGCGCCGCGAAATGCGTCAAATGGAAGGCAGCTGGTACTCGCAAGCCGCGATCGACCGCTCCAAGATCCGCTTGCAACAATTGGGCTTTTTTGAAGAAGTCAAAATCGAATCGAAACCTGTGCCGGGCACGCAAGACCAAGTGGATCTCGCTGTCAGCGTAAAGGAAACGAACTCAGGCACGATGAACTTCGGTGTCGGCTATTCGCAGTTGGGTGGCATCCAATTGAATGGTTCGATCTCTGAACGCAATTTCATGGGTTCGGGCAATCAGCTGTCCATGGCGTTGGCGCGTAGCAGCTACCAGAAGCAGGCATCGTTCCAGTTCTTGAATCCGTACTTCAGTAAGAACGGCATGTCGCTCGGTTACAACATCTACTGGAGTGAGTTCGATTACTCGAACTACAACACCGCGCAATACAACACCAGTGAAGGTGCCGCCAACGTCACGCTCGGTATCCCGCTGACAGAGTGGGACTCCATCAGCTGGTCTGTAGGCTATAGCCGCAAGCAAGTGTCGATCTTCCGCGGTTCGACGCCGCAATCGATTGTTGATTACATCGATGCTGTGGGCACACGTACGTTTAATGCGTGGCGCACATCGGTATCGTTTGCGCGCGACACGCGTGACAACTACCTGCAGCCGACACGCGGTACCTATCAACGCTTGGGTCTTGAAGTCACTTTGCCGAACTCGACCGTGAGCTATTACATGCTCGACTATCAATTGTCGAAGTTCTTCCCATTGAGCGACAAGTTCGTCTTGAACACGGTCGCCAATGTGGGCTATGGCAACTCGTATGGTAAGACTTATACGCGTACCCTCTCGGATGGCCGGGTGGTCACCGCGAAAGGCATGCCGTTCTATGAAAACTTCTACGCAGGCGGTGTCTCGCAAGCAGGCCGCGTGCGTGGTTTCGTCGACAACACCTTGGGCCCGACCGACGCCAGCAGCTGGGGTTACAACCAACCGATCGGCGGTTCGATCAAGACCATCGGTTCACTCGAGTTGTTCTTCCCCAAACTGATCGACTCGCCTGCAGCGCGCGTTTCAGCCTTCCTCGACTTCGGTAACGTGTTTGCCGATCGTTCGTCGATCAAGGCCAGCGAACTGCGTGCCTCAGCGGGTGTCGCGATGATGTGGCGTTCGCCGATGGGGCCCATTTCCATCAGCTATGCCATCCCCGTGCGTAAATTCCCGGGCGACCGCATCGAACGCTTACAATTCTCCTTTGCAGGACAGTTCTAACGGAGACGTGCATGCCGGCGACACGCAGCACCGACGCCGGCTATACGCTGGAAGACATCGCCCAACGGCTTGACCTCACCCTTCGGGGTGATGGTCGTGCGCGTATTACCGGTGTCGCTACTTTGGCCAATGCCGGCGCGACCGACATCGCGTTCCTCGCCAATCCGCTCTATCGCAACCAAGTGCCAGAAAGTTTGGCCGCCGCCGTGATTGTGCGTGCAGACGATGCTGAGCTCGTCACCCAAGCCGCGCTCATTGCGAAAGACCCTTACAGCGCGTTTGCAAAAGTTTCTGCGCTATTTGATGAAGAAGCGGACATGCCCGCGGGTATTCATCCCAGCGCCGTCGTCGATCCTTCTGCGCATATCGATGCGAGCGCACATGTCGGTCCACACTGCGTCATCGGCGCAAGAAGTGTTGTGATGCCAGGCGCGCGCATCGGCCCGGGCTGCGTCGTGGGTGACGATTGCATCGTTGGCGAAAACAGTACCTTGGTGGCACGTGTGACCTTGGTGATGCGCGTTCGAATTGGCAGCCGTGTGCGCATCCATCCGGGCGCCGTGATTGGCGCCGACGGTTTCGGCTTGGCGCAAGACGTGAGTGCCACTGGCGAACGCCATTGGATCAAAGTGCCGCAACGCGGGGGTGTCGTGATTGGAGACGATTGCGAAATCGGTGCCAACACCACGATTGATCGCGGCGCGCTGGACGACACCCAATTGGGCCGCGATGTGCGGCTCGATAATCAAATTCAAATCGGCCACAACGTCGTCGTCGGTGATCACACCGCGATGGCAGGCTGTGTGGCCGTCGCAGGCAGTACGCGCATTGGAAAGTACTGCCTGATCGGGGGTGCGGCTGGTATCGTAGGACATCTGGATATCTGCGATGGCGTCGTTATCACCGCGATGAGTTTGGTCACGCATTCGATTGATGCGCCGGGCCAATATTCATCGGGGACACCCTTGATGGAGAGTCGCAGTTGGCGCAGGAGTGCCACCCGTTTTAAACAGCTCGATGAACTGGCGCGAAGGATCGCCCGGCTCGCGAAGGAGTCGATGTGACCGCTTCAATGGAACTACCGCTTGACGTTGTACGTATCAGGGAACTTTTGCCGCACCGCTACCCATTTTTGTTCCTTGACCGTGTTGTCGAGTTCGAAGCGGGCAAGCGCATTGTGTGTATCAAGAACGTCACTGCAAACGAGCCTTATTTCGAAGGTCACTTCCCGAGCCAACCGGTGATGCCCGGCGTGCTCTTGATTGAAGCGATGGCGCAGGCCGGTGGTGTTTTGAGCCACCTTAGTCGTGAAACTACGTATAACAACGGCTTGTCGTACTTGGTCAAAGTTGACGGTGCGCGTTTCTCGCGCATGGTGGGTCCGGGTGATCGCGTTGAACTTGAGGTCACCATCAAACGCGCCATTCGCAACATGGTGTTGTACGAAGGCGTGGCCCGCGTCGATGGCCAAGAAGTCGCCGCGGCCGAAATTCTCTGTGCAGAGGCCAAGTAAAGCATGTCGAATCTGATCCACCCCACCGCTTCGATCGATCCCGGCGCACGTTTGGGTAAAGACGTACGCGTGGGCGCCTTCACCTTGATCGGCCCTGAGGTCGAGATCGGTGATGGCACACAGATCGGTTCGCACTGCAGTCTTCAAGGCCCGACGACGATCGGCAAGCACAATCTCATTCACGCACATGTGGCGATTGGTGGCGATCCGCAGGACAAGAAGTTTGAGGGTGAACGCACCACGCTTGTGATCGGCGATGGCAACACCTTCCGTGAGTTCTGCACGGTGAATCGTGGAACGGGCCAAGGGGGCGGCGAAACGCGCATTGGCGACGGCAATTGGTTCTTGGCCTATGTGCACATCGCGCATGACTGTCGCGTGGGCAATCAATGTGTGCTGTCAAACAATGCGACCCTCGCGGGACACGTCACCGTGGAAGACCACGTCATCTTGAGTGGCTTTGTGGGCGTGCATCAGTTCTGCCGCATCGGCGCACATGCATTTGTCGGCATGGGCGCATTCGTCAATGGTGACGTTCCGCCATTTGTGATGGTTGCGCAAAGTGATTACAGCCGACCGCGCGGCATCAATTCGGAAGGCATGAAGCGCCGCGGCTTCAGCAGCGAACGCATTGCCATGGTGAAGCGCGCCTATCGCGCGCTATATATGGGCGATGCCAAGTTGGACGAAGCGAAACTCGAAATCGCCGAGATTGCGTCAAGCAGCGAAGACGTACGTGCATTCTTGGACTTTATTGAACGCGGCGAGCGGCCGCTTCTGCGCTGACGTGAACGACCTACCCCGCCCTTTGCGCATCGCCGTATGCGCCGGGGAAACCTCGGGCGACCAACTCGGCGCCGGCCTTGTGCATGCGCTCAAGCAACGCTTTCCAGACGCGCACTTTGCGGGGATCGCAGGCCCATTGATGCAAGCCGCAGGCGTAGAGGCATGGGAAGATGCCGATAGCTTGGCCGTGATGGGTCTTGCTGAAGTGTTGTCGCATTTGCCGCGCTTGCTAAAACTTCGCAAGCACTTCCGTCAGCGCGTGTTGAATTGGCAACCGGATGTTTACGTTGGTATTGATGCACCCGATTTCAATTTGGGCGTAGAAGCGTGGCTGAAAGCGCGCGGCGTTCGCACCATGCATTACGTGAGCCCCAGCGTGTGGGCTTGGCGTGCCGACCGTGCGGAAAGGATCGGCGACTCGGCGCACCGCGTGTTGTGCTTGTTCCCCATGGAGCCACCGATTTACGCCACCTATGGTGTGGATGCCGTGTTTGTGGGCCATCCATTGGCCGATGAGATTCCTTTGTCGACAGATCGCACTGCCGCGCGACGTGCATTGGGCGTCGAAGTGGAACGACCGGTACTCGCCGTTCTGCCCGGGTCTCGACTCAGTGAAATCGAAAAAATGCTACCGATTTTTTTGTCGGCGGCACAACGCGTTGCGTCTCAGCAGGCGGGGCTTCAAGTATTGATTCCCGCAGCGAATAGCGCATGCCGCGCGCGCATCACCTCAATCTTGGCGAGCCATCCAAGCACCGACTTGGACGTGCGCGTGTTTGATGGTCAAGCGCAAGCCATCATGATTGCGAGCGACGTCGTGTTACTTGCTTCAGGCACCGCGGCACTCGAAGCGATGTTGTGCAAGCGTCCGATGGTCGTAGGACATCGCATTTCCGGCCTCACCTACGCCATTGTGAAAACCTTCGGTCTGTTGAAATCCGAATTTGTCAGTCTGCCCAATGTGTTGGCGAATTACCCTTGGGTGCCCGAGTTGCTTCAGGCCGAGTGCACGCCGCACAACTTGGCGCATGCCGTGCAAGCGTGGTTTAACGATGCAGATCGCCGTGCACGAGCGCTGGCAACGTTTGAGCAAGTGCACCACACACTGCGAAAAGACGCATCAAGCCGTGCCGCAGACGCGATCACCCAATTGATCACCCGCTCATGAGCGGTGACGTGCGCGTGGCGGGCGTAGACGAAGCTGGGCGCGGACCTCTAGCGGGCCCCGTTGTGGTTGCCGCTGTGGTGTTTCCTGCGGGTCGTGCGCCCTTGAATGGCTTGGATGATTCGAAGCAATTGACGGCACGCAAACGTGAGCAGTTGTATCCGCGCATTATCGAGCGCGCGCTCGCGTGGTCGATCGAAGTCGTAAGCGTCGAGGTGATTGATTCACGCAATATCTTGCAGGCCACCTTGCACGGCATGCGTTGTGTCATTGCACAAGTGCATTCGTTTGCCGATGAAGTTCGCATCGATGGCAATATCGTGCCGAGCGACCTTCCCTGTGAAGCCACCGCGTGGGTGGGCGGCGATGCACGCTGTCGCAGCATGATGGCCGCGTCCATTCTGGCCAAGGTCACACGAGATCGGATCATGATGGATCTCGATGCAGCCTTCCCGCAATACGGTTTTGCGTCCCACAAAGGCTATGGCAGCCCGCAACACCTCGCCGCGTTGCGTGCCCTTGGCCCCTGCCCTGCGCATCGGCGCTCCTACGCGCCGGTTCAGGCGGCGCAAATCGAACAAACGAGCCTGGGGTTTTGAAGGGTGGTTCAAGGTCTGCCGCAGCTTCCAAATGTCAAGCCTTGTGGAGCGCCGCTGTGAACCCTACCCTCAATAGTCCCCGCGCGCTTTGATGGCATGAGCACCCGTTTCGCACACCTCCAACTGCACAGCGAATACTCGCTGATGGACTCGGTCATCCGATTGGATGATCTCGTTGCGCGTGCGTGTGAATTGACGATGCCGGCCGTTGCGATTACCGACCGCAACAACATGTTTGCCTTGGTCAAGTTTTACGGCAAGGCGGAAAAGGCCGGGATCAAGCCGATTGCGGGTGCGGATGTTTCGGTTAAACATGCCGATGGCAGTCGATCGCAGCTGACCTTGCTGTGCCGCAATCGTGACGGCTATCTATCGCTTTCGCGCTTGCTGACACGCGCGTGGATGGAAGGCCATCAGACCGAAGGTGTGGCAGTTGAATTCGATTGGATTGCCCAAGAGGCGCCACGCGATCTGTTTGCCCTTGCGGGATTTGATTCGGCCATTGGGCGACATGCCCTGGCGCAGAAAGATGCGCTGGCCAAACAAGAAGCCGAAGCCTTGCGCGCCATTTTCGGCGAGCGTTTGTCCTTGGCCGTTGCGCGTGCACAGCGCGAGCATGACGATGCATTCAATGCGGCTGCTTTTGATTTGAGCAGCACGCTTTCAATCCCTGTGGTTGCGAGCAATGACGTTCGCTTCCTCGACGCCAGCGACTACGAAGCGCACGAAGCACGTGTCTGTATTTCCAGCAGCCGCGTGCTCGATGACCCAAGACGTCCGCGACTGTATACGCCGGAACAATCACTCAAATCTTCAGATGAGATGCGTGCGTTGTTTGCCGATGCGCCTGATGCCATCGACAACGCCAACGCGATTGCGCGCGCCTGTAATCTTGAACTTCAGCTCGGCACTTACTTCTTGCCGGCCTTCCCGGTGCCCTCTGAAGAAACGCTTGAATCGTGGATGAAGTCGCAAGCCTATGAAGGCTTGACTGCACGTCTCGAAAAACAGCCTTTGGCCGAAGGCCATACGCGCGAATCGTACTTTGAGCGTCTAGATACTGAGCTTGGCGTGATCGCCAATATGGGCTTTGCCGGCTACTTCCTGATCGTGGCCGACTTTATTGGCTGGGCGAAGAAGCATCGCATTCCCGTGGGTCCGGGCCGCGGTTCGGGTGCGGGCTCGCTCGTCGCTTGGGCCTTGGGCATTACCGACTTGGATCCATTGCCCTACGACCTGCTGTTCGAACGCTTCTTGAACCCCGAGCGGGTCTCAATGCCCGATTTCGATATCGACTTCTGCATGGACAGACGCGATGAAGTCATCGAATACGTCGCGCGCAAATACGGCCGCGATCGCGTAAGTCAGATCATCACTTACGGCACGATGGCGGCGAAGGCTGTAGTACGTGACACCGGTCGTGTCATGGGCTTCGGTTACGGCTTTGTCGATGGCATTGCCAAATTGATCCCGATGACTTTGGGCGTAGGGCTTGAAGACGCACTTGGCAGAACTGAGAAAGCCAAGAAGGACGCCAACTTTTTCAGCCCTGAGTTGCTATCGCGCTACGAAAAAGAAGATGGCGTGCGCGATCTGCTTGATCTCGCATTGAAACTTGAAGATTTGCCACGTAACGCCGGCAAGCATGCGGGTGGCGTGGTGATCTCGCCAACGCCTTTATCTGATTTCTGCCCGTTGTTTGCAGAACATGCGGGAGAAGGGATCGGCCGCAACCCCGTGACCCAGTTCGACAAAGACGACGTTGAAGCTGTGGGCCTGGTGAAGTTCGACTTCTTGGGTCTGCGTACGCTCACGATCATCGATTGGGCAGTGAAGGCGATCAATACGCGGCTGCTCGCGCAAGATTCTAGTGCGACGCCTGTCGATATCTCAGCGCTGCCGCTCATCGATAGCGCAACCTTTGAACTGTTTGCGCGTGGCGACACGGTGGCGGTATTCCAGTTCGAATCGCGCGGTATGCGCGAGCTGTTGAAGAAGGCAAAGCCCGACACGTTCGAAGATTTGATCGCGCTCGTGTCTTTGTATCGTCCGGGCCCAATGGATCTGATTCCAGACTTCATTGATCGTAAGCACGGTGTTGCCGAAGTCAGCTATCCGCATCCCTTGTTGGAACCTGTCTTGGCGCCGACCTATGGCGTGGTGGTCTATCAAGAACAGGTGATGCAAACGGCGCAGATACTCGCCGGCTATTCCTTGGGCGGCGCAGACCTGTTGCGTCGTGCAATGGGCAAGAAGAAAGTCGAAGAAATGGCGAAGGAACGCGCCAAGTTCGAAATCGGTGCGAAAGAGGTTCATAACATTGCGCCCGCCGTCGCGGGACCCATCTTCGATTTGCTCGAAAAGTTTGCAGGCTATGGTTTCAACAAATCGCACGCCGCAGCCTATGCCCTTGTCTCCTATCAAACCGCATGGCTAAAAGCGCACTACCCGTCTGAATTTATGGCAGCGGTGTTGTCGTCCGATATGGACAAGACCGAAAAGGTCGTGGGCTTCCTCACCGAAGCGCGCGGCATGGGTTTGAATTTGTTGCCGCCGGACGTCAATGCCTCCAACTACATGTTTGACGCCATCGATTCGGAAACGATTCGACATGGCTTAGGCGCCGTCAAAGGCGTCGGGCAAAATGCGTGTGAAGCCATTTCTGAAGCGCGCGACGCGGACGGCCCGTTCAAAGACGTCATGGATTTCTGCGCGCGGGTCGATGCGACACGCGTGAATCGTCGTGCGATCGAAGCCTTGGTGAATGCTGGTGCCATGGACGGACTCGGTGGCAACCGTCCAACGCTGTTGCTGCAATTTCCTGAAGCAATGAAAGCGCAAGAGCAAGAAGCGAAGGCGCGCGCCGTGGGACAAGATTCATTGTTTGGCGGCATGGGTGACGCGACCCCGCCCTTACAAGTCGATCTGCCTACCGCTGCCGATTGGTCCTTGTCGCAACGTTTGAAGGCGGAGAAAGAAAGTCTCGGGCTGTACTTGTCGGGACATCCGGTCGATCCGTATCGCGACAGCTTGTTTGCGCTGACCGGGCATGATCTCTCTCACCTGGACACCATTTGGAATAACCGCAGCGACCAAGAGCGTCGCGGCTGGCGTCCGGAAGCCAATGTCATTCTGGGCGGCATGATCACGGCCCTTCGTCGTCGTGGCGAAACGCAGACCATTGCCACGATGGAGGATGGCAAGGGGCATATCGAATGCATGTTCTTCCAAGAAGAGCTCGAGCAGTTCGGCCACATGTTGACCCAAGACGCGATCTTGATCATCGAAGGCGGTATGCGCGAAGACGACTTCAATGGCGGGTTTTCGTTGCGTGCAAGGAAGGTTTGGAACTTCCGCGAAATACACCCGGCCTACGCTGAACGCATTCTGGTGCGGCTCGATGCCCGCGATAAAGACGTGCCTGAGCGCTTCCTCAGCGCCCTCAAGGCCTTCCGCCCCGGCCTGACCCCCTTGCGCATCGAACTGCTCAGAGACGGCGTACGCGGCGCAATTGATCTGCGTGCGCCAAACGGCGTGTTGCCGGATATTGAGCTGCCAGGCACGCTACGGGCCGTGGAAGGCGTGCAATCGGTGGCCGTCTCGTTCAGAAAGCCTTGGTAGAACCAAGCCCCCGCGTAGGGTGTGAAATCCGAAATCCGTTAAACTGAACGGCACTCTCGGAAGACCAAAATGAATCCGAATTACCTAGATTTCGAAAAACCTATCGCCGATCTTGAGGCCAAGATCCAAGAACTTCGCCAAGCAAGTACGGGTCCGGCGCTCAATATCGAAAACGAAGTCGTTGCTTTGCAGAACAAACTGCGTCAACGCACGGCACACATTTTCCGCGATTTGAGCGACTGGCAGATTTCGCAGCTCTCGCGTCACCCGCAACGCCCCTACACGCTCGATTACATCAAAGTGATGTTCACCGATTTCGAGGAACTGGCTGGCGATCGCGCGTTCGCGGACGACAAAGCCATCGTGGGTGGCGTGGCGCGCTTGAATGGCGCGCCCGTCATGGTCATCGGCCATCAAAAAGGTCGCGACACCAAATCCAAGGTCAAGCGCAATTTCGGTATGCCGCGTCCCGAGGGTTACCGTAAAGCATTGCGCTTGATGAAAATGGCAGAACGTTTTGATATGCCGGTGATCACCTTCATCGACACTGCGGGGGCTTGGCCGGGTATTGATGCGGAAGAACGCGGTCAATCCGAAGCCATCGCGCGCAATTTGCTGGAAATGTCGGAGCTCAAAGTGCCGATCATTTGCTGCGTTGTGGGTGAAGGCGGTTCGGGTGGCGCATTGGCCATCGGCGTCGGTGACCGCACGATCATGCTCGAATACAGCACCTACTCGGTCATTACGCCGGAAGGTTGCGCCGCTATTCTGTGGAAAGACTCAGCCAAGGCCAATGAAGCGGCCGAGCAAATGTCGATTACCGCAAAGAAATTGAAAGGCCACGGTTTGGTCGACAAGGTCGTGCGTGAGCCGATCGGCGGGGCGCATCGCAACCCGGTGCAAACGGCGAAACGCTTGAAGGCCGTCATCGTCAATGAATTGACCGCACTCAGAGCCCTGCCTGTTGATCAGCTGTTGCAGCAACGCTATGAACGTCTGCGCGGTTATGGTGCCTACAGCAAAAGCTGAGCACGTATGTTGATGCCGCTCGAGCACTTTTTGCGGCATTTGCCTTCGGCATTTGTGCATGCGCACACACGCATGGTCGTGGGCTTTAGCGGTGGCATGGACTCCACTGTGTTGTTACATGCTTTGCTGCAAGCCTTTGGCACGCGCGTGCATGCGGTCCATGTCCATCATGGGCTGCAGGCCGACGCAGATGCTTGGGCAGCACAGTGTTCGGACGTGTGTCGACAATGGCAGGTGCCGTTGGATGTCGTCCATGTACAGGTCACCGAAAACGGGCATGGCCTTGAAGCCGCCGCACGTGATGCGCGTCACGCAGCTTTTGCCGGTGTGCTGCAGTCGGGCGATGCAGTTGTGCTCGCACATCATCAAGACGATCAAGCCGAGACGTTTTTACTGCATGCCTTGCGCGGTTCGGGTCCGGATGGCCTGTCGGCCATGCCGGCTTGGCAAGCGCGTGGCGACACCTTTGTGTGGCGTCCGCTGCTAGATGTGCCGCGCGCGCAGCTAGAAGACTACGCGCGTACGCATGCCCTCACTTGGATTGAAGATCCAAGCAATGCATCGACGCGTTTCGATCGCAACTATCTGCGCAATACGGTTTTCCCACTGTTGCAAGCACGTTGGCCGCAAGCCGCGGCCGCGCTCGCGCACGCTGCCGAGTTGCAATCCGAAACACGCGTGCAGCATGACGTACGCACAGCGCAGCAACTCGATGCCTGCCGTTTGCCGGGCGCTGATCTCAGTGTGGATGCGCTCATGCGCTTTGCGGTTCAAGACCGTGCACGCATGCTGCGTGCATGGGTGAACACGCTCGGCTTACCGCCCTTGGGCCGCGCGCATTTGCAGCATATTGAGCGCGATGTTTTAGCTGCACGCCACGACGCCGAACCCGCTTTCAATTGGGGCAATGCGCAGATCTTGCGCTGGCGTGATGTCTTGCATGCGTCTTTGCGCGCGGCACCTATGTCGATGCCCGTCGTGCCTTGGGATGGCCAGCGTCCTTACCCGTTACCGGACGGCCGCCAGTGGCGACTGTCGTTGCCGCTCACATTCCCGCAGGCGTACACAGTGGTCTCGCGCAAGGGTGGAGAACGGATTCAATTGCCGGGGCGCCGCCATCGCACTGAAGTGAAGAAGCTGCTGCAAGCGATGGGTGTGCCGGTGTGGCAGCGCAAACCGCTGATGCTGCTGGTCGATGCTTCGGGGGAAGTCCACGCCATTCCTGGCCTAGCCATGTCGGAGACGCTCTCCAAATGGCTGCAAGCCCAAGGTGCCGAGCTCGTCATTGATGCCAAGATTGACCCCGCCACACTTGATTGACACACTTGAACCTATGGCTCGCAAATCCTCTTCTGAAAGCTCCGCCGACGCCAATCCGGTGGCCGAATTCGAAACCTCGTTGGATGCGCTGGAAGCATTGGTTGCCCGCATGGAAGGCGGACAGCTGACGCTGGAGGAGTCTCTGGCCTCTTACGAGACCGGCGTCGGCCTGTATCGCAAATGCCAAGCCGCGCTTGAGCAGGCCGAACTGCGCGTCAAACTGCTGACCGATCTCGACAACCCCGCATCGGCACGCGATTTTCCGGGATTGACCGACCCCACTTCGGAATGAGCCCCACCGCCTTAAACGCCAACCAGTGCCTTGAGACTTGGCACACAGCGATCCAAGCCGCGCTTGAAGTGTCGCTCGGCAGAGCCCAAGGCAACACGCGTCTGCAGTCCGCCATGCGTCATGCCGTCTTGAATGGCGGCAAACGCATGCGACCCCTGTTGTCGTTGGCAACCGCGCATGCCTTGGGACATGACGCATTGACGGCCATGCAACCCGCCCTCGCCGTCGAGCTGGTTCACGCCTACTCCTTGGTGCACGACGATCTGCCCGCAATGGACGACGACGACCTGCGTCGCGGCCAGCCGACCGTCCACATCGCATTTGATGAGGCCACCGCCATTCTCGCAGGTGATGCGCTACAGACCTTGGCCTTTGAAGTGCTCAGCGCGGCGCCACACGCAGCCGATACGCGCATTGAGATGGTGCGTTTGCTGGCGAGTGCCTCCGGCATCGCAGGCATGTGCGGTGGCCAGATGATGGATCTCGAAGGCACCGGTCAAGCACAAGCGCATACCGTGCAAGGCTTGGAAACCTTGCACGCGATGAAAACCGGGGCCTTGATTCGTGCCGCGGTCTTGATGGGTGCGCTTTCCGCAAACGCGTCTTCAGCGCAGATCGCCATGCTGACAGCGTTTGCAGATCAATTGGGGCTCGCCTTCCAAATCAAAGACGACATCCTCGACATCGAATCTGACAGCGTGACCTTGGGCAAGACGGCAGGCAAAGATGTCGAACAAGGCAAAACCACCTACCCGGCGCTGATCGGCATGCAGGCGTCAAAAGCCCGGCTTGGCGCATTAGAAAACGAAATGCACGCATTGCTGCGTGCATTCGGGGAAGCGGCGGATCCGCTCAGGCTGCTCGTTGCGCGCGTCGTTGAGCGCACGCATTGACTCACTCGCTTACTTAAGAAAACGAAGTGTCATCGGGTAGCGATAGAGCTGCCCTTCGTAAGCCTTCATCGCAGCGATGATGCCAAAGACCACCCACAAGATTGCGATAGCACCCAACGCCAGCACGATCACCAACACCATGGGTGCGGCCACCAATGCAGCCACGCCAAGCGTTGCAATCGTTGCAATGACGGCGCCCACGCCGAGAATCAAGCCAAGCACGACGGCCACACATGCGTAGAGGAACATCGACAAGTTGAAGTTGAAACATTCCTTTGCATGCGCCGCCGCAAAGGGATTGCGATCACGCACCACAAACCAAACGCACAGTGCGACAACGGCACCTGCGATGCCCACCATCCAGCTCGTGAAGAATGCTGCAATCAATGCACCAATATGTACGCCGGCACCCCACAGACGTTCGTCTTGGCTGACGGTGTTGTTTTCAATCGAATCCATCTTTGTTCTCCTCCATTGATTCACGCTCACACTATGCGGACTGCTGACATGCGCTTCAACCCAACTGAAGGCCTGTGCGCCGTAGTATGACCTAGGCTGTGACAACCGCCGTTCAGCCAGCGTTGCCTGCGACCGTCATCGAGGGCACGCGGATTGCGCCCACATGCACGTGCGAACGCGGATCGAAATCGGCGGAGATTGCATCGATGTCCGTAAACATTTTTTTAAGGTTGCCGGCGATCGTAATGCCGTCGACCGCGTAGGCAATCTCACCGTTCTCAACCCAGAACCCGGCTGCCCCACGGGAGTAGTCGCCGGTGATCGGATTGACGCCTTGGCCCATCAAACTGGTGGCCAAGAAACAGCGCGGCGTGTCTTTCAAAATAGCGGCGAGGTCAGTGGCATTCGCGTTGACACGCAGGTTGTGTACGCCGCCGGCATTGCCGGTGCTTTCCAAGCCCAATTTGCGCGCAGAGTAGCTCCCCAACAAGTAACGCTGCAGCACGCCGCCTGAAACAATCGGCGCCTCTTGCGTGGCCACGCCTTCGGCGTCAAAAGAACTTGAACGGAATCCGCCCGGAACGTGCGGCATTTCCAGAATATCGACCCAGTCAGGGAACACAGGCTTTCCTGCATGGTCGAGCAGGAAGCTTGCCTCGCGATACAACGCACTGCCGGAGATGGCGCCCAAGAACGCGCCGATGAGTCCACGGGCCATTTCTGCAGAGAACACAACAGGCACACTGCCCGTCGGCAAAGAACGGGGTGATAAGCGCGACACCGCTTCTTGCGCTGCACGCTCACCGACAGCACGCGCACTTTCCAAGGCGTCGCGGCGAATGGCTGTGGTGTACCAGCCTTCACGTTGCATTGCGTCGCCTTCGCCTGCAATTAGCGCGCAAGCCAAGGTGTATCCGGTATCGCGCTCGGTGCCGATAAAACCGTGCGAGTTCGCATAGACGCCGACGGCGGTGCTGGCTGCCATCGTGCAGCTGTCTGAGTTGCTGATGCGTGAATCAAATTCGCGACCCGCGGTTTCGCAGGCAATGGCTTCGGCCACAAAGGCATCGGCATCGAAGGTTGAGGGATGCCACAAATCAAAATCACGAATGTCGCGGGCCATACGATCAGCATTGGCCAATCCCGATGCGGGATCGGCTTCCGTGTACTTGGCGATTGCGCATGCCTGATCCACCGTGGCGCGCAAGCTTTCCACGCTCAAATCACCGGTGCTGGCTGTGCCCTTGCGTTGATCAAAATAGACCGTCAAAGACACGCCGCGGTCGCGATTGGATTCCACAGTTTCCGCGTCTCCCATGCGCACGGTCGCGGTGAGCCCCGTCGATTCGGAACAATCGACTTCCGCCTGGCTGGCACCCCGCCCTTTGCACATCTCCAAGACGTGCTCTGCCACCGAGGTCAGCGCTGCGATGCGTGCTTTGCTGTCGTCTGCGTGCGGGTCGTAGTTCTGGAGAACGGTGTTCAATGGCGTATCCTATTCGAAGCAAGGAGAGAGTTATGGCGCGCGGACGCGACGTTGAAACAGGTGAATTCATTGGTGAAAGTCGCAGCCAACAAAGGCGCGACGCGCTCGACGTTTTGGCGCTTGCCGAGGTGTTGACCGGCTTGTCCGAGGCGCAGCTGCAAAAACTGCCGATCCCCGAAGACGTGTTGCCGCATATTCGCGACGCGCAACGCATCACCTCGCATATCGCGCGCAAACGTCAAATCGCATTTTTGGCGAAGCAGATGCGTCGCGAAGACGATGATGCATTGCGCGCGATTCGCGATGCGATGGACGTCAACAGCGAAGGCTCGAAGCGACAAGTGGCCTTGATGCATGGTGCGGAAGCTTGGCGTACGCGCTTGATTGAAGGCGGCGACGAAGCGCTCACTGCGTTTGTTGCAGAAATGCCCCATGCCGATGCGCAGCAATTGCGCCAACTCGCGCGCAATGCCAACACGGAAATGAAGGCGAACAAAGCGCCGCGTGCGTTTCGTCTGTTGTACAAGGAGATCCTTGCCTTGCTGACGGCATTTGAATTGACGCAGGGAAACGAAGTCGATCATGACGATGACGAGGACGCGGCCTAAGCGCTCGTCCCACCGACGGTCAGTTCACTGATCAAGATCGACGGCTGACCCACACCGACCGGTACCGATTGTCCATCTTTGCCACACACGCCCACACCTGCGTCTAGCGCAAAGTCGTGGCCAATCATGGTGACCTTCTGCATGGTTTCCGGACCGTTGCCGATCAAGGTGGCACCCTTCACTGGCGCGGTCACTTTGCCGTCTTCAATCAAGTAGGCTTCGGTCGCCGAGAAGACGTATTTGCCATTGGTGATATCGACTTGGCCACCGCCGAAATTCACCGCATACAAACCACGTTTCACCGAGCGAATCATGTCTTCCGGATCATCTTGACCCGGCAACATGTAGGTATTGGTCATGCGTGGCATGACGGTGTGCGCAAACGATTCGCGTCGTCCGTTACCGGTGGGTTTGGCGGACATCAGGCGCGCGTTCAAGCTGTCTTGCATGTAGCCCGTCAACACACCGTCTTCAATGAGCGTGGTGCATTGGGTTTGTTGGCCTTCATCGTCGCAGTTGAGCGAACCGCGGCGGCCACTCAGTGTGCCGTCATCCACAATCGTGACGCCGGGCGATGCAACGCGTTGACCCATGCGTCCGGCATAGGTCGACGTGCCCTTTCGATTGAAGTCACCTTCCAATCCGTGCCCGACCGCTTCATGCAAGAGCACACCTGTCCAGCCATTGCCCAGCACAACAGGCATGACACCTGCAGGTGCATCGACGGCTTCAAGATTCAGCAGCGCGGAACGCAACGCCTCGCGCGCAAACTTCTCAGGTTGTCCATCACTGAGCAACGTACGGTAGTCATAGCGACCCCCGAAACCGGCATAGCCGGATTCACGGCGACCATTTTGCTCAACGATGACTTGCACGTTCATGCGAACCAAGGGGCGCACGTCCGCTGCAAGCACGCCGTCGCTGCGCGCAATCAGAACGGTGTCGACGGCGCCCGAGAGGCCGACAGTGACTTGGCGCACGCGTGGATCCAACGAGCGGACCAATGCATCGACCTGTCTCAGTGCTGCCACCTTTTCATCATTGGGGAGTGTGTCGACCGGATCGATCGCGGGATAGAGCGCATGCGACGTACGCGGTGCGAGTGCGCGCGGTGCCATGGCACGACCGTCGTGTGCAATTGCACGGGCCGCACGCGCGGCGTCTTGCAAGGCGATCGCACTGATGTCGCCCGAATAGGCAAAGCCGGTTTTCTCACCGCTGATGGCGCGCACACCGACGCCCTGATCAATCGCATGTGCACCGGTCTTGACGATGCCGTCTTCGATGCTCCAACTTTCACGTCGCGAATGTTGGAAGTAGAGATCACCGAAATCGATGCCCTGCCCCATCAAGGTGGAAAACGCCGGATCGATGCGTGCGATGTCGAGCTCAAATGGTTTGAGCAAACGCGACGTCGCGGCGTCCAACATCGAATCCGCAGAGGTTTCCACTTCAATCATTTTCGCTTCCCGTTCTTGTCTATGGTCTCGACGTGTGGGTCACTCCAAGGACCCGTCACGCGATAGGTTTTTGCAGCCATTTGTCCCAACGGCTTCTTCAAGATTTGACCCGCTACGGCACCGATCGCCGCACCAATCGGGCCACCTGCTACGGCGCCCGCCACTGTCAGCATGTTTCCGGCTTTCGGATATACATCTATGGTTTGGTCAAAAGTTTGTGTTTCAAGGTTTGCGGTGCCGCGAATGTTGATATCTGCCGACGGGCCTTTGATCGAAAAATCGTCTGTTTTGGCAAATCCGGACTCAAAACGGATGTCGCCGTTCACCGAATCAAACGCAAACCCTTCAGCGAAGAAATCGCTGAAATCCAATGTCAATCGACGTGGCAATCGCGCGACGCTGAACAAACCGATGACACGACCCACACCAGGCTCCACTTTCACCAAGCTGCCTTGACGCATATCGACCGCGATCTTTCCGCTGAGTTTGGACGTTTGCAAATCCATGGGACTCGACGGCCACGCGACATCGGCGCTGAAGGTGCCGCGACCTTTCGACACCTGATCGGCCGCGCCCATGGCTGACACGAGCTTGCCCAGATTGCGTGTATCTACCTTGAGCTTCAGCGCTGTTCGCGACTGCGATGCATCGCCGAACCAACTGCCTGTCGCCTCTAGCTGCGTTTGCGCTGCAGTGGCTGAGAATCGATCGATCAACGTCCCCGCGGCGACTTGCGACGTTTTCAAACGCACGCCGTTAAATTCGGTCTTGCCCAGCATCAATGATTTGATTTCCAGATCTAATGGCGGCAGTTTTCGCGGATCTGACACCAATGCATTCGTGCGCGATGCACCCGACGTGGGCGACGCGCCCGTGAACTTCGGCATGGCCACGCGAACGCGATCAAAACGACCGACAATCGGCGCGTTGCGTGCACTGCCAATGTGCAGTGTGCCTTGCAACGCACTGCCGGAGACATCCACCTGATTGCCATCGCGAAGCGGTGTCAGGCGCAAGCGTGCACCGGGCAAAGCGGTGTCACCCAACAAGATTCGATCTGCTTGGACGTCCAAGCGATCGATGCTCATTGCGGTATTTGCACCGCTACTGCCATCCAAGATCGCCATCCATGCCAAGGCATCCATGGCAGGCACGGCACCGTTGATGCTGACACCGCGTGCCGGTGGTGTTGCAGCGGCGGCGCCACCTAACATCACCGCAACACCTATATTCGCGCCCGTCGTGCGTGCGCGAACGTTGGCAAGTTTTCCGAGCGTAACTTGTACATCGCCGCGACCGTCCATCGACAATGGAATGCGCACCGTCGTGGGTAATCCGACTGATGCAGATTTATTGAACGGTGCGGGCAAGTTCAGTGCCGTGCCCACAAGGTTGGAACGCAGTTCCAATTCAGTTACGGCTTGTGCATCACTCCCGACAGGAATGGCCACACTCGCCGTCCAATCAGATCGACCTTCGACATGCGGCGCCATCCAATTCAAATTCGGCACGCGCGCGATCAAGCTGCGCACCGTGGCATTCACTTTTAAATCGCTTTCAAATGCATTCTGCGAATTTCTCACACCACTGCCGACGCGCAAGCTGAGCTTTCCGGGCTGCCCTTCATGCATCACCGCAAGATCATCTGCCTTGAAGCCGCCGCGACCGAATCGACCTGTGCCGCGCACTTGATCGAAGGCTAACGCGTACGTTTGATGTTTTGTTTGTACGCCCTTCAAATCCACCTGACCGTCCAGTTCGAACGGCGCGTCGTTGTGCAGCGGCAAGGTGAGATCGACACGCGCACTCGCCGGGCCCGTCACGATCAGCGGGTCGGTATGCTCGCCAAATTCTTTCTGCAGCGGACTTGTACGAATCAGTTCGAGGAACTGCTTTGCGTCCCCGGACCCTTCGCCGTGAATAACGAGTACTGGCAAGCCTAGATGCTCAATGTCCGCGCTTGCCTTTGAAAGCTTGATGCCGCTGATGCTGCCATCTGAGGTGATGTGCATGCTATTCCCGACGAACTGAAGCACAGCGTGGTTGCCTGCCACCTCTGGCCATTCGGGATGAAACTTCATGCGGAAATCGCGCACATCCGCCAAGACTTCAAAGCGACCGTTGTGCTTATCCATTGGCCACTCATCCAAGTCGCCTGAAATCACAATCTGCGCGCGCTCCACCGTGCCGCCCAGCAAAGCGGTATTCAACCAGTGAATCGCCTCTTTCGACATCGTGTTGTGCACCCAAAAACCCTGCGCCTTCGTCACTTGCGCCGGCGCAGTGAGTTCTGCCGCGATGTCTATCTGAGGATGCGTACCATCGCCTTGCCAATACATGCCGCCACGCGCTTCAACAGACGCGTCAGGGCCGCGCAATGACAAACTGCTTGTGCCGACACGGATGCCGTTGCCGTCACGCCACAGCACGACCGTACCTTCAGGCGTGAACTGATGCGGCACACCAAAGCCGGCCGGCCAATCAAAGGTCCACTCTGATTGCGACGAAAGCGCGATGCGCACGCCCGCTTCATCACCGCGCACGCGCCCTGACACGCCACGAATACCCGGCGCCGAACCCACGGGATTCACACTCAAATGATTGGCGTCGGCATCGAACTGGACACGCCCGCTGGCATTCCTGCGCAACACGATATCGTCCAAACTGCCTTCGGGTGCGGCGCGCGACAGCCATTGATGAAAATCGGGCGGCAGACGGTCAGTGAGATCGGCAAATGCCGCCACCAACTTGAGATGGATGCGATCCACGGCGACATACATCGAATCGCCGTTGTTGATTTGCAAACCCTTGAGCGTTTGCGTTTCGCCTTGGCTTTGAATGGAGAGTTCAGGAATTTGCAGCGACCACTTGTCGGCATTGCGATTGAAGAAGGTCTGCCCCTTCAAGCGATCCACTTTCATCGACTTCGGCGCTGCGTGTGATGCAAGGGATTGCAGACGCACATTGCTGAAATCGACGTTGCTTTGAACACCGGTGACAAACCGGTTCTTCACCGTGAGCCAAGCCTGCCCCAAGCCACGACCATCGGTGATGGCAATCCCTGCGAACTTCAACGCGGATGCTTGGCCCGAAAGATCCAGTGACTTGCCACCGACATAGACCTGCCCGTCGCCTTTCTTGCGATCGAAGCGCATGACGGCATCAATCGGCTGTTTTGATTTTTCCAACCAGGCACGCATGCCGACGCGCAGCATGTCGCCATTGACTTGGGTTCGCACATCCACATGCGGCGCATACACATCGACACCGAGAGAGGGTGCCAATACGCGCAGCTTTCCGTTGATGACTTGAAGCTCGCCTAATCGCTCGAGCGTCGTGAACGGATCTTCGGTGGTAGGTCCTGGCAAGCCATGCACGCGCCAATCACCGGCGACGCTGCGTTCAAGCGTAATTTCAACACCACGGATGCGAAGCTCGGTAAAGCGCCGACCGGGCCACCAACCGCTGTACTGCGACACCAACAGTTCCGCATCACCAACGCGCAGCGGGTTGCCTGTCGGCCCTACCGTCATGTTCTTGAGCTTCAAGAGCGGACCGGAGCGCGTCCATTGCGCTTGCAGTGCATCGAAGTGCACGGGGCGACCCGCTTTTTGCGTGAGCCAAGCACTGACCCGTTGCGGATTGTTCTCAAGCCATGGCATGAAGCGTGACAAAGCCACCATGACGACAGCCACTAACAGCAGCTTTGCGCCAAGCAGGTAGTAGACGCTCTTTCCGGCAAGATGCAGGTGACGCTTCATGCTTTAGAGCAGCACCACGTCGTACTGCTCCTGCGAGTAGTGTTCGTCCATTTGGAATCGAATTGATTTGCCCAAGAACTCTTCAAGCTCGGCCACCGCGACCGACTCTTCGTCGGTAATACGATTCACCACCTCAGCCGAGGCGATGACGAGGAGCTGATCGGCATCGAACTGCCGAACTGCACGGGTGATTTCTCGGAAGATCTCGTAGGTGACGGTCTCAGTGGTTTTCAACGTGCCGCGCCCATTGCAGGTCATGCAGGGTTCGCACAGTTGACGCTCCAAAGACTCCACTGTGCGCTTGCGCGTCATCTCGACCAGGCCCAAGGGCGAAAAGTCGTAGACCGTCGTCTTCGCATGATCCTTGACGAGTGAACGCTCCAAGGTGCGCAAGACTTGCCTGCGATGTTCGACGTCATGCATATCGATGAAGTCGATGATGATGATGCCGCCCAAGTTTCTCAGCCTCAACTGGCGCGCGACCGATTGCGCGGCTTCCAGGTTGGTTCTGAACACGGTCTCTTCCAAAGTGCGCTGACCTAAGAACGAACCGGTGTTGACGTCGACTGTGGTCATCGCTTCGGTTTGATCGATCACCAGATAGCCACCGGATTTCAGCGGCACTTCTTTTTGCAGCGCACGCTGTATTTCGTCTTCAACGCCGTACAAATCGAAGATCGGTCGCGCACCCGTGTAGTGCTCCACCTTCTCCGCTAACTGTGGCATGTATTGCGCAGCAAATTCACGCAGGCGATCACAGGTCTCGCGTGAGTCGACGCGCACGCGTTCAACATTGCTGCGCATTAAATCCCGCACTGCACGCAATGGCAGGATCAAGTCTTCGTAGATGCATGCGCCCACCGGTGCGGTGCGTGCTCTTTCTTCGATCAGACCCCACACCCTGGACAAGTAAGCCAGATCTTCAGCGAGGGCTTCTGCCGGTTGGCTTTCCGCATTGGTGCGCACGATAAATCCGGAACCGCCGATCAATGACAGTTCTTGCACCAAACTCTTCAAGCGTGTGCGTTCGGCATCCAGCTCAATGCGCGAAGACACGCCAATCACCTTGGATTGCGGCAGCATCACCAGATAGCGCGACGGCACACTCAACTGTGTCGTCAATCGTGCACCCTTGGTGCCGATCGGATCTTTCAACACCTGCACGATGATGTCTTGACCATCGCGTAGCAATTCTGAAATCGGACGCACCTGTTGCGGTGGCACGGACGCGTCTTCGGGCAAGGCGTCATCGGCCGGCAGCTGTGTGCTGTTTCTGAAAATGTCGTTAGCGTGCAAGAAGGCAGCGCGCGGCAAACCGATATCGACGAACGCCGCTTGCATGCCAGGCATGATGCGTTGCACTTTGCCCTTGTAGATGTTGCCTACGACACCTCGACGCCAGCCCCGTTCAATGTGCAACTCTTGCAACATGCCGTTTTCGACAACAGCGACACGGGTCTCGCGCGGCGTGACATTGACCAGAATGTCTTCCGTCATTGCGCGCGGTCCTGCACAAAGAGTCCGAACTTTCGCAATGCCCGAGCCGTTTCAAACAATGGCAGGCCCATCACACCGCTCGGGCTGCCTTCCACGTGGGCAATGAATGCTTGTGCCGCACCTTGAATGGCGTAAGCGCCGGCCTTGCCTTCCCATTCGTTGCCAGCCAAATAGAAGTCAAGCAGGGCCGCATCGAGGGCACCGAAACGAACGCGGGTCGTCGACACTTCGCGAACCTCGTTGCCCGCAGACACCAGCCATAGCACTGTGATCACCTCGTGTGTTTCGCCTGACAGGGCTTGCAGCATCTCGCGGGCGTCGTCGCGATCTGCCGGTTTGCCGAAGACGCGGTCGCCAAGGACCACTTCGGTGTCTGAACCCAGCACCACAGCACTGGGATTGGACATGACCTTCAACAAACCTGCACCCGCCTTCTCGCGAGCGACCCGGCTGACGTAGTCGACCGGCGGTTCATTGGGCAAGCGAACCTCGGGCAAGTCCAGATCGAGCAGGCCAAAGGGGACGCCCAATCGGGCGAGCAGGTCTGCGCGTCTGGGGGATTTCGAGGCTAAATAGAGCATGGCTCAAGGATACCGTGTCCACCCGTATGCACGGGCGATTCGCTGAATCTTTGGCAACCTGCGACCTGGCCTTTAACCCATCTCCCCCTCACCGACCGTTCACCGCCTATGACGCACTGTGCGTTCATGAATTTAAGGACCCTCCCATGAAAGTGATTCCGACCCTCTTGGCCGCAGCGCTGGCCGTCTCACTCACGAGTTATGCCATGCCTAGCAAAGCCCAGAACGCCGCCAACATTGCCGCGGGTACCCAAACGCAAGATGGCACCTTGATTTCCGTGTCCGCTCAGGCCTCGGCAAATCGCGTGCCGGACATTGCGACGATTTCAACGGGCGTTGTGACGCAAGCGACGGATGCCAATTCGGCCATGCGTTTGAATGCCGAACAAATGACCCGCGTGAATGCTGCGATCAAGGCCGCCGGCATTGAGACACGTGACATTCGCACCAGTGGCGTCAGCCTCAATGCGCGCTACGACTATGAGAACGGCAAAAGCCCGCGCATCACCGGTTATGAAGCGCGCAATACCGTCAGCGTCAAGGTGCGCGATCTGTCGAAGCTCGGTAAGTTGATGGATGCGCTGGTCGCGGCCGGTGCCAACGATTTGAATGGCCCGAGCTTTGAAGTGGACAAAGCCGATGAGGCATACGACGAAGCGCGCTTGGCTGCACTGAAGAAGGCACGTGCGCGTGCAGACTTGTATGCCAATGCATTGGGCTTGCGTGTGCGTCGCATCGTCAGCATCGATGAAGGCGGCGGCATGATGAACCCGATGCCGGTGATGCGTGCCATGAGTGCCGATGGCTTTGCAGGCAAGGCGGCGAATACCGAGATCGCACCCGGCGAAAGCAGCCTCGGCGTGACGCTCAATATCGTTTACGAATTGGGTCGCTAAGCACCCGTTCAATGGACCCTCGCCATCGCGTATGGCGGGGGTTTTATTTTTTAGGCGCGATGATACGGATGGTTCGCCAACATCGAGCACGCGCGATACAGTTGTTCTGCCAGCACCACGCGCGCCAACATGTGCGGCAAGGTGAGCGGACCTAAAGACCAAGATTCATCTGCACGTGCGCGCACTTCGTCTGCGTGACCTTCCGGGCCACCAATCAAGAAAACGAGATCCCGTCCTTGGCCACGCCAGTGCGCCATGCGTTGCGCCAGTTGTTCTGAAGACCAAGGTTTGCCCGGGCCATCGAGTGCCACCACCCACGCCCCTTTCGGAATGTGCTCAAGCACGCGCTGGCCTTCTTCATAGGTCGCGCGCACCGCATCGCGGCCTTTGCCGCGGATGCCCGGTGTCACTTCATGCAAATGCAGCGGCAAGTTGTGCGATAGCCGCTTTCTGAAATCTTCGAAGCCTTCACTCACCCATGCAGGTGGCTTTTCACCCACGGCAATGAGGTGGGCTTTCATGCGTTGGCCTTCGGCTGCTTAGCCGGCGTTTTGATCACGTGATGACGGCGGTTCATCGCCGACCGTCCAGAGGCGTTCCAAGGCGTAAAACTCGCGCACACGCGGCAACATCACGTGCACCACGACGTCGCCCAAATCGACCAGCACCCATTCGGCTTCGCGCTCACCTTCAACGCCCAACGGCTGGCAGTCGAGCTTCTTGGATTCACGCATGACTTCATCGGCGATGGACTTGACGTGCCGGGTCGAAGTACCGGAGACGATGACCAAGTAATCGCACACGCTGGTCTTGCCACGTACATCGATTTCTGAGACTTCCAAGCCTTTCAAGTTGGCGACGGCGATATGCACGTGTTTCAAGAGCACATCGACAGGCGGCGGTGGATTAGGCAACTGGGTCTTAATGACGTGGGCTTGGTTGGTCAACAGTGGGTACTCCGGTGGATACCGCGAATTATAGGGCAGCCTCGGCACACTTGGATGTCAAAACCTCAACGTGAAACCCTGAACGAGCCAAGCGCAGGCGCGCTTGATGTGCCTCAGCGTATGACTGGCAGCGATACCCGAACGGGCTTAAAACGCGGGTTAACTGCCAACCGGCAGCGTTCGACACCCGAGCGCTTCCAGCACGCCATGCAGGACGGGTGACTTTGCGAGCAAGGGTGCAGACAAGGTCAAAATGCCGAGCAACATCAAACCGGCCGCAGCAAATTTTTTGCCTTTGCCGCGTTGAAGGCCTTGCGCCACTCGGGCACCCGCCCACGTCAATGGCACCATCACGACACAGGTGCCAAGGCCGAACGCTGCCATTGTCAGTGCACCGTGCCAGACGTCGCCTTGCAGCCACGCGGCCGTCAAGAGCGTTGTACTCAAACCGCAGGGCAACCATCCCCAAAACAATCCGACCAACACGCGCTTAAGGGTCGTGTCGGCAGGAACGAGTTGTTTATGCAATGGCTGCAGCCAATGCCAAAGGCGACCGCCCGGTGATCGAAGTAAGCCCAAGCGTCCGCGCGTGTCGAGCATGCGCAGTGCCACGATGATCAATACAAGTCCGACCATCGCACGCAGCGTCAAACCCACGTTGGGATTGCGTGCAAACTGCAGCATACCGGCACCGATCGCACCGACCGCTGCACCCGCAACGGTGTAGCCTAAAACGCGTCCTAGATTTGGTTGAACCGCCATCCAGAACGAGGGTTTGGATGTGCGTGCATTGATGCTTGTTGCGATGCCACTGCACATCAACACACAGTGCGCGCTGCCCAACAAGCCGCTGAGCAAGGCACCACTGATCACGATCCAATCAATCGGCATCGGCCTTGCCGGAGGTCGATGTGTCTGTTTCGTCGTCTACGAGAATATCCAGTGCTGCGCTATCGAGATTCTCGAATTGACCTTTTTTCACGGCCCACACGAACATCAAGATCGCCACGACCAAAAGCATCAAGCTGATTGGGATCAATAGCAGCAGCATGTTCATTCGCGTTTTAGCTCCAGACTGACTGCCGACTTCGCAGGCAAAACAACGCGCACCGGGGCTGTTTCGATATCGCCTTCACCGCGGTTCGCCGTGCCGCCGAAAGACAATCGCGCAAACACTTCAACGGATTTCACAGTGCTGAGTTTGGCGGTGGGCATCGGACTGTCGGCATCGGTCAGGTTGACCGTGGCAGGAAGTTCCGACAAGGCGAGTTTGCGTGCCGCGATGGGCATGGGTTGGCCATCCGGCAATCGCGCGATGACGTAGACAGCGGTGTCGGCTGTCACGCGCGAATCTTTTGCCAACGCCGGATCAATTTTCACGTGTACGTCGAGTCCACGCGCTTCACTGCTGGCGCGTGCCGGCATTTGAATTTCAGGCAGGCCTGCGGCAACGCGTGCCAAATTGACTTGTGGCAACAGTGCTTCGGCCGCTGCAGATTCAACGCGTGCCAACAAGGGTGTCCACGTTTCTGCTGCCTCGGCATTCTTCCCTTGTTGTCGCAAGGCAACGCCTAGGAACCAACGGGCACGTTCGTTATTCGCATCCTTGGTCGATGCGCGTTGCAGCATCTCTATGGCTTGAGGATCGAACCGATGTTGCGCATCCGCCATGGCGCGTGATTCCGCTGCATCGGTGAGGAACGCCACATTGTCAGGTGCCAAGGCTGTCGCCTTTGCAAATGCATCGCGTGATTTCTCAAATTGGCCGTCTTGGCGATAGGACTGTGCAAGCAAGGCCCAGCCTTCGGGCTGCTTCTCATCTTTGGCCAGCGCCGTTTCCAACTGATAGATGGCGTCTTTCATGGAGCGGGGTTGGTTCACCAAGCGCGCATCCAAGGCTTCGGGTGTGCCCAATTGCCAATACAACGCGCCCGCACCCACTGCGCCGATAGCGAGGACGGCGAGTCCCACTTTGGCTTGTGCTTTTAGAACCGGATACAACACGAGTGCCAGGACGACGACGACCAGCACCGCCGCAATAACGATGAATTGAATGTTCACCACTCTTCTTCCTCTTCCGGTACGCGAGCGTCACTGTGCGGCACAACGGTTTTGCGCTTTCTAACGAAGCCGAACAGGACGACAGCGCCACCTACAGCCAATAGCAAGGGGCCAAACCAAAGCAGCATATTCATGCCAGCCATGCGCGGCTTGTACAGCACAAATTCGCCATAACGCTGTACCAAGAACGTCTTGATCTCGGCGTCGGTCATGCCCTTTCGCATCAGACCCAATACCTCTACGCGCAAATCGCGCGCGATGACGGCATTGGAATCTGCCAAGGATTGGTTTTGACACATGACGCACCGCAGTTCTGATGACAGTGCATGAAAACGACTTTCTTCATGTGCGTCACGAAAGATCAACGGTGCTGCATTGGTATCTGTTTGCGCGCTCGCCTTCGGCGACATCACGCCCAGACCTGCACACAAGCACAGCATCACGAGCAAGCTTTGCATCATGCGCATCATGATGTGGCGCCCCCCATGCCTTTGAAGCGTTTATCGGCAGCGGTCACAAAGGCACCCAAGGCCATCAAGATGGCGCCGAACCAGATCCAACGTACAAAGGGTTTGATATGGATGCGCACGGCCCAGCTGCTACTGCCCTTGCTGCTATTGGCGGCATCTAGCGGCTCGCCCAATGCAACGTAGATGTCACGCAATGCATTGCGCGAAATCGCGGATTCCGTCATGACTTGTCCACCCGCAACGTACTTGCGTTTTTCAGGGAGCAAGGTGGTTTCTTTCATACGTGGTGTGCGCATGATCAAGATGCCCTGGTCCGAGACATAGTTGGGGCCTTCCACATGCTTCGCACCTTTGAACGTAAAGGTGTTGGCGCCGACGGTCACGGTATCGCCCGGCTTCATCGCAAGTTCGCGCTGTGTACTCAGCGCTTCGGTGAGCAATGCGCCGACCAAGAACACAGCAATGCCCATGTGCGCGAACGACATGCCCACCATTTCGAGCGTCATTTTCTGGCCCGCAGTTTTCGACTTCAGGCGGGAATAAATGAAGCGAGCGGTCCCTGCTGCCACCCAAACAGCGGCCGCAATACCGACGGCCGCTTTGAAGCGCCCTTGCGGTGCGATAAAGAATGCAAGTGCACCGCTCACGAGTGCCAACGCGGCCCACGGCCACAACAGCTTTGCAACGCGACTGCCTTGCTCACGCTGCCAATAGGTCAAGGGACCGAAAGGCACCAGCAACACCAAGGGTGTCATCAACACGATGAACAACAATCCGAAGTACGGCGGCCCCACGGACACTTTGCCGAGGTTCAACGCATCGGCCAACAGCGGATACAAGGTGCCGATCAACACCATCGCACTGGCAGACGTGAGCAACAAATTGTTTGCCATCAACAGCGTTTCACGCGAGTTGAGCGTGAACGGCTTTGGCGTTGAGGACGCTTGCGTCGTGTGCGCGCGTAAGGCGTACAAGATGAGTGAGCCGCCGACCACGAGCCCCAAGAAAATCAGAATGAAAACGCCACGCGTTGGATCCGCTGCAAAGGCGTGCACACTGGTCAACACACCGGAACGCACCAGGAACGTACCGAGTAAGGACAGGGAGAACGCAGCGATCGCAAGCAGGATCGTCCACGCGCCAAAGCCACCGCGCTTTTCTGTCACGGCTTGCGAATGCAGCAAGGCAGCGCCCGCGAGCCAAGGCATGAAACTCGCATTCTCAACCGGATCCCAGAACCACCATCCGCCCCAACCGAGTTCGTAGTACGCCCACCACGAGCCGATCATGATGCCGAGCGTTAGAAAGCCCCAAGCCACATTCGTCCACGGCCGCGTCCAGCGCAGCCAACGTGCATCCAATTGGCCTTCCAACAAGGCGGCAACTGCAAACGCAAACGGCACGGCAAAACCGACATAGCCCAAGTACAGCATTGGCGGATGCGCGACCATGCCCGGGTCTTGTAACAAGGGGTTTAAGTCGTTGCCATCTGCCGCCGACGGCAGCAAGCGAACAAACGGATTGCTTGTGAAAAACAAGAACGCAAGGAAACCGGCAGAGACAAAGCCCATCACGCCGAGCACGCGCGCCATCACGGTCAGCGGTAACTTGCGTGAGAACAGCGCGACGGCTGCGGTCCACACCGACAGAATCAATGCCCAAAGCAGCAATGAGCCTTCATGCGAACCCCACACCGCCGTGACGCGATACAGCATCGGCAACAAAGAGTTGCTGTTATCGGCCACGTATTTGATCGAGAAATCTTGACGGACGAAACCCAAGGTCAAGACGAGATAGGCCAAGCCCACCATCGCGAGCTGTGCCGCCGCGGCGGGTCGCGCGATCTCCATCCAGTCTCGACGTCCGCCGTGTGCGCCCCAAAGCGGCAAAACACACTGCAAGGTTGCAATAATCATCGCCAAGATCAGGGCGATTTGTCCAAGCTCTGGCAACATGCGTGCCCTTCTCCGTTAGTGCGCCCAGACATTCCCGGTCGCCTTTATGCACAACGTACTAGGATACCTTGCGCGTCAAGCGCGAGCGGGATAAACGCAGGGCGTTCAGGGTCACAATCAGCGAAGACACCGCCATCCCGACCGCCGCCATCCACGGCGTCACCCAGCCCATCGCCGCAATTGGCAAGGCGACCACGTTGTAGGCCAAGGCCCAAAACAGGTTCTGCGCAATGATTTTGCGCGTCGCGCGCGCCAATTCGATGGCACGGGGCAATTTCTCGAGTTGGGTGCCGGACAGCACCAAATCGGCAGCCCGCTGCGCGATGGCGGCACCCTCGCCCATGGCCACTGAGACGTCCGCACCGGCCAATACCGGCGCGTCATTGATACCGTCACCCACCATGCCCACGACATGTCCGAGCGCCTGCAAATTACGCGCCCGCATCAGTTTGTCTTCCGGGGTTTGTCTGGAGGCCCAGGCATCAATGCCCAATGCTTTTGAAATCTCGGCAACCTTTGCTTCAGCGTCGCCACTCGCCAAGTGCAGTTTGATGCCTTGCGCGTGGAGTTGACTCAAGGTTTCTCGCGCATCGTTGCGCGCGGTTTCGCCAAGTTCGAAGCTTGCAATGACCTCGCCGTCCAAAGACAACCACAGCTTGCCGTCATCTGCCTGACGTCCGCGCGTGACAAAGTTGGAATGACCAATTGACAGCGCATGCGCACCCACGCTCCCCATCACACCCGCACCCGGCACAACTTTGACGTTGCGCGCGAACAAGCCTTGATCAAACGGTCTGAAGGCCAGCGCAATCGGATGACCACTGCCTTGTTCAAGTGCCGCCACCCACGCCAACACCTCTGAGCGATCGAATCCGGAAGCAATTTCGACTTTTGTCAGTGTGGGCACACCGGTGGTGAGTGTGCCTGTCTTATCGAAAATGACATCGGTGACGCGCGACAGGCGCGTCAAGGCATCTGCACTCAGCGGCAATACACCCAGCTTCGACAATCGTCCGTTCGCCGCTGCAAGTGCAGCCGGAATGGCCAACGACAACGCGCATGGACAACTCACTACCAAGACGGCAAGCATCACTTCAAATGCGCGTTCCGGCGCATGGATGCGCCACAACACATACACCGCACACGCGGCAATCACGAGTGCAACGACAAACCATGCGGCGATCTTGTCTGCGAACTCAGCAAGCTTCGGACGATGCGCTTGTGCGCGTTCAACCAATGCAGTGAGTTGCGAGATCCGCGTGGCTGTTCCGGTATGCGTCACCCTCAGTCGTGCGGGTGCGTCTGCACACATCGAGCCTGCCAGCACCGCGTCGCCTGCGGCTTTACGCACGGGCGCTGACTCTCCTGTGAGCAGACTTTCCGAGAACGCAGCGCTTTCGTCCAATAAGACACCATCCGCCGGCACCACTTCCCCGGTGGATACAGCCACGATGTCATCCGTATTCAACTGCGACACAGGCACTTGGGCACGATGCACACGCCCTTCGTCGTCTTCCGTTTCCAAGGTTGCAAATCTTGGACGCGCGCGTGCGAGTGCGTCCACTTGTGCTGAAGCGACATTGCGCACGCTTTGTTCGAGCATGCGCGCAACCAGCAACAAGAACACAAACATGACTGCAGCGTCGTACCACACATGCGGTCCGCCGCGCACCGTTTCCCAGGCGCTGGCACCCCAGGCCAACACCGTTGAGAGCGACACCAAGGTGTCCATGCCGGGTCGATGGCTTCGCAGCTCGCGCGATGCACCGGACAAAAACGGCCAGCCCGCCCAGAACACAACGGGTGTCGACACCAAGAACGTAATCCAACGGAAGAAGTCGCGCGTCGGCACGGGCATCTCGTTGTTTACGTCTAGATAGAGCGCTTCCGCAAACATCATGGCTTGCATACTGGCCAAACCGGCGATGCCAATGCGGATCAGCCAGAGATTCCGTTGCTTGCGTCGCGCCTCTTCGCGTTCGACGCCAGCGGCCAAATACGGGCGGTAGCCAAGCGCGTTTAGGCGTGCAAGTAAACGTGATAGCTGCGTCTTTTGCGTATCCCAAACGATGCGAACGCGCCCGGTCACGGCATTGGCACTGACGGATTGCACACCGGGTTCTTGCATCAATGCGCGATCGATCAGCCACGCACAGGCCGCGCAATGCATGCCATCGGTCAGCACCGTCATTTCCCGACCTTCACTGACATCACGCGCGTGTTCGCGCTGCACCTCTTCGCGATCCCACACGCCTAAATCAGCTGGTGTTTCGTCGATGCGCGGTGCAGGTGCCGTGCGCAATTGATAGTACGCATCCAAGTGCGCATCTCGAATCCACTGCGCGGCCGTGGCGCACCCGTTGCAACAGAATACTTGCGGCTTGCCTTCAATCGCTGCGCGCACTGGGGATGCGCCCACGCGTTCATCGCAGTGGAAACACCGATCAGACGCAACCATTACGGTCGACTCGACAAGACGCGCGGTTGCACGTCACGCTTCACTTTGAAGGGGTCAGAGAAGGCTTGAGAAGTGTTGCCTGCTGCGCCATCGGCCATCGCCCGTCCAAGCGCCAAAAGCCATCGTCAGGCATCAGTTCGACCACCCAATCGTGCGTCATCGGGAGATCAGTCTCGACCGCCCAGCCGGTGACGGTGCCTTTCAGTGTCAGCGCTTTGTCTTCCGAAGCGGACACTGGGTGGTGCAGTTTTAAAACCAAATCACGCGAGCGATCAAACTCGCCCGACGCAGGAATGACTTCGATGCGCTTGCCATCGAACTTGATCACCGCGGATAGATTCAACTGCACGGCTTGTTCAACGGGCCCTGTATTGGCCGTTTGAATTTGACCGGTGCGTTGCACTGCGTCAGAGACGCCATCGACGCCGCCTGCGTGGTTGGACGCCCAGATCAGGCCACCCACCGCAAAGAATGACAAGAGCGGAATCGCCGTGATCATCCACACCATCGGCTCGCGCCAGGGCGAGCGCTTTTGCGTATTCATTCCATCTTTCCGAAGAAGCTACTTTTCACGACGGCTTGACTTGCGCCGTCTGCAGATTGCACTTTGAATTCCACCGCATGGCGCCCTTCAATCGCTTTCGGGCCATCCACAAGAAGCGGTGATTCGACCACATCACCAGCGGCAACATGCACAGGTTTCATCGCACGCAAATTCAGCGGTGCACCTTTTGCATCCAGCGACACCAGATAGTCTTGCGATACATCCGTCTTGTTCGCAATCTTCAAGGTGTAGCCGTTTTCCAATCCTGTGGCGGTTTCGCGATATAGCGCATTTCGATCTCGCAGGATGTCAGCAATCATCGTGCTTCGATTGGCGAGGCCATACGTAAACGCAGAGAGCAGACCGAGCAACAAGAGACCGTACACCCAAATGCGCGGACGCATCACTGTGGTGACACCGCCATCAATGGCGTTCTGCGTTGTATTGCGGATCAGGCCATGTGGATAGCCCATCTTGTCCATCACTTCGTCACAGGCGTCGATACACGCGCCACAGGCAATGCACTCGTATTGCAGGCCGTTACGAATATCAATGCCAACGGGACAGACCTGCACGCAAATCGTGCAGTCAATACAGTCGCCCAGCTCCTCAGTGCTGAACTTCGGCAATGGCAGTGCGACATCCGAATCAAAGGTGATGGTGCCTTTGGCATGCGCGCGATTGTCTGCCGCAGTCGGGTGCTGCGCGACGCGGAAGACGTAGTCGTACGCAGTGAGCTTGTCGAGCAAACCTCTACCGCGCTCTAGCACGCTACCCAGGCCACGCTTACGCGGGCCGCGCGGTTCGCCGCGCATGGGGTCATAGGCAATGATCAAAGTATTGCGGTCAAACATTGCGCTTTGGAAACGCGCATAGGGACACATGTACTTGCACACTTGCTCGCGCAAGAAGCCGGCATTGCCCCAAGTGGCTAATGCATAGAACAAAACCCAGAAGGTTTCCCAGCCACCCCACTCGCCGTGCGGCAAACGCAGCGCCAATTCACGAATCGGTGTGAAGAAACCCACAAAGGTGAAGCCGGTCCACAACGCAAACACCAACCAAAGCACATGTTTGCTGGTTTTACGCACGATCTTGTTGCGGTTCCACGGACCCGCATCCAACTTCATGCGTGCGTTGCGATCACCTTCCGTCCAGCGTTCCATCCAAAGGAAGGTTTCGGTCCAGACGGTTTGCGGACAGGCATAGCCGCACCAAAGACGACCCGCGAGTGCCGTAAAGAAAAACAAGGCCATGCCCGCGATGATCAAAAGCAAAGCCAGCAAGGGGAAATCTTGCGGCCATAGCGTAATGCCGAAAATATGGAATTTGCGCGCCGGCATGTCGAACAACACGGCCTGGCGGCCACCCCAGGCCAGCCAAGGGAACAGGTAATACATGCCAAGCAGCACGAACACCGCAATTCTTCGCAGCCTATCGAATGTGCCGCGCACATCACGCGGATAGACTTTGCGCTCGCTCACATAGTTGGAGAGGTTTTCTTCGTCCAACGCAATGTCGATCGATTTTTTCACTTGTTTTCCAGCGAGAGGCCGGCTTAAGAATCCAGCCTGTGGTTAAAACGACTTGAGGGGCGCAACAGCAACCAAGTAAACAAACTTGATGCTGCCGTTGCGCTCCAGAACATGAAAAACCCGATCGTGTATCCGAAGCCACGCGACATCGGCATATCCGGGAAGGTCATGTCACGCATGACGATCGGATCAACAAACGCAAAGAACACCATCGTACAAACGCCTGCAGCGAAAAAACTCGGCCACAAAATGGCGCCGATGCGTTGCGCCAATGGGCGCGGCGGATGATCGAACTGGCGTTCTGCTTCCATCAATTCGCCTCTGCGTTGTTTGCCTGATGAGATATTGACCACACGTAGGCACCGACCACGCGCGTCCGAGTGTCACCCAACAATTCCAAGTGCGGCGGCATGATGCCGTGGCGTCCGTTTTGAATCGACTCGCGAATGGCCGCGGTTGAATCACCGTAGAGCCAGTCTTTGTCAGTCAAATCAGGTGCGCCGATGGCGGTATTGCCCTTGCCGTCTTTCATGTGACATGCAACACAGACGCCGTCATACATGGACTTGCCGTTCGACGCCATGAAGTTGTTCTTCATCAACGACGGATCTGACAAGGTGCGCACATAGGCCGCAACAGAGTCGACCGCATTCGGGCCACCCATGCCGGTCAAGACCGTACCCCAAGGGGTCATCAAGCCTTCGCGACCCTTTTGAATGCTGACGAGAATATCTTCAGGCGTACCGCCCCACTTCCAAATGGTGTCGGTGAGATTGGGGTAACCGTTGGTTGCACCCTTACCCGAAGAACCGTGGCAGGTTGCGCAGTTGTTGGCAAAGATTGCGCGGCCCATTTTCACGGCCGTCGGATCTTTCGCAATTTGATCGATCGACAATCCCTTGTAGGGCGCGAAGGCTTTATCAATCTTTGCGTCTTCAATCTTCTTTTGTTGATCGTGTTCGGATGCAGACGTCCACTTCGAGACGCCCTTGAAGTTACCGAAACCCGGATACCACACCAGGTAGCCAATCGAGAAGACGATCGTGAGCCAGAACAGAATGATCCACCAACGCGGCAACGGCTTGTTGTATTCGGTGATGTCGCCGTCCCACACGTGACTGGTGTCTGTCGGTTTCGGATCGCCCGGGCGACGTTTTGCCGTCCACATCAGCAAAGCCGCGACGCCGACAATGTTGAGCGTCACCAAGAAGATGACGTAAATCGACCAACCCGTTGTCATTGTGCGTCCCCTTCCGATCCTTCCAGCGGCAGTCGTGCCGCAGCATCAAATACTTCGCGACGTTTGGGACTCCAAACCCAGAACCAACCGGCCACAAATAAGACCAGCAAGACTAGGGAAATCACGCCCGACAGTGCACCCGGACTCATTTCGCACCTGCCGCAGCGGCGGCTGCATCATTGGCGCGATTTTGTGCACGTGCTTTGCCAAGCCCTTGCAGATAGGCCACGACCGCATCGAGTTCGGTCTTGCCCGCAAGCGCTTTCGGCACATTTTGAATATCAGCGTCGGTGTAGGGATCACCCAAGCGCTTCAGTGCGCGCATATGCGATTGCAACTGTTCGGCGTTCAAGGTGTTTTCTGCCAACCACGGGAAGGACGGCATGTTGGATTCTTGCACCAACGAACGCGGATCCTTCAAGTGTTCACGGTGCCATTCGTCGCTATAACGACCACCGACACGTGCAAGGTCAGGACCTGTGCGCTTGCTGCCCCATTGGAACGGACGGTCATAGACCGATTCACCTGCCAATGAGTATTGGCCGTAGCGTTCGCTTTCGAAACGCAAGGTGCGAACCATTTGCGAGTGACAGTTGTAGCAACCTTCGCGCACATAAATGTCGCGGCCTGCCAACTGCAACGCCGGATAGGGCTTTACACCTGGCAACGGTTTGATCGCTTCAGCTTGGAACATCATCGGCACGATTTCGGCCAAACCACCAAATGACACAGCGATGGTGATCAGGACCGCCAGCAAACCGACGTTGCGTTCGATCTTTTGGTGCGCGTTGGTACCGGCGACGTGCTCTGATTTTTTATCTTGTTTGCTCATGTTCTTATCCTTAGGCCACGCGTGCGTCCGACGGATCGGGTTGCAACACCGGGTTCAGTACCGGTTTCGTCGCGGCGAAGGTCTTCCAAACGTTGTAGGCCATCAGCAGCATGCCTGCGACCACCAGCAAACCGCCGGCTGCGCGGACAAAGTAATACGGGTACGTGGCATTCAAGGCTTCGGCAAAGCTGTAGGTCAAGGTGCCGTCGGCTTTCGTTTGACGCCACATGAAACCTTGCATGATGCCTGCGATCCACATCGAAGCGATGTACAGCAACACGCCGATCGTGTGCACCCAGAAGTGCGTATCGATGAGCTTCACCGAATGCATTTCTTTCTTGCCGACCAATTTCGGAATCAAGGCATAGATCGAACCGATCGAAATCATTGCGACCCAACCCAAGGCACCTGCGTGAACGTGGCCCACGGTCCAATCGGTGTAGTGCGACAACGAGTTCACCGTCTTGATCGACATCATCGGGCCTTCGAAGGTCGCGATCATGTAGAAGCTGATGGCCACGATCAGGAATTTCAAAATCGGATCTGTGCGCAATTTATGCCACACGCCGGAGAGGGTCAGAATGCCGTTCATTGCGCCGCCCCAGCTCGGTGCGAGCAAGATCAGCGAGAACACCATGCCAACGGACTGCGCCCAATCTGGCAACGCGGTGTAGTGCAAATGGTGCGGGCCTGCCCACATGTACACAGCGATCAATGCCCAGAAGTGGACGATCGACAGGCGGTAAGAATAGATCGGCCGACCGGCTTGTTTCGGCACGTAGTAGTACATCATGCCGAGGAAGCCTGCCGTCAGCAGGAAGCCGACTGCGTTATGGCCGTACCACCATTGCGCCATGGCGTCGACGGCACCGGCGTACGCGGAGTACGACTTCATGCCGCCAGCCGGCATGGAAATGTTGTTCACGATATGCAGCAATGCGATGGCCAGGATGTAGCCACCGAAGAACCAGTTCGCCACGTAAATATGGTTCACGCGACGCTTGGCGATGGTGCCGAAGAACAGCACGGCGTACGCCACCCAAACAATGGCAATGGCGATATCGATCGGCCATTCGAGCTCTGCGTATTCCTTACCTTGCGTATAACCCAATGGCAAAGAAATCGCGGCTGCAACGATGATCGCTTGCCAGCCCCAGAACACAAAGGCCGCAAGCTTGTCTGAAATTACGCGCGTATGACACGTGCGCTGAACCACATCGAGACTGGTCGCGAACAACGCACACCCACCAAACGCAAAAATCACCGCATTGGTGTGCAAGGGACGCAGTCGACCATACGATAACCACGGAATCCCCTCGCCCAAGGTCGGCCAGTACAGCTGGGCGGCGATAAACAGGCCGACGGTCATACCGACGATGCCCCAAATCACAGTGGCTATGGCGAATTGTTTGACGACTTTGTCGTTGTAATAGCCCAGTGGCGCAGCGTTTTTTGTCGCTGCCACGGGTGCTTCAGCGGATGCATTTGTCATTGCGTATCTCGATCCGGCGCAGTATCTATCGCATGATACTGCCCCATTTATAAAAAAGCTTCTTGATCTGTATCAATTAATCAAAGTGAACGTGAATGCGTTGGCTTTTCAAGCGTCACGTTTTTGCTCAAATACCGGTCAAAACACATCGCAATGTTGCGCAGGAAAAAGCGGCCTTTGAGCGTGACGTGGATGCCACTTTCATCACGATGCAAGAGGCCATCCGCTTCAAACGCGGCCATTTGCGCGATTTCTTCGGCGAAATAGCGCTGTCCATCGATGTTGTGTCGCTTGGAGAGCGCATCAAGCGACACTTCGCCTTGACACATCAAGTTTTGAATCAAATCTGCACGAAGCTCATCGTCTTTGTCCAAGTTCATGCCTCGGAAGACGGGCAAACGATCTTCGTCGAGTGCGAGCTCCCAATCATTGAGATCACGCGGGTTTTGGCTGAAGGTTCCGCCGATCTTGCTAATCGCGCTGACACCAAAGCCAATGAGGTCTGTATTGGCGTGCGTCGTGTAGCCCATGAAATTTCGGTGCAAAGTCCCCGCTTCTCTTGCCTTCGCAAGGCTATCGCCGGGTAAAGCGAAGTGATCCATGCCGATGTAGACGTAGCCCGCGGCCGTCAAGGTTTCGATCGCACACCGCAACAGTTCCAATCGTGTGTGCGCCGTCGGTAGCAAGCTTGCATCCAGTTGTTTTTGCGGCTTGAACAAGTGCGGCATATGCGCATAGCCGTACACAGCCAAACGATCGGGGCGAATCGCCAAGACTTCATCCAAAGTCTTGCGAAAACTTTCGACCGTTTGATTGGGCAGTCCGTAGATCAAATCCAGGTTCACGGACTCAAATCCGGAGGCGCGGCACGCATCGACAATGGCGCGCGTTTCTTCAATGGATTGCACGCGATTCACCGCTTCTTGCACGGCCAAATCAAAATCCTGGACACCTAAGCTCGCGCGATTGAATCCAGCCTTGGCCAGCTTGAAGATGTCGTCCGGTTTGACGAATCGCGGATCCAGCTCGATTGAAATATCGCGGTCAGATGCGTTCGAGAAGTTGAACTGGTTGCGAAGCAAAGCCACCACTTCGTTCAATTGTTCGGGTGTCAAGAAATTGGGCGTGCCGCCACCGAAGTGCAGCTGCACCACTTCCCTGTCTTGATCGAAATGTTCCGCCAACAGCGCAAACTCTCGATAGAGTCGTTTGAGGTAGAGATCGGCCTTGGACTTGTCGCGCGTGATGATGCGATTGCAGCCGCAGTAGAAGCACGGTGATTCGCAGAATGGCACGTGGACGTAAAGCGATAGCTTTCGCGGAATCGGTTCGTCGTTGGATTGCGCGATAGCCGCGTAGAGTTCGGTCTGACCGAATGCATCCGTGAATCTTGGCGCCGTCGGATACGAGGTATAACGCGGACCGGCCGTGTCATAGCGACGGAGCAATTCGGGATCAAAGCGTATTGGCGTGTCTTCCATGCGAGCAGACTACGTGTCTGCGCTGGGAACCGCCTTGATTCAAATCAATAATGGGTCTGAAGGCCACTTCCGAAGGAAGTGGTGGGCGGTACAGGGTTCGAACCTGTGACCCCTACCATGTCAAGGTAGTGCTCTACCGCTGAGCTAACCGCCCGTGAAGCCGGCAAGTATAACGAAGGTTTGCGGTGAGCTCAAGCACGCAAAAGCCGCCCCGTGGGGCGGCTCTGGGCTGTCGCTGGCGCGAAATCTAAGGAATCTTAGTCTTCGGCCGGAATGCGCAGTACCTGACCCGGATAAATCTTGTCCGGGTGCTTCAGCATCGGCTTATTGGCCTCGAAAATCCGGTTGTACTTATTGGCATCGCCGTACATTTCCTTGGAAATCTTGGACAAGGTATCGCCCTTTTCCACGGTGTAGGTGCGTGAGGTCCAGCCCTCGCCACCACCACCGCCGGAACCGATGTTTTGAACCGTCTCAACGGAACTCTGGACGTCGCTGAAATCGGCATTGCTCACCGGCACCGTGAGCTGATCATCCACCTTATCGATGCCTTGCACATTGCCGGCAATCAGCACGGCCTTTTCCTTGCTCATGATGTCAGTGGCTTGTCCGCTCAGCGTGACCGTCGAGCCGTCCACTTCGATCTTCATACCTGAATGGTCAATGCCATTGTCGGTCAGTGCGGCTTGCAGCGCGCCTTCGGCTTTGGCTTCACCTGGCTTGAAGATTTTTTCACCCGCATCTTTCACGAAATCAATAAAACTCATGAGTCATCCTTGTTGGCAGTGTCGTGGAGAAGTTCACCACCTCAGCGTCGCACGGTGATTGTTAGGGGCACATCAAGATGCGCCGTACGCATCAACTCAGTTCAGCTTCTCTCAATATGCGCAACTGATCTCGCGTACTTGCGGCCTCTTCGAACTCGAGATCTCGCGCGTGCTGGTACATCTTTTGCTCGAGCGCTTTGATTCGCTTTGCCAAGGCTTCAGGTGTGAGTGTCCGCGGATCGAATTCGGGCTCTGCCACACGGCGTGTGCCCTTTCCTTTTGCGTTGCGTGCGGAAGCCGCATCCTCACGCGCCCCCTCCATGATATCGACGATCGGCTTGCTCACCGACTTGGGTACGATGCCGTGTTCAAGGTTGTAGGCTTCTTGCTTTTCGCGACGGCGCTTCGTTTCATCCAGCGCAACTTGCATGGATTTCGTGATGCGGTCTGCATACAAGATGGCTTTGCCGCGGACGTTACGCGCCGCACGACCAATCGTTTGAATCAGCGCACTGGCCGAGCGCAGGAAGCCTTCTTTATCTGCATCAAGCACGGCCACCAATGACACTTCGGGCATGTCCAAACCTTCGCGCAAAAGGTTGATGCCGACCAACACATCGAACTTGCCAAGTCGCAAATCACGAATGATTTCCACGCGCTCGACCGTATCGATATCGGAATGCAAATAGCGCACGCGAACGCCATGCTCATCCAAGTATTCGGTGAGGTTTTCAGACATGCGCTTGGTGAGTGTCGTCACTAGCACGCGGTCACCCATCTCTACGCGTTCTTTGATTTCACCCAAGAGGTCATCCACTTGTGTTCCCACCGGTCGAATCTCAACTTCCGGATCCACCAAGCCCGTCGGGCGCACCACGAGTTCGACGACTTCTTCGCCACTCTTTTCAATTTCATACTTGCCGGGCGTTGCGGACACGAAGATCGTTCTGGGTGCGCGCTCTTCCCATTCCTCAAAGCGCAAGGGACGATTGTCGAGCGCTGAAGGCAGGCGGAACCCGAAATCCACCAGCGTTTCCTTTCGTGCGCGGTCGCCGCGATACATCCCACCGATTTGCGGCACGGTCACGTGCGATTCGTCCACGACCAAGAGTGCATCGGGCGGCAGGTAGTCAAACAACGTGGGCGGTGGCTCGCCCTCGAGCCTGCGCGTGAGATGGCGAGAGTAGTTCTCGATGCCGTTGCAGAAACCCACTTCTGCCATCATCTCCAAATCAAATCGCGTTCGTTGCGCCAACCGTTGTGCTTCTAACAATTTGTTCTGCGCAGTGAGTTCTGCCAACCGATCTGCCAACTCACTCTTAATGGTTTCGATCGCGTTCAATACACTTTCGCGCGTACTCGCGTAGTGCGTTCTGGGATAAATCGTGTAGCCACGCACCTTGCGTTTGATTGCGCCCGTGAGCGGGTCAAACAGCGACAAACCTTCGACCTCGCCATCAAAGAGTTCAATGCGCAAGGCTTCTTCTTCACTTTCCGCGGGATGCACGTCAATGACTTCACCGCGTACGCGGAAGGTACCGCGACGCAGTTCGACATCATTGCGAACGTACTGCAATTCGGTGAGGTGTTGAATCAACGCACGCTGTTGAATGCGTTCACCGACGGCCAGAATCAAGCGCAACTTCAAATAGTCGTCTGGATCGCCCAAACCATAGATGGCAGAAACAGTTGCGACGATCAGGGCATCCGGCCTCGACAACAATGATTTTGTTGCAGACAAACGCATCTGTTCGATGTGCTCGTTGATGGCGCTGTCTTTCTCAATAAATGTGTCGGACGACGGCACATAGGCTTCCGGCTGGTAGTAGTCGTAGTAACTGACGAAATATTCCACCGCATTCTTGGGAAAGAACGACTTGAACTCACCATAGAGTTGCGCGGCCAATGTCTTGTTGTGCGCCATGACGAGCGTGGGGCGCTGAATCGCCTGCACCACGTTTGCGATCGTGAACGTTTTGCCTGACCCGGTAACGCCCAACAATGTTTGGTGCGCGAGACCCGATTCGAATCCCTGAATCAGTCTACTGATGGCTTGCGGTTGCTCGCCTGCGGGTTGATAGGGGGAATAGAGCTGAAAACCTGCGTCTTCTGACATGGTGCAATTCAATCCAATGAGCCAAGGCGTCGCGCGCCGTCTTCGACCAACTAGTCTAAGCCCCGAGCGACTACGCCCCGTGTAGGCATCGCGGAGGAAAGACTGACAGCAGATACAGAGTCTGCTGCTTTTCCGTCTCAAGTTATGAGACCAAGATGACCGCAAGGAAGAAGGAGTACGCCATGGATGGCAAGCAGGCCGGATTTACCTTGATTGAGCTGTGTATGACCGTGGTGGTCGTCGCCCTGCTATCGGGCTTTGCGGCACCTGCATTTGCGGGCTTGATGCACAGGTTGAGGGCAGACACATTGCTCTCCGCAATGACGGTGGATTTCGCGACAGCACGGGTACGCGCCATTTCGAAAGGCACCGACGTGGTGGTGTGCCCAAGTCAGAACGGCGAAACCTGTGACCTCACGACCGATTGGCTACAGGGCTGGGTGTCGTTTGAGGATCGAAACCACAATCGTCGTCGCGATGCTGACGAAGCCATCGTTTACGTCCACCAGAAGGGCAAGACGGGCGGTTTATCGGTTCGTTCGACGGCAGGTCGCAAATCGATCGTGTACCGCCCTGATGGTCTCAGCATGGGCGCGAATCTAACGGTGACTTACTGCGTGAAATCGCGTATTCATGCCAAATTGGTGGTCAACAACGGCGGGCGTGCTCGCGTCGAGCGTCCTCAGCGGGAAAGCACCTGTCCCGCTTGATCTTCCGGTCAGGACTCTTTAAAATCCCCGTTCCCGCCCGAATAGCTCAGCCGGTTAGAGCACTTGACTGTTAATCAGGGGGTCGTTGGTTCGAGTCCAACTTCGGGCGCCAGTTTTGAATGAAAAGGGTTGCGAGCGATCGCAGCCCTTTTTTATTGCGGAAATGCACGAAAGTCGTGTTTATTGCTCCGCGCTGAATGAAATGCATTCCTGTATGCCCAACGTGCGATTGACGCGTTGACGGCATGGGCATCCCTTAAACGTGGATTGCCCTTCCCCCCACACAGGAAATGCCTCATGAAATCATTGCCCTGGATTTTGTTAGCCGCCCTACTCTTCGCGCCCGCCCTTGAGGCGCAGTCCTTTGGTGATCGCATCACGCGCATGCGCGCAGCAAGCCGACAGGATCGGCCCGTCAAAACGCCACCCGGTACCGAAGCCATTTTGAATGTCGCTTATGGCCGAGATCAGGCCCAGCGATTCGACATATGGTTGCCGGCACGTGCACGCAACGCACCCGTAATTTTTTATGTCCATGGCGGCGGATGGGCAAACGGGGGCAAGGACAACCCGGGCATTGAGAACAAGCTCGCGTATTGGATTCCCAAAGGCTATGCGGTCGTGTCTACGAACTACCGTTTGGTGCCAGACGCAGATCCCGTGTCACAAGCGAAAGATGTGGCACGTGCCTTGGCTGTTGTACAAAGTCGCGCGCGCGAATGGCAGATCGATGATTCAAGAGTGGTCTTGATGGGACATTCTGCGGGCGCACATCTGGTTGCACTACTCGGTGCAGATCCGCGCCTCCTGCGGGAATCGGGTGCGAAACGACCGCTTGGCGTGGTCTCTTTGGATAGCGGCGCACTGAATGTTCCAAGCTTGATGTCGCAACGCAGGGTGCCTCAGCTGTACAAGAATGCCTTCGGTGATAACCCGCGTTATTGGGCGAAGAGCTCGCCCTATGACCAGCTCGCGCGTAATGCGCTGCCCATGTTGATCGTGTGTTCAAGCACGCGGCATGTACCGACTTCGCCCTGTGATGAGGGGCGCGCATTCGCAGATAAAGCACAGCGTCTTGGCGTGTCCATGCGTGTGCTGCCTGAAGCCATGGATCACGGTGAAATCAATCATGATTTGGGCGAACCTTCGGCCTACACGCGAGAGGTGGCACGCACAATTGCTGCTTGGGTGAACTAAAAAAGAACGGGTGCCTAAGCACCCGTTCTTCATTTCAAACGTGAGACAGCTTATTAGCCGCGCGGTGTTTGACGGTGGGTACGCGACGGCGGGCGATTGCCTGCCGGACGACCTGCCGGCTTGCCCGCATGGGCTTGCGCCTTCGGCTTGCCGTAGCTACCGCCCGGAGAAGCGGTGTTGCCATGCGAACGGGTCGCACCTGCAGCACGTGGCGGACGCGGGCCGCGCGGCGCTTGCTTCGGCGCCTTGGCATTGAGATTGATTGCACGCGATGGCGTAAAGCCGTTGACGTGTTCCATCACGATGTCCGCGCTCAGGACGCGTTGGATTTGCTTCAGCAAATGACCTTCTTCCGCACACACGAGTGACAGCGCTTCACCGGTGGCGCCGTTGCGACCGGTACGGCCGATGCGGTGCACGTAATCTTCCGCGACCATCGGGAGATCATGATTGATCACCAAAGGCAGATCGGGAATGTCGAGTCCACGTGCTGCGACGTCGGTAGCGACCAGGATGCGCGCCTTGCCGGACTTGAATTCGGATAGTGCCTTTTGACGTGCGCCTTGGCTCTTGTTGCCATGGATCGCGACCGCCGGGAGGCCTGCCTTTTCGAGTTGTTCGGCCAAACGATTGCAACCATGTTTGGTCTTGCCGAAGACGAGCACTTGATCGTTATGACGTTCGGCAAGAATCTGGACAAGTAGATCCTTCTTACGCGAGCCATCGACCGGATGCACGCGGTGGGTCACGGTATGTGCAACGGCATTTTGCGTGGCCACTTGAACTTGCTTCGGATTGTTCATGAACTCCAAAGCGAGTTGCTTGATGCGCGCTTCGAAAGTCGCCGAGAACATCATTGTTTGACGATCTTTCGGCAAGCGGTTGACGATGCGCTTGATCGCCGGCAAAAAGCCCATGTCGAGCATGCGATCGGCTTCGTCCATCACCAACATTTCAATCGCGTCCAGCTTGACGCTGCCACGATCGAGATGGTCGATCAAACGACCCGGACATGCGACAAGCACGTCCACGCCCAAACGCAATTGTTGGACTTGCGGCTGCATGCCCACGCCACCGAACAAGGTATTCACGTTCAAGCGCAAATGACGGCCGTATTTCTTGAAGCTGTCAGCCACTTGGACAGCCAATTCGCGTGTCGGCACCAAAATCAGCGCGCGCGGCTTGCGCGGGCCGGCTGGCGGTGTGGTTTTGCTCAAACGGTTCAAGACCGGCAACGCAAAGGCTGCGGTCTTACCGGTGCCGGTTTGTGCGGCGCCCAAAACATCGTGCCCCGACAATACAAGCGGAATCGCCTGCTGTTGGATCGGGGTGGCAGTGTTGTAATTTTTTTCTGCGAGCGCACGCAGGATTGCGGGCGAAAGCCCGAGGGTATCGAAATTCATGATGACTCCAAAGTGATGCACAACCCTGGACATCAGGGCAGTGTTTTGACTCGGAGCGATCCACATTCGCGCTGCAAGCCTAAAAGTAATGACGATGCTGAAAGTAGATCAGATCGTGTTCGTGCTGCGAAAGACGTGCGATAGAAGAGCCGGATGATGCAATGGCATCACGCGGCGGGCTGCCTGGGAAAACGGACCAGCCGAGCGCGAACTTTTAAATTATAGCAGAACCGCGGGCTCCCCTCTCCGCACTGCGGAGAGGGTGCCAAAGTTTGAACGTATCAGATGACGTCAGAAGCACTGTGCAACGTTTGATGCCGACCCGGACTTGGTCTTGGTGCCCTTCTGATCAATGGTCAGGGTGCCGCACTTAGCGTCATTTTGTGCACCCGTCGGCACGCCTTGGACCGTGAACGTCGTCGCGGTCGCTGCGCCGTTCAAGCCGACCGTGTAGTACTGCGACACTTCATTGATGCAACCCAAGTTTGGCAACGCGCCGCCCAAGTAGGTCATGTTGGTGGTGTAGTAGCGCTCCATGAACTGGCTGGCTTCCATCATGCAACCGGCTGCCGCCGCACGACGCGTCTTGCGCACGTGCTCAATGTAGCTCGGATAAGCGACCGCACCCAAGATGGCGATGATCGCAACTACGATCATCAATTCCACCAGCGTGAAGCCTGCAACGCGACGGTTCGAATGCATCATTGTGAGTGTCCTTTTCATTAGTCGTCCTGCGGCACAATTTCACGCCAAGTCATGCGCTGCGGGATACCACCCAGCGGAAGCGTACGCTTGAAGCTGACCGGCGAACCACCACCACCGTCACCGACCGTGGCCAGTTGCGAGGTGACGTTCACTTCGGTCGGCATACCACCGACGATACCCATCGAGCCGATCAAACCCGCCGGATTGCTACCACTCCCCGGAATCGTTGCCGTTGTGTCGAAGAAGCTGTTTTGCAAGGGGCTGGTGCCGGTGAAAATATTCAGCACGTTCAAGTAACCACTGCCCAATGCACCCGAGCAATCACTGCCCTGGGCGGGGATGACTGAGGTGAGCCACATCGCTGAACCCACAACAGTAGGCGCAGTGATGACGCGCTCGCCCGCCGAAGTTGCCGCCGGAATACCTAAATCGATATACCAACCTTTCGCGCTCGTCGGCAAATCCGAATAAGCCTCGAACCCACGCACGGGCAAGCTATTGACCGTGCCTGTGTAAGGAATCGTTCGTGCTTGCAAGTTAGCGCGTGTGACCAAGGTGCCATTGTCCTTGATGCCATACATACTCTGCGTCTGCGCGACATAACCGGTATTGCCGGGCAAGTCAGATAGCGACAGCAATCGACCCGTACCAAAACCAAGGAAGATTTGGCCGGCCGTGTCACGCGCAACACCAATGCCACCCGTGATCGGTTGAGCCGTAGTGCCGTCTGTTGCTGCGAAGATCTTGGTACCCGCGGTCGGCATGGCATGCGTTGAATCGAGCACCGAAATGTCCCACTTCCAAACGCGACCCAATAGATCGCCACCATACAGGGTGTCAATCGTACCGTTGCCATCCAAATCAGCCAAACCCGTGGACATCATGCCGTTGCCCGTGGCAGTGTCAGTTGTTAGCTTATAAGTCGCATCAACGCCACCTGCGCTATTGAGCTCATATACGAACAAGATGGCACGTCCATTCGTGCTGTCGATGCCATTGGGAACAATCGCAAAGATCACCGGCTTGTTCGACGAGTCTTTCTTATTGCTTTGACGCAGTCTGACATTCCCCAGCACATAGCCCATGTCGTTGTCGACCGTGCCGTTTGTTGTGTCAAATGTCTTGTCCCACAGCAAACCGTAATTTGCAGCTGAAGACATTCCCGTTCCCGTCGGGGTGGTGACATCCAAAGCGAAGACACCCTTGGCACCACGCCCTGGTGCTGCCACCAAGATGTTCTTGCTGCTGCCTTGTTTCTGCCGGGTGATGACGTCAATCTGACCGTCCACGAAATACCGGTGAGAATAGTCCGTGCTGCTGAGCGTCTTTAAATCATTGGCTGACACGCCTCTCGGAATATATGAGAAGAGTACTTGGCCGGTTTGCGCGTTGATGGCATGAAGCATGCCGTCATTGGCGCCTACAAACACCGTACCCGTGTCTGGACTATAGGACGGCGAAGAATCGACAATATCGCCCATCGGGTACGCGCGGGCGCGCAACGTGCCGTTCACACGGCCAACTTCTTTGGTTTGATCGCCCAGAATGTAGCTGATGTTGTCCGCACCTGTGACGGCATCCACGCCGCCGGTACGCTCAAAGGAACTCGCACCCGCATAGTTACGATCAAAACGAACTGCCGAGGTGCTACCGGCCGTGAAGACGAAGCGACTGGCGAAGCTTCCATTGGCCCCTGACGCCCCGAAGGTATTTGAAAGCGTCCACAAGGGCGTCGTGGAAACGCCGGTCAATGCCGCATTGAACGGACTCGCAGACAAGTCGCCAATCCACGAACCGGAGGTGAACTTCGCAGCAAAGGTCAGCGTCCCTGCATCGGTCTTAGTCGAACTCGATGCAATGTTCGAGCCAGAGGCTGTGCGTTCGGAAATCGTATCCAACGCTGATTTCAATGCGTCTGCAAAGGCATCTGCGTCACCTGCAACAACGAACTTGCCATGACCATTGAGTGCGGCATGCCACAAGTCGTCAATACGATCCGCGTCTTCTCGATCCGTTGGATCTGCCCAGGTCGCCGGCGGCGGGTTGTTCGGATTCAGTCGACCTTGAAGACCAATCGACACACCGAAAGTCACCATGTGCTGGTGCGTCGCCGGATCGCCCGTTGACGGTCTGACGTTATTCGGCCAGCTCGCGCCCGGCTTCAGGTCTTCATTCCAGTATTTGTACGCGACGTCGGCCAAAGTGTTGGCGTAACTGTCGCCGTACTGACTGCCCGAATCCGCGTTACCTACACTGGAGTAACCAGCGCCGTCATTCCAAAAGCCGTCTGTCGTCAAGATCGAGTAGTTCTGACGGCAGCTCAACATCCGACCGGACGAGTCCTTCCACGGATCATCCGTCATGTAGTAGCGCGCAGCGCGCTGGAGCGCGCCAAGCAACGGCGTACCGCTTTGGGCGCCTGCACCTTGCAATCTCGAGTAGAAGGTGGATCTGTTCGTACCAGAGAACAGCCCATCGTCCGTTGCAAAAGGAATCGGATAGGACGGTGAGCTACCAGAGGTATTGGTGACAACATTGCCACGATTCCAAATCGTGTCGAAACCCACGCGGTATCGTGAACCCAAGCGACCAAAGGCTTCCGAAGCACCTGCTTTAGCGGTCTTCGCGCGCGTTCTGAAATACTGGTACCAGTTGGCTACGTTCTGAAGCTCTTCTGCTTGCGTGCGCTGTTGATTCGTACCGGCCTTGTCTTTATAGAGCGGCGTCGCATCAACCCAACTCCTGCGACTGACGGTGATCGTGATATTGGTAACAGCCGAATACGCGTAGACGCGGTAGCTGTAGTCACGATTCGGCGAATTGATCGTGATTTTCTCGTTGTTGTTATTGCCACGACTATTGTAGTCTTCGCCGCCACTACAGTTGCCACCCTTCCAAACATAGAGATCGGCGTCTCCAGTTCCACCCGACGTTTCGAAAACGACGTTTTCCCAGCCATTGGCGGGAACCGTCACGCACGGCGTATAGGTGCTCTTTGCCAAAGAGGCCACGACGACCGAGCTGTAGTTTTCGGTCGAAACCTTTTGAACGACAGAGCCGTTGACCGAGTTTGACGATGAGGAAGTGGCGACACGAAACTTCTCGTAATTGTTCGCATCGGTGCCAGGCGACGTCACCGTGGTCTTCGGCACGTAATAGTAGAGCTCTGAAGAATTTCTAAGGTCTCCAAACGACGTCAGCTGAGACGTGTGTGTCGAAAGTGACGCGATGTCGGCCGCAGCCAAGCGCGCGTTGACATCCGTGCTTGATGTTCTCCACGGACGATAGTTCGTGGCTGCGTTGTAGTAGATCGTGTTGTTGACGGCCGAACGATCCGAAGGATTGTCGTCAAGGTTTCCGTCAGAAGCGTCATCCGGCATCTTGACGAACGCCATGGATCCCGAATCGTCGAGGATCATCAGAATGTTCGGCGGAATGCCTTCACCACCCGTGATCAAAGGCGAATTCGGAAAGGTCGCCGCGCTGACTGGCAAACCCAACACTGTGCATGCAACAACCGACGCCGCGAGTAGCGCGCGCTGCTTCAAAGGGGAATGCTTACGCTTCATATTCATCTTGATCACCTAACAACGCTTTAGCGGCGGTACAACGATTGCAGCATCACCTGTGCGCCGTTTGGCGTACTGGCGTAGGAAGTAATACGGAACACGGCTTGATCCGGTGGTGACTCAACCGGCTCTTTGGATCCGTCGACACCTTGGCCACCTGCGGCAGCACCTCCGGTCGACATGCCGTAGTCTTCGATGACATATCGCGGTTGAATCGCCGTCGGCCCTGAACCCAATGCCGTACCTTGGCGATAGCCGGGTGAAGATGTATTTGTCCAGAAGGTATTGAGGTCCCACGGCGGTGTTGCCGTGACAACCGGACTTGCGCAACGACCCGCCGAACAGCCACTGGTCGGCGCGACAGCGATCGTGCCATCACGCACGGAAAGCTCAGCTTCACGCATGCCCGCTTCCGCTGCCTGGAATGCAGCGGCGCGCGCCAAGGTATTCGCTGCCATGCGCTCTTGCATGATGGCGCCGCGCATGGACGCGAGTCCAAGCAAAGTTACGACGATCAGCAGCATCAATACAACGATCAATGCGGCACCTTGTTGGCCTTGACGGCCTTGAATCCCATAGAAGCTCGGCGTGTTCATTGGATGTCCAAATGATTGCGGAGTGCGATGACATCGACCGCAGATCGGGTCAGCGCAGCATTATTGGTGCCACGTACATCTGTCGTGGATTGCGCACCTTGCACAGAAGTGAATGTCATCGCAACACGCACCGCGGTCACTGTTGCCCATTGCGTGCCTGTGACTGAACTAGCATTAACGAATGTGGTTGCGTTGCCGATCTTGTAAGAGAGCTGAAGGCTCTGCACACCTTCGGCAATTTCACTGGCAGTGCCATTGACCGTCCTGAACAAGGAATTGCTGCCGCGTCCGTTGGCCGCAATCGTCCATTGAATGGCCGAAGGCACAAGAAGCATTGCCGGTGAGCGACCGCGTTCTGCGCTGGCACCACATGTGGTTTGGTCGACACTGTTGAAGCAGTAACCCACCGTACTGGCCACGGCATCGCTACACCTTGCGTAATCGGGCTGACGTGTAAAGCCACGGCCACAATTTGCAGTGCCATCATGGCCAACCGTCGTTCCGCCACTGGTGATCTTCGTTGCCGAGAACAGAATGGCGGTGTCTGCGTTGCAGACCATCAAGGTTTGACCATTCACCAATCCCGCCGTGTCACTGACGGTCAGGTCTGCACCGGGTGTCGAATGGCTGGTGACGCGCGAACGCCCGCTTGCGTTGAACACGGTGACAGAATCGCTCGTTCCGTTTTCAGTACCCGTCAAACCCATTTGATAGGTCGTCCAAACAGGATTACTACGATCGGCCAAGAGATTGATCGGGCCTGCAGTCGCTGTGAAGCGCGTACATGGATTCGAACCTGCTTCGCGAACGTCCCGCGACATCATTTCAAACGCTGCGCGTTGGTTTTCTTGAATCCGATTGGTGGCTTCCGTCGAACCATAGACACGCTTGTTCGATAGGAAAATGCCGCCGGCCGCAGCAATCACCAGCAAACCCAGCACGAGTGAAATCATCAGCTCCACCAGGGTGAAGCCGGATTGCGCCGCAGGCATTTTGGAACGTTCGAAACTCATATGCGGCTCCGGATAACAATTTCTTGCGTTTGGCTGCCGCCGGTTGCGCGTTCATCACTCCAACGGACACCCACTTCGCAAATTTGCGTGTCAGGCGTGCAGATGACGCGACCCATTGCGTCGGGTGCGATCGTGGTCTGCAAGCTATTGAGCCATGCGGCCATCGAACCCGGGTCACCGGTGCCGTCGCCCGCCACAAAGGTGTTGGTGTTGTAGCCCGAAATATTGCCGCGATTGCCGCGAATAATGTCGAACATCGAATACACCTGAATCGACGCTTGCGTGCGCGATGCCGAACTGCCAGCGTTCTTCAACGTGATGGCTTGCAACGCCGCAATACCCAAAATGCCGATGGCCAACACCAGCACCGAAATCAAGACTTCCAACAAGCTGACGCCTGCTTGGTCGCTTGGACGTTTAAATGAGTTCAAACGCATCTTCATCGTGTCCTCAATGTTCCGTGGGGTTCGAGCACGCGGCGGTTGCTGTACGACGTGCTGTGGTGACGCGTCCCATGGACGAAGTGATATCCATTGCGTTGCTGCCCGTGATATTGCTGCCACACACAGCCACGGTAGCCGTTGTGGGCGCTGCAGCACCGGTGCCTGCTTTGGAGAAACCGGAGGGTCCAAAGGTCACGCGAAAATTAGCTGAGACCAAATTCGGGCTACCTTGCGCTGTCACACCTGTCGGCAAGGTGATCTCCCGGATCACCTCATTGCCGGCAGTGCGGACAATCCAACGTGTACCCGCTGCGTTCGAACAGGAGGAACCGTCGGCCGTCGGGCACAGCGTGACCGTTTGTGCTCGAGAAATCGCGGTCATTCGTGCGGTTTGTAGCGCACCCACAAACTCATTCCCTGCACTGGTCAAGCGCGCGCGCCGCGTCATTTGGGTGAAGCTCGGCGCGGCAATGGCACCAATGATTGAAATCAAAGCGACCACAACCATCAGTTCGACCAATGAGAAGCCGAATTGACCTTGTTTGGATTTAACGCCAGCACTGCGCACGTGGTATCCCCTACTCGTCATAAAGCACCTTAGATTGTCCCCGCGCCCTTTGTACCGTGACCCGACGGGCGGCCTTTCATGGTAGCTGAACGGCCAGACATCAAGGACGGCTAAGATGGGACATGACCACCGAACGTCGCCATCCCCTGGACACGCTTTTTGAACCCGCCACGCTGATCAGTGTGTTTGCGGCGGGCGAATTGCTGGCGGTGATCCTGGTTTTGGCCCCGGAACTTCAGGAGGCACGACTGATTCGCTTTGGCGTGCTCTCCTTTGCCATCCAGTGGATTTGCCTCTTCACCCTGTCGGTGCTGTATCTCTTCCGCAAACCGTTGCGGAGCTGGCCTGTTTGGGGTGTGATTGCGCTGGCGATCAGCTTGCTCTTCCTACTCACGGTCGTGTCGTCTGGGATTGCCCAATGGCTGATTGCGCCGACACAACAGGTGATGGCCACCGGCGTGCGGCTATTCGGCGCCTTGTTATGCATGTTGCTGTTCGGCTTGCTTGCGCTCCGCAGCCACTGGGCCGCGCAAACACAAGAGTACCGGGCCAAGCAATCCGAGCTCTCCGCACTTCAAGCGCGCGTCGATCCGCACTTTCTATTCAATACGTTGAATACCGCGATTGCCTTGGTCCACGACCGACCCGATGCTGCAGAACATGTGTTGCTGGATTTGTCTGATCTTTTCCGCGCCGCGCTCGCAGAAACGCAAGTCGTGTCTTTGGTAAAAGAACTCGAATTGACAGATCGGTATCTTGAAATCGAGCAAATCCGATTCGGCGAACGTCTCAAGGTCATCCGTCAGTACCCAGAGCTGATGCCCGACATCACCCTGCCCTCGCTCTCTATTCAACCGCTCGTTGAAAACGCCATTCGACATGGCATCGAGCCTCTGTTGTCCGGAGGCAGTGTCGTCATTCGCGTGGTGACTGAGCGCAATTCAGTCAAGATTGAGATTGAGAACGATCGCGATGCGCAAAGCATGGTGTCCGCAAGAACCGGACACAAAGTCGGCATAGCAGGCGTCAAGGCAAGAATCCTTGCAGCAACACAAGGCAAAGGTTTTCTGGAAACCGAAAACAACGATGCGCGCCATGTAGCGCGCATCGTCTTACCGCGTTGAATTAACGAACGACGCGATAGCAGGGCTGATATTCGCCACTGATTTTCATGCGGCGCTGATCGACAAAAGCACGCAACAGATGGTCCATCGCTTCCATGATTTCAGGGTCGCCATGGATCTCAAATGGCCCGCGTTCTTTGATTCTGCGCACGCCCTGCTCTTTCACGTTGCCGGCCACGATGCCTGAGAATGCGCGACGCAAGTCGGCCGCGAGATCTTGCGGTGCCCTGCCCTTGTGCAATTGCAGTCCCGCCATTTCTTCGTGGGTCGGATCAAACGGCACTTGGAATTCAAAGGGAATTTCCATGGCCCAATTGAAGAAGAACGAATCGCGATTGGCGATGCGGTATTCACGTACAGCGCGAATGCCCTTCACCATCGTGCGTGCAACCAACTCAGGTTGACCAACGATGATTTCGTAGCGTGAAGCCGCATCATCGCCCAAGGTCAAACGAATGAACCGGTCGATCTGTTCGAAGTACGCCGCTGCGGATTTTGGACCTGCCAAGATCAACGGCATCGGCAGCTTGCGATTTTCTTCGCGCAACAGAACGCCGAGCAAATACAAGATTTCTTCGGCGGTACCGACACCCCCCGGGAACACGATGATGCCGTGTGACATCCGCACGAAGCCTTCAAGACGCTTCTCGATGTCCGGCATGATCACCAAGTTGTTGACGATCGGGTTCGGCGATTCAGCTGCAATGATGCCGGGCTCGGTCAAACCGATATAGCGAGAATTGCTTCTACGTTGCTTGGCGTGCGCAATCGTTGCGCCTTTCATTGGGCCCTTCATTGCGCCCGGACCGCAGCCGGTGCAAATATCGAGCGCGCGCAAGCCGAGTTCATAACCGACTTGCTTGGTGTATTCGTATTCTTCGCGTCCAATTGAATGGCCGCCCCAACACACGACCAAATTCGGATCGCCCGGTTTCAATACACGTGCGTTGCGCAGCAAGCGAAACACGTTGTCTGTGATGCCGGCGGATGTTTCCAGTTCTTGTGCGTACTCCGGCCCCATTTCAATTGCGGTGTAGACCAAGTCACGCACTACGGCGAATAACAAGTCCGCGATACCGCGAATGATGCGTCCATCGACGAATGCCATGCCGGGTGCATTGACCAGATCAATGCGAATGCCACGGTCTTGTTGATGGACTTGGATGTCGAAGTCCGGATACGCATTGGCCGCAGCGTTGGGGTCGTCGGAATGCGCGCCACTGGTCAACACTGCCAGTGCGCAATTACGGAGCAAGCCATGCATGCCGCCGGCCGATGCATCGCGCAATCGGGCCACTTCTTCGCGGGAGAGAATGTCCAGATGTCCTTTCGGATACAAGCTGGCGTTTACGGTGGTCAATACTTCATCTAGGGTAGGCAACGGGTCGGTTGCCGAGTCGTCTGCTTTTTTATCATTCATCTACAGAGTTTAGACAATTTCGCCTCGCAAAAACAAAAACGGCCGGGTTTCCCCGACCGTTTTTTTTGCGCTTCGTTCGATTAGAACTTGTAGCGCAGGCCCACCGAGATCGACCACTGCGAGATGCCGACGTTGAAGCCGTCTGCGTCGCCGTTGGCCACGTTCGGATTTTGTGCGCCCGTGAAGCTGTACACGTACTTGCCGGTTGCCGGATTGATGCCTTGGTAGTTGGCAACACCGGTGGTCGCAAAGAAGCCGTAATCGACCACATTGCCCCAATCGCGGCTGATCATGTTGCCGACGTTTTGGATGTCGGCCCAGATTTCAGCCTTGTGACCTTTCCAGAAGCCCGGCAATTCTTGCGAAATGCGAACGTCGAACAAGTTCACCCAGCCTGCACGGCCTCCGTTAGCCGGTGCAATGGTGCCGCGGTAGCGGTTCAGCTGCTTGTTGTTGTTGAGGTACTCGAAGAACGCTGCTTCCATACCCGGGTTCGCGGTGTAAACGCCTGCACTCGACAAGGTGCCGAATTGGACGTCGCCCGGGCCCGACGGCACGTACAACAAGTCGTTGAAGGAGCGGCTGTCACCGTTCATGTCGCTGTAGTACACCCAGCTGTACGGACGACCGCTACGGCCTTCATAGACCAAACCAATTTTGGTTTCGTAGTTGCCGAAGAAGTTGTGCTTCCAGGTCAGGTTGCCCGACACGCGGTCACGAATTTCGTAACGCGAACGGTTAACGGTTTCAGCATTGGCGCTGGCGATCGGGCTATAGGTGTAACCCGAGCTTGCGGTCGAGCTGGTCAAGGAACCGACTTCATTCGCATTGGTGTAGGTGTAAGCCAAGCTCCACGACCAATCGCTGGCCTTGGTCATCGGCTTCGACAAACTCACCGTGAACTGCTGGGTCGAACCCTTGTCGGTGCTGTCGATCATGTACACGTCACCCCAGCCCGACGGGCGGTTGGCACGTGCGGTGCTGTTTTGGGCGGTGTTACCCCAGAACAAATCACGGCCGTCCGGACCAACACGGCTGACGCGGTACATATCAAGCTTCTTGTAGTACAGCGCGGAGTTCACTTCCGTGGCCATCATTTCAGCCGAGAAGATCATGCCGTACCACGGCAAGCCGAAGTCGACGGCCAAGTTCGCTTTCCACACCGACGGTTGTTCGAAATCAGGCGATGCGAAGTTGACGCTTTGCGCAGGGCGGCTCGGCGGACGCGATGAGAAGTAGTACTGCTCAACTTGCGTGTAGTTCGGGCCGTAGGTGTTGTAGGAGTTGCTCAACCACACTTGCGGGGAGTCGCCTTGGAACAAGCCCAAGCCACCACGGATTTGTGCCAGCGACTCGTCGCTCAACTTGTAGTTGAAACCAATACGCGGTTGCAGCAAGAACTTGCCACCACCCACGTCGGAGTTGTTGTAACCCCACACAGCTTCTGCTTGTGCGTTGTACGGCGGCTTGTGGTCAACCGTGTAACGGTCTGCACGCAAGCCGTAGGTCAAGGTCAATGCGTCGTTGACATACCACTGATCTTGAACGAACAAACCGAGCGCGTTGTACTTGTACTTCGCAGCCATGTTGTCCACATCACCGTTCAACGGGTTGCGGATCATCGAGAAGCTCGGGTTGTTGTTTACGAAATCATTGACGCTGTTGTAATACAGCTGACCATCTACGAACGGTGCATAGATGTTGTAGATGTCATTCGTCGAGTAATCAGCACCAAACTTGATGTTGTGGTTGCCGACGACCCAAGTGGCCGCACCGAAGTAGTTCCAAGTCTTCGTGTACAGCTCGTTGTACTGCGAGTTCGACTCGGTACCCACGAACAAGTACGGGGACGAAGCAACACCGTCGGTCAGACGCGTGCCGTAGCTGATGCGGATTTCAGGGGTGCCTTCGGTCGGCGTGTTACGCACAGCGGCGTAGTCACGGAAGCTGACCTTGAATTCTGTCGAGAACGAATCGGTCCAATCGCTAAAGACTTGGGCGACATAGTTCTTGATGTTTTTGTCGTGCTGATACCAGTACGAGCTCAACGAAGCGCCGGTGCTGTTGAAGCCGTTCAAGCGCAGCTTGCTTTGTTCGAGGTCGCTATAACGGAAGCTCATGCGATGTGCGTCGCTGATGTTCCAGTCAAGCTTCAAAGCACGTTCAGTCAGCGTGGTATCACCATTGCTTGCGAGACCGCCGGCCGGCACGCCGTAACGCGCTTGGAATGCACTTTGAACGCGCGCGATATCGGCATCAGAGATGACGCCGGCGCCATAAGGCGAACCTGCGAGATCAGCACCCGGTGCTGCTTGTTCGTACTTTTCGTAGTTCGCGAAGAAGAACAGCTTGTCCTTCACGATCGGGCCGCCCAAGGTTGCGCCCAAGGTCTTTTCTTGGGTGAAACCATTGAACTTGTCGCCGTTGATCTTGTCCGAGCCATAGCCCTTCGGTGCGCGGCCGAACCATTCGCCATCACGGAAAGTGCCATATACCGAACCGTGGAATTCGTTCGTACCCGACTTGGTCACAGCATTCACAACAGCGCCGGTGGCGCCAGAAATCGTGACGTCGTAGTTCGACAAGTCGATGTCGAGTGCTTCGATCGCGTCCATGGCCACCGGTTGGCGACGGGTCGGCATATTGTTGCCTTCCAAGCCGAAGGTATCGCTGGCCGACACGCCGTCAACGCGAATGCTGTTGTAGCGCGGGTTTTGACCAGCGGCACTGATCGAGCCCGATGCGCGGTCAACAAAAGTCACGCGCGGATCGAGGCGCATGTAGTCCTGGATGTTGCCACTGGAAGACGGCAAAGCTTCAAGCGTTTGACGGGTAACGTTGGTGCCCGCGCCCGCTTTCAGGGGCGAGAACACGGCGGCGTCGATCGCAGACACGCTAATGGCGTCAAAGGTGTTGTTGGCCGCACCCGCAAGTTGTGCGTCCACTTGCGTGGTTTGATTCACGCTGAGGTAAACATTGCTTTCGGTGTCGTTACCCGAGCCGGCTTTGGATACAGCGATCGTGTACGGACCACCCACGCGCAAACCGCGTGCGTTATAGCGACCGTTCGCATCCGTCGTGACGCGGCTGGTGGTGCCGGACTCTACGTGCGTAATAACAACTTCGGCACCTGCGACAGGCGCGCCGTTAGCGGTGACTTGACCGCCGACACTAGCCGACGTGCTTTGAGCAAAAACAGGTGCAGCGACCAACGCTGCCATCAAGCCAAGTGCCAACTTGGACTTGCGGAGTTGATTCGGATTTCGCATGTATGGCCTCGATTCCAGGGCTACGACTAAAAAAGGTGCGGCCGTAGTCATGCCAAAGCACACGGTCGCGCATGTATTAAAACTGCGTTAAATAGTATGCCATTTCAGTGACATTCATGTGACACGTCTTGGAGGATGCGCTCCCGAATGTGTGCGCTCCGTCACACTATTTTGAGCCTTGGATTAGGGCACGGAACCCAAATAGGTCTTAATGCCGTCCAGAAACATCTGCACTGAGATGGCGACCAAGATCATGCCCATCAGGCGCTCCACCGCCGTGAGGACACGAGGACCCAGGACTTTGTACAGCGCCGTCGAGGATAGAAGGATGACAGCCGTGGCGATAATCGCGATCAGCAGTGCGAGGCTCCACTCCCATTCACGTCCGGGATATTGCGTCCCCATCAGCATCACGGTCGCCATGCCGGAGGGCCCAGCAATCATGGGCACGGCCAGCGGCACGATGAAGGGCTCGCCGTCTGGCAGCTCGCCCATGATCCCTTCCGGTGGCGGAAAGATCATTCGAATACCGATCAAGAACAACACGATGCCGCCGGCGATGGCCACCGACTGCTGCTCGAGATGCATGACTTCGAGTGCATAACGGCCGAACCAAAGGAAAATCATCAGTACAACGAACGCGATCAAGATTTCGCGCATGATGATTTTGCGTTGACGCGCAGCGGGCAAAGGTCGCAGCAGTCCCAACACGATAGGCACGTTGCCCAGCGGATCAAGGATCAGGAACAACAGCAAGGCAGCGGAGATGATGGTCATGCGTCTGCAATGTCCGTAGTGGCTTCGCCCATCATGGCGCGAATACAGAGCTCTGCATACTCACCGGGCATTTTGGCCGTGAAGTCGCGCTCCGCGATGTAGGCGCGCGAACGCAGCCCGGTACGCATCGGGCCCGGCGTGACCGCCACAACTTGGATGGCGGTATTGCTGAGCTCCCCTTTGAGCATCGGCACCAAGGCATGGCGTGCAGCATTGGCCAAGCCGTAACCGCCCCAGTAGGGTTTTGAGGTGCGCGTGGTGTCATCGAGTGCAATTGCAACAACACCCGCTTCCGATTTACGCAGGGCGGGCAAGCACGCCATGGTCGCCCAGACGCTGGCGGTCAAATTGACGTGGATCGCGCGCGCGACTTCTGCCGGATCGGTCAGTTCAATCGGCGTCAGGCCTGGAAAATGGGCCGCGGCATGAAAGACGCCATCAATTCGACCGTGCGCCTCATCGATTCGCTCAACCATTTCCGCCAGTTGTTCGGGCGATGCACCTTCCAAATCCAACGGGTACATCTGCACGAAGTGGCCTTCAGCCTCGATCGACTTCGCCACTTTTTCCAGCATGCGCACACTGCGCCCCGAAATAATGACCTGCGCGCCTTCGCTGGCGAAGCTACGCGCCGCTTCCGAACCCAGCCCACCTTGTGCGCCCAAGACAAGGATGACCTTGTCTTGCAGTCGCTTCGTTGCTGTCATGCGTGCTGTGCTTCGGCCACGAGTCGGGAGAGCTCGCCGGATTCGTGCAATTCGGTGACGATGTCGCAGCCGCCGATCAGTTCACCCTTAATGAACAACTGCGGGAAAGTCGGCCAATTCGAGAAACGCGGCAAATTGGCACGGATCTCGGGATCTTCCAACACATTGACCGAAGCGAGGTTTTCGACACCTGCGGCTTTCAAGGCTTGCACCGTCCGACTTGAGAAACCACACATCGGGAATTGCGGCGTACCTTTCATAAACAGCACGATCGGCTTCGATTCAACGGTTTCTTTGATGCGGTCGATCACATTCATGTCAGCTCCAAGGTTGGTCATGACAGCACGCCAACGCCAGTGAAATTACAATGAGCCATTGTAAACCCGCAGCATTCAAACTTGGAGTCGCCGCATGGCCATCGAACTGCCCGCACTACCCTACGACCGCACCGCACTTGAACCGCATATTTCGGGCGAAACGATCGACTTCCACTACGGAAAACATCACAAGTCGTATGTTGACAACCTCAACAAGTTGATTGACGGCACGAAATTCGCCGATATGTCACTCGAAGACATCGTCAAGCAATCGGACGGTGGCGTGTTCAATAACGCAGCCCAGATCTGGAACCACACGTTCTATTGGAACTGCATGAAGCCGCAAGGCGGCGGCGAACCGACCGGCAAGTTGGCCGATGCCATCAATGCCGCTTTCGGTGACTTTGAAAAGTTCAAAGCACAATTTACCGACACCGCAGTGAAGACCTTTGGTTCGGGCTGGGCTTGGTTGGTTCAACGTAAAGACGGCACGGTGGCTTTGGTCAGCACGTCGAATGCTGCGACACCGCTCACCGGTGACGACACGCCGCTGATGACCTGCGACGTGTGGGAACACGCGTACTACATCGACTATCGCAATCTGCGCCCGAAGTATCTGGAACACTTCTGGAACTTGGTGAATTGGGATTTTGTTGCTGGAAACATGAAGGCCTAAACGCATCACATCGCATCTCAGCCGCGCTAAAACGCGGCTGAGTGCTTTTGCTGTTTTACTTCAAGTTATACCCATACTTGGCCGCCAGCGAGGCATCGTCGCCTGACTCACCATGGCAGGCCGCAAAGTAAGTATTCGCCGGAATTTGCAGCGCACCGCCGACACCTGCGGGTGACAATTTCAAATCATCACCCTGCCCGCCAATCGATGCATACGGGTGCTGGCGCGAGCACACCACGACACCTTTCGGTTTGTCGCTCAACCAACGAATTTGAACGCCCTTCGCATCGACCGGGTAGTCGGACGAATGCATGGTTTCGCCGCGTTGAAAATCGAAATTGAACTTGGGTTCTGAGTCGATGCCGCCGCGTTCGACCTGCGTGACTTTCAACCAATCACACGTACCGGATTCACATGTGGCACGGATCACAAAACCGACCGGCAAGCGGTCGATGAACGCCATAGAGGGCTGACCCTGGGCATCGGTCACAGCCACCGAGGTCACTGGATTGTTGACGATTGCAACATCGTTCTTTTTGGCGGACTTTTTTGCCGCGGCCGCCGCATGTGTGGGGTTTTCAGAGTTATCTGCACTACTGCATGCAGTGAATGCAAACGCGAGGAATGAAACGGAGAGTAAGTGGGGGATTTTTTTCATCCCCATATCTTGCAACGAATTAATTCGAGAGTGCGTGAATCACCGGTAAAACTTGTTCTTTTCGTGACAGCTCTCCCCCTACGCGCTCGAGCGCACGCGAAAGTTCCTGCGCTGAATCTGCACGCAAGGTCGCATGACCCACTTTGCGACCCGCACGCGGTTGTTTTCCATAGTCGTGCCAATGGCCGCACGCATCACGCAGGATGGGTGTCGGATCGGGCATGTCGCCGATCCAATTCAACATGCACGCATGGCCGATCATACGTGTGCTGCCCAAGGGCAGGCCGAGCACGGCACGCAGGTGATTTTCGAACTGCGAGGTCTCGCTACCTTCCAATGTCCAATGGCCCGAATTGTGCACGCGTGGTGCCAATTCGTTGGCCATGAGTTCGCCGTCTTTGCAAAAGAGTTCGAGCGCGCAAACACCCACGTAGTCCAATGCTTCAACCAATGCTTTGGCATAGCCGGTCGCGCGCGCTGCCAGCGCATCATCGACGCGTGCCGGGGCAAGGCTCGCCGACAGCACACCATCGACGTGCCAGTTTTCGGTCAGCGGCCAGGTTTGGAATTCGCCATTGCGCCCGCGCACTGCCACGACGCTCAACTCGCGATCGAAATGCACAAACGCTTCGAGAATGAGGCCGGTTGAAAACGCTTGTGCACCCAGCGCATCCCATGCCGCATCAATGGACGCGGGCGAATTGTCGCGAATGCGATGTTGCCCTTTGCCGTCATAGCCAAGTCGACGCGTTTTCAGAATGCAGGGTGCGCCCAAGGTGTGCACCGCGGCTTCAAGATCTGCACGCGAGGTGATGTCTGCGAATGCCGGCACCGGAATGCCGAGTTGTTGGAACAAAGTTTTCTCGGCCAAGCGATCTTGCGCGGTGGCTAAGGCGCGCGGGTTCGGGAAGACAGGCACGAATTGCGTGAGCCATTCGGCGCTTTCAGCGGGTACGTTTTCAAAATCAAAGGTGGCGACATCCACTTCTGAAGAGAACTGTGCCAATGCATTCTCATCGCGATAGTCACCCAGCAAGAGCGGCGCAAATTGACCCGCACACGCATCTTCCACGCTGTCCAACACCAGAAATCGCAAGCCCAAAGGCGCACCGGCCAAGGCCATCATGCGCGCGAGTTGTCCCCCGCCGAGAATGCCAACGGTGGTCATTTGCGCGGATCGTCGTTTTGCAAGACGGCTTCGGTTTGTTCTGTTCTAAATGCGTCAAGCGCCTTGGCGATTTCGGGATGATCGTGCGCCAACAGTGAGGCAGCGAAGAGTGCGGCATTCGCCGAGCCCGCCACGCCAATTGCGAAGGTGGCGACGGGAATACCGGCCGGCATTTGCACAATTGAAAGCAAGGAATCCAAGCCGTTCAGTGCGCGAGACTGCACGGGCACCCCGAGGATCGGCACGCGCGTCTTCGACGCCAGCATGCCCGGCAAATGCGCTGCACCGCCGGCGCCCGCAATAATTGCGCGCAATCCGCGGCCCTGGGCATCTGCGGCATAGGAGAACAGCAGGTCAGGCGTCCGGTGCGCTGAAACCACGCGCACTTCGTGTGGAACGCCCAGAGCATCGAGCTTTTCGGACGCAGGCCGCATGGTTTCCCAGTCTGAGCGGGAGCCCATCACGATGCCCACCAAAGGGGTCTTGGAATCGGACAACATTATGTTCTCCACAGCTAAAGACGTATTCTAGCCATCACCCACGCAATCGCGAAATTCAATGGATAAGAAATTGCTCGACCTGTTGGTGTGCCCCGTGACTCGCCAGCCGCTTTCGCTGCTCGATCCGACACAACTCAAGACGCTTAATACCGCGATTGAAGCCAATGGTGTGGCATTCGGCGACGATCTCCAAAGCGAAACACTGAAGGAAGCCCTGATCACCCGCGATGGCAAACGCCTGTATCGCGTGGACGACGGAATTCCCGTTTTGCTGCCGGAAGCCTTCGCAGATGCGGCGGCGCTGGGATTCAAGGCCGCATGAGCCGTAGTCTGCAAATTGTGCCGCCCTTGCCGGAGGTCGTGGCAGAAGACGTCGCGAAAGCCTTCCGCGAAGATCTGGGTAGCGGCGATTTGACCGCGAGCTTGCTGCCGGATGCACCTGATTCCGCCTATTTGCTCTGCAAAGAAGACTGCGTTGTCGCGGGTCGCCCGTGGTTCGATGCCTGTCACAAAGCGCTCGATCCGAATGTGGTGATCACTTGGCAAGTTGAAGAGGGCGATCACGTGCGCAAAGGCACGGTCATGGCGCTGCTGCACGGGATGAACCGCGCGTTGGTCAGTGCTGAACGTCCTTCGTTGAATTTCTTGCAAACCTTGTCGGGTACCGCCACCACAACGGCCGCCTATGTCGCTGCGATTGGTGGGCGCGCCACAAAAGTGCTCGATACACGCAAAACCCTGCCCGGCCTGCGCATGGCACAAAAATACGCAGTGCGCATGGGCGGCGGTGAAAACCATCGCATTGGCTTGTTTGATGCCGTGATGTTGAAAGAAAACCACATTCGTGCAGCAGGATCACTGAGTGCTGCCGCTGCGCATGCGCGCACGATGTATCCGGATGCGCCGCTGATCATTGAAGTGGAAACGTTCGAGCAATTGCGCGAAGCGCTGCAAACGAACTGCACGCGCATCTTGATCGATGATTTCGACGCCGACATGCGCAAGGCAGCAGTGCACATTGCGCGCACGGAAGGTGGCAGCCGCACGCCGCTTGAAGTGTCGGGCGGTGTCGATATGCAGACCATTCGCGCAATCGCAGAAGATGGCGTCGATTACGTGTCCATTGGTGCACTCACGAAACACGTTCACGCCATCGATTTCTCATTGAAGTTGGGACCGCCGCCAGTTCAGCATGGGTGAACGGTCCGGCTGGTAGCGTTATCGCATTCGAATTCAGGAGCAATGGACATGCACATTTCGAACTGGGTGTTAGCCGCTGCAAGCAGCTTGGCGTTGGCCGGCTGTGCAAGTACGCCACCACCGAAAAAAGCGCCGCCGCCTGTGGTGACTGCGCCTAACAACGGCGCTTCGCAACCCACTGAGCCGAAAGCACCCGGTGCAGCCGTTCCTGCCGGACCTGTATACGGTGGCTCCACGGCGTCGCGAATTGTGCAAGTGGCACTTCGCGAGAATTACAACTGGTACCAGCCGTTTATCGACGTCAATGGTGGCCTTCGCTATCAGCGCACGACTGAGTCCGAAAAAGTGCGCTTGGCCGATGGCACGCCTAGCTGGGAAAAGGTCGTGACCTATTGGCGCAATAGCGGCACCCTGTATTCGATGATGGACAGCGGCATCAGTGGCGCGAGTGCCTGCCAAAGCATAAGTTACTCGACCGCCGAGTGTCGCGCGTTTCTGCTCGACAACCCTTGGTCGGCCGCCTTTATTTCGTATGTGATGTTGCAAGCGGGCGTAACGACTTTCAACACCTCCCCCGCACACATTGATTACATTCGCGATGCGTACAACAACACCGGCCCGTTCTTGATGATGAATCCGGCCACGACGCAGCCCGCACCTGGTGACTTGCTTTGCTATGTACGCAACACGCAAGCCATCGTTGGCTACGAAGGTTTGGCCGCTGCATTCGATAACAATCCCTCTTTACGCCAGGCTTCGCATTGCGACGTCGTCACCAAAATTGATCGCACCAACAAACTCATGGAAACCGTGGGTGGGAATGTGTTGAACGGTGTCACCTTGCGCAAATTGCGCTTGGATGATCGTGGCATCGCGATCTTGCCGCGTCCGACGAGCTTTCAAGCAACGAGTGACGATGAAGATTCGGGCGGCACGGGCTGTACGCCTGCAAATGAAGGCAATTGCAGCTTGAATCGCCAAAACTGGGCGGCGGTACTCAGGCTACGCATGCCTTGAGTCTTGTCATTGATTGGGGAGTTTGGGACGTGACGGGATTTGGATTTGATTTGGGGCGCGCAGCATGATGGGCGAAGCGCTGTTTGCGCTCATTGCATTCATGCTGCTGTTCTTTTGGTGGGACAGCTCACGAAAGGCCGCAGACCGGGCGCGCGAGTTGGGACGTAATGCTTGTCACGCCGCGGGCGTGCAGTGGCTGGATGAAAGCGTTCAACACGTCAAATCAAAATGGGCCAGAAGCGATCAAGGCTGGCTCGTTTTGGAGCGCACGTATCGCTTCGAGTATTCGCACGATGGCGCAGAACGTCACGAAGGCCGCCTCGTGCTGCGCGATGGCAGGCTGACAGGGTTTGTCGGGCCCACACGCGAAGTGACCTCACTCCACTAAGTCGCAACGCACGTAGTAGCGCGTTACTTCACAATCCGCAAATGTGCGCCACGCTTAGGCGGCGTCGGTGTGTCGTCCGGCGGTGTGTCACTGTCGGTCGCCGCTGCTTCCGGTACTTCCATGGATGCAGGTGGCATGTGTTCACCAGTGTCTGATGCACTTTCGCCAGAGGCGAACGCTGCCTCCGGCGGCATGCCCATCCCCGCGCCCGTTTCGCGCGCGTAGACGGCGATGATCGAAGACATCGGTAGATACAAAGATTGGCTGACGCCATTAAAGCGCGCCGAAAAAGTAATGGCGTCGTCGCCGATATCGAGCCCTTGCGTGGCCCGTGCGGCGATATTCAAAACCACCTTGCCGTCTTGTGCCGCGCCCGCGGGAATGTGCACATTGGCTTGTGTGGCATCCACCAACAAATGCGGTGTGAGGCCGTTATCGACAATCCACGCATACATCGCCCGTACAAGGTACGGACGCTGCGGTGTCATGTGCATTGCGGCAATCCTGCCTGATTATTCAGGCAGAACGCGCAGTTTGCGCTCGGCTTCGGTCAAGCTACGTGCGAAGCCCGGATTGCGGAAGATTCGGTTGCCGTAATCTTCGATCGCCTTGCCGTCTTTCGGCAACGGAATGTTCAACGCTTCCAAACGCCAAATAATCGGTGCCATCGCGCAATCGGCCAACGACATTTCGCTGTTCAAGAAGAACTTGCTTGCCTTAAAGAGCGGGATAGCCGCGGTCAGCAACTCCGTCAAACGCTTGCGACCGGCGTCGGCCTGCGTCTTGTTGCCCATTTGAATGGCCTGCACTTGCGGCACCCATTCGTGCTCGATGCGCAAGGTTGCCAGGCGAACGCGTGCGCGCGAGATGGGGTCCATCGGCATCAGTGCTGGATGCGGATAACGCTCATCAAGGAATTCCGTGACAACCAAGGCTGCGTACAGCACCAGATCGCGCTCAACCAAGGTCGGCACTGATTGATACGGATTCAGATCGATCAGGTCTTCCGGCGGTGCTTGCGGATCGACGGGAACGAGATCGTAGGGCACGCCTTTTGCGGCCAGTACCAAGCGCACGCGATGGCAAACCACGTCATCAAGCGCGGAATACAGCGTGAGTCCATTACGGGCGCGAACAGGCGAGCTCGCCAACAATCCCTTGTCGATCATCAATGCACGTCCTTCCAATACTCGTTTTTGAGGAGCCAAGCCAACAATGTGAAGATGGCGAGGAAGAGCAACACCCAGACACCCAAGGCAGGACGTTTCATCACAGCCGGCTCGCCTGCATAGACGAGGAAAGCGGTGATATCACGTGCCACTTGGTCAAACTCACGCGGCTTCAAGCTGCCTTCGTGCGCCAACTCAAGACGTTCAACCGGGCGTTCGCCTGTGACGTCGGCCTTGCCGTAGACCGGTTGTTGCACGCCTTGCAGTGACCACAAGGGGTTCGGCATGGATGCACCGGGGAACAAGGTGTTGTTCCAACCAACCGGACGGGTTTCGTCGAGATAGAACGACTTCAAGTAGGTATACACCCAGTCGTCACCGCGCACGCGCGAAATCAGGCTCAGATCCGGCGGCATTTTGTTGAATGCAGCCTGCGCCATTTCCGGCGTCATCGACGACAGAATGTGGTCGCCGAACTGGGCACCGTTGAGGTTCAGTTGTTCTTGAACGTCTTTCTCACTCAGGCCGAGGTCTTCTGCCAAACGGTTGTAGCGCAGATGCTTCAACGAGTGACAGCCCGCGCAATAGTTCACGTAGTACTTCGCGCCGCGTTGCAAGGAACCGCGGTCGGTCAGATCGACACCAGCCTGCTGCGTGTTACCGCCTTCGCTCGCTGACGCCACTTGGACGCCGCCCAAGTACAGGCCTGCCACCAAGGCAAACACTTTGAGAGCGGAGAACTTAGTCATGCATGGTCACCCGTTGCGGAACCGGCTTGGTCTTATCAATTGAAGTCCAGATCGGCATCGTCAAGAAGAAGAGGAAGTAGTACACGGTCAAGATGCGACCAATGATGGCCTCACTCGGATCAGTACCCGGGCCACCACCGATGATGCCAAGCCAAACGAAGCTCACAACGAACAGGCCCAGCATGATCCAGGACAGCGGACCACGGTAGCGGTAGCTCTTGACCTTGGAACGGTCGAGCCAAGGCAACAGGAAGAGCACGACAATCGCGCCACCCATGACCAACACGCCCCACAGCTTGATACCAAAGAACGACGGCACCACACGCAACATCGCGTAGTACGGCGTGAAGTACCACACCGGCTTGATGTGTGCAGGCGTGACCAACGGATCGGCCGCGGTGAAGTTGTCGTGTTCGAGGAACAGACCACCAAAGTTCGGAATGAAGAAGATGATGAAGGCGGCGACCATCAGGAAGCAGCCGACATAGAAGGTGTCCTTCACCGTGTAATACGGGTGGAACGGGACGCCGTCTGCCGGTGCCGTCGGCGACCAGCGGTTGCCCTTCGGGCCCTTCTTGATTTCAACGCCGTCCGGGTTGTTCGAACCGACTTCGTGCAATGCACCCAAGTGCAAGACCACGAGCAGCAACAACACCAACGGCAGTGCGATGACGTGCAAGGCGAAGAAGCGGTTAAGCGTGGCATCACCCGGGTTGAAGTCACCCATGATCCATTCGGTCAATCCGGTACCAATCACCGGAATCGCGCCGAACAGCGAAATGATCACCTTCGCACCCCAGTACGACATTTGACCCCACGGCAAGACATAGCCCATGAAGGCTTCTGCCATCAGCACGAGGTAAATCACCATACCGAGCAGCCACACCAACTCACGCGGCTTGCGATAGCTGCCGTACATGAGTCCGCGGAACATGTGCAAATAGATACAGATAAAGAACAGGGATGCGCCGGTGCTATGCATATAGCGAATCAGCCAGCCCCATTCGACATCACGCATGATGTATTCAACCGAATCGAACGCTTCTTTCGCGCTCGGCTTGAAGTGCATGGTCAAGAAGATACCGGTGAGGATCTGATTGACCAGCACCACCGTCGACAAAATGCCGAAGATGTACCAGATGTTGAAGTTCTTCGGAGCGTAGTACTCCGTCATGTGCTTGCGATACATGGGCATCAGCGCAGGTGCGCGCTCATTGACCCAATCCATCACATTGTTCGCGGTACGCATCACGATATTCGACATTGGGATCAGACTCCTTGCGGGTCGACACCAATGACAAGCGTGCTGTCATCGGCGAAATGATACGGAGGCACCGGCAAGTTAGCCGGCGCCGGCTGCGCCTTCAGCACGCGACCGGCAATGTCGTAGCGTGATTTGTGGCACGGGCAGAAATAGCCACCCTTCCAATCGGGATCGAACGGCATGGGCTTCACTTCCGCATGCAATTCAGGCGCGCAACCCAAGTGGGTGCACACGCCGATCAAGACCAAGATTTCCGGTTTCAACGAACGGTGTTCGTTTTGCGCGTACTTGGGCTGCTGGTCCGTGTTGTCGGACTTGGGATCCGCAACCAAGGGATCCATTTGCTTCAAGGTCGCGAGCATGGCCGGCGAACGCTTCATCACGAAGATCGGCGAACCGCGCCATGCGATGCCGCTCAATTGCTGGCCTTCGGCGAGTTCACCGATGGACACATTGACCGGGCCACCCGCGACTTTCGCGCGTGCGCTCGGGTTCCAGGACTTAATAAAAGGAACTGCAGCGAAACCTGCGCCGACCGCACCTACCACGGCTGTGGTAGCTGTCAGGAACCTGCGCCGGCCCGGATCATTCGGACCGTGAACTTCATCGTGGGCCATTCGGCACTCCGCAACGTGATTTTGGCAATCTGGCGACAAACAGGTGAAATCCTGTTTGCACATGACCCACAAGTTTACGGAACGCTTAACGAAACCACAATATATTGAATGGGCGAATCTGGACGGCCCGCTGCGGAACGGGCGTTTTTAGTCCTGTCGCGGCATGCTGCGGTAACGCTCCGCAAGCATTTTGACGCGTTGTACGTAGACGCGTGTTTCGGCATACGGGGGCACGCCGCCGTACTTACCGACAGCGCCTTCACCTGCGTTATAGCCTGCCGCCATCAAGGACAAGTCACCTTTGAAGCGCTTCAACAGCCAAGCGAGGTATTGCACGCCACCCTTGATGTTCGAACCCGGATCAAAGGCATTCGACACACCGAAGCGGCGTGCCGTGGCCGGCATCAACTGCATCAAGCCTTGTGCGCCGACGCGTGACAGCGCCCGCGGGTTATAGGCGGATTCGGCATGAATGATGGCGCGAATGATCGATTCTTCGACGCCATAGAGACGCGAAGCTTCGGCGATCTCGGCCGCATAGGCATTGGTATTGAGTCGCAAGGTGCGGAAGTTCACCGTCGACTTCACGTCACAGGCGAAGCAGGATTCCATGAAGCTGTAGTTGATCGTGCGGACCGAGCCTGCCCGCATGCCCGCCGGCGGCACGCTCGTGACGTAGCGCGTGCCGTTCTTCATATAGGAGTACACCTGGCCGCTGACGCGACGTGGGCTCGTAGCGTTGCGGTTTGACGATACGGGCGCGGGTGCAGGCGTCAGCGCGGGCGTGCTGGTGGTCAGCTCCGCAGGCGAACTGGTGACCGCCGGACGCACTTTATGGCCCTTCGGCGTCCGGATATTGGTGACCGCCTTGCAGGATTGACCTCGAATTTTGCTCGAAGTGTAGGTAATCGTGCCCCCGGCGGTGCAGCGATATAAATCCGCAGCTTCGGCACGCAAAGTGCAAAGCGCCAGCACTAGCACGGCTGCAAGACGGATCCTGATTCCCATTCGCGAAGTCTCCACGCAAAATTAACAAATTGCAAGCCATTGATTTACATGGCAGACCTGAATGCGACACAGCCGCTAGCGCCTTGCGTATACTTGCGCCCCCGGCCCGGAATCACCGCCGCGCCCCCGGAGATCACACATGTCTATTGAACACACCCTCCTTCCGACAGAAGACGTGCCTGCAAACGTGCGCGGCAAAGTCTTTATCGAAACCCACGGTTGCCAGATGAACGAGTACGATTCGGCGAAAATGGCCGACGTTCTGGCAAAGCACGAGGGTTTGGAGCTCACCCAAGACATCGCCGAGGCGGATGTCATCCTGGTCAATACCTGTTCCATTCGAGAAAAGGCGCAGGAAAAGGTGTTCAGCCAGCTGGGGCGCTGGAAGGAATTCAAGAAGGGTGGCAAGCCGGTGATGATCGGCGTCGGTGGCTGCGTGGCCTCGCAGGAAGGCGCCGGCATTGTGAAGCGCGCACCCTTTGTCGATCTGGTGTTCGGACCACAAACCTTGCATCGCTTGCCTGAGATGTTGCGCGCACGTCGCGAATCGGGCCAAGCGCAAGTGGATATCAGCTTCCCCGAAATCGAAAAGTTTGATGCGCTGCCCGAACCGCGCGCAGATGGACCCACCGCCTTCGTGTCGATCATGGAAGGCTGTTCCAAATATTGTTCGTTCTGCGTGGTGCCTTACACCCGCGGTGAAGAAGTCAGCCGTCCCTTTGAAGACGTCTTGGTCGAAGTCGTGCAGTTGGCCGAACAAGGCGTGCGTGAAATCAATTTGCTGGGACAAAACGTCAATGCCTATCGCGGGCCGATGGACGACGCGGGGCAAGTGGCCGATCTTGCGGTCTTGATTCGTACGATCGCTGAAATTGACGGCGTTGATCGCATTCGCTTCACCACGTCGCATCCGCTTGAATTCAGCGACAGTTTGATCGACGCATATCGCGATGTGCCGGCGCTCGCGAATTATTTGCACCTACCCGTGCAGTCGGGGAGCGATCGCGTCTTGGCTGCAATGAAGCGCGGCTACACCAGTCTTGAATTCAAACAAAAGATTCGCAAGTTGCGCGCAGTGCGCCCTGACATTTCGATTTCGTCAGATTTCATTGTCGGCTTCCCGGGCGAGAGCGATGCGGATTTTGAAAAGACCATGAAACTGATTGAAGACGTTGGCTTCGATCAAAGCTACAGCTTCATCTATTCGCGTCGCCCGGGCACACCTGCGGCTGACTTGCAAGATGATGTGACTGAAGAAGTGAAGCACGCGCGCTTGTCGCGCTTGCAATCGCATATCAATGCGCACTCGTTCGAGATTTCCAAGTCAATGGTTGGCAGCATTCAACGCATCCTCGTCACGGGTGTGTCACGCAAAGATGCGAACGAGCTGACAGGCAAGACCGAAAACATGCGTCAAGTAAATTTCGCTGGAAACCCGCGTTTAATAGGCGGTTTCGTTGATGTTGAAATTACAGATGCATTGACGAACTCACTGCGCGGCCGCGTCGTCACCGCGTAATCAACGTTCCGAATGACCCGCGTGATAATAATCGCGCGCACGCAAAGCATCGGGCTTGATCAAGTCGACAAACGCGCGTGCTTGCGGCGATAAGTATTTGCCTTTGCGCAAGACGACACCATAGGTACGCGACGGAAAATACGTCGCCAAAGATCGCGTCACCAAACGCTCGCGGTCTTGAGGTGTCAGGCAAATCGAAGTCACGATACTGATGCCTTGTCCCATCGCGACATACTGCTTGATGATTTCCCAACCGCCCACTTCCAAAGCCACGCTATAGGGCACGCGCGCACGTTGGAACACCAGGTCTACGAATCGGTAGGTTGTGAGTCGCTGCGGCGGCAAGATCAAACCGTGTGGGGACAAATCAGACAGGGTGATTTCGGGCAGTTCTGCCAATGGGTGACCGACTGGCATGATCAAAGTGGGCTCGAACGTGTACGCAGGTTCGTAACGAATGTCATTGGGCACGTCGAGCATGGACCCTACCGCCAAATCGACCTTGTCTGCGCGCAGCAATTCGAGTCCACCTGCGCCAGTGACGTTGTGCAAACTCAATCGCACTGTCGGGTTGGCTTGCTTGAATGCAGACACGATCGGCGGCAGCAAATGCAAGATCGTCGACGTGCCTGCTGCAATGTGCAGCTCGCCCGCGTCGCTGCCTTGCAATGCGTTTTGGAAGTTCGTATGCAGCGCATCGAACCCTTCGACCAGCGGTGCGACTTGATCGAATAGCAGTTGGCCTTCATGGGTCAATTCCAGCCGACGACCGCGTCGATGAAACAGCACCGCGCCGAACTCTCGCTCCAATGCCTGAATCTGCAAACTCACCGCCGGCTGGCTCAAAAACAGCGCCTCACCCGCGCGCGACATCGAGCCCAGACGCGCCACCTGACAAAACGCCTTCAGCGGTTTAAGGCGGCTGCCTTTATAGGAAAAGCGGGGCGCGATCTCGGGACGCTTTGCCATGCGGCTGTCTCATGTATTTGTTTTTTTAATATAAAGCATTGACAACTTTGCATTGCAAAATACTATTCGCAGCCGGATGGTGGGTTTGCAGCAGTTCGCTGCGCCCTCCGCCAGAACCATGTCAGCTCAGCTTCAAAACTCGGCCGCCCTGCCGCCCCGCTTGACCCAAACCCTGCCCGACCAAGACGGCGTGCTGGACGACAGCACCCTGGTCTTCTTGGCCTCGCTGCACCACGCCTTCGACACTTCGCGTAGAACCCTGATGGCGCAGCGCCAAAAGCGCCAGGCCCAGTTCGACGCCGGCGCCCTGCCGAACTTCCGTCCGGACACCCGTCAGATCCGCATGTCCGATTGGCGTGTCGCGCCCATTCCTGAAGCGCTGCGTAGACGCCAAGTGGAAATCACCGGCCCCGTCGATCCGAAAATGGTCATCAACGCCTTGAACTCAGGCGCCGACTGCTTCATGGCCGATTTCGAAGACAGCACGTCGCCGGCTTGGGCGCGCTTGATCGAAGGTCAACGCGCCTTGCGCGACGCCGTCAACGGCACCCTCGCCTTTCGCGGCGTCAACGGCAAGTCATACCAATTGGTGCCGGAAGCAGATCGCGCCGTCTTGATAGTGCGTCCGCGAGGCTGGCACCTGGAAGAGAAGCATGTGCGTTTCGCTGCAGACGCCATGTCTGCGGCCTTGTTCGACTTCGGGGTGTTTGTGCATCACAACGCACACGCCTTGGCGAACAAAGACCGCGGCCCCTACTTCTACCTGCCAAAACTGCAGTCAATGGAAGAAGCTGCGCTTTGGGAATCCGTGATGGCATTCGCCGAGTCCGCCCTTGGCTTGCCGCACGGCACGATGAAAGTGACGGTCTTGATTGAAACGCTGCCTGCAGCGTTCGAAATGGACGAAATACTGCACGCCTTGCGCCATCGCATCGTCGGCCTCAACTGCGGACGTTGGGATTACATCTTTTCGTACATCAAAACGCTGCGCATGCATCGCGACCGCATCTTGCCTGAGCGCGGTCAAGTCACGATGGTGCAGCCCTTCTTGAAGGCCTACTCCGAACTCTTGATCAAGACGTGTCATCGCCGCGGCGCATTTGCGATGGGCGGCATGGCCGCACAGGTGCCGATCAATGATGACCCGGCCGCCAATGCCGGCGCCATGGCAAAAGTACGCGACGACAAATTGCGCGAAGCGCGCGCCGGCCATGACGGCACTTGGGTTGCACATCCGGGCCTCATATCAATTGCACAACAGGCGTTCGCCGAAACCACGTCTGCAGACAACCAGCTCGACGTATTGCGCGATGACGTCAATGTCGGCGCAAGTGAGTTGCTAAAGCCGAGCCTCGGCACCATTACGCGCGCCGGATTCGACGGCAATGTCGAGGTGTGCATTCGATACCTTGCTGCGTGGCTGTCTGGCAATGGCTGCGTACCGATCCACCATTTGATGGAAGACGCTGCGACCGCCGAAATTGCCCGTGCGCAGTTGTGGCAATGGATTCATCACGGCGGCCTACAGTTAGACGATGGCCGCGCCATCGACTTCGACTTGTTGGAATGCGCCTTGATTGGCCTGCCTTCTCGCTTGGTTGCCGGCAATGCGATTGGTGCCGAATTCATCGATCAAGCCATCGCGCTGCTACTTGAACTCACCCACGCAAGCACCTTGGCCGACTTCCTGACCGTGCCGGCCTACGAATACCTCGATTGACCCTCACACCCGCAAACACCCACACCCTCAAACCAAAGGAAACCGCCATGACGAACACCTTGCCAAATGCAGAAGCACTACAGAAAGATTGGGATACGAATCCGCGCTGGGCCGGTGTGCGCCGTGATTACAGCGCCGCAGACGTCGTCAGACTGCGCGGCACCGTGCACGTTGAACATTCCATCGCACGTCTTGGCGCGGACAAGCTTTGGCGTTCGCTGCACGCGTCAGATTTCGTCAATGCGTTGGGTGCGTTGACGGGCAACCAAGCGATGCAACAAGTGAAAGCCGGTTTGAAAGCAATTTACCTCTCTGGCTGGCAAGTCGCTGCCGATGCCAACCTGGCGGGCGAGATGTATCCGGACCAATCGCTTTACCCAGCGAACTCCGTGCCGCAAGTGGTGAAGCGCATCAACAACACCTTGCTGCGTGCAGATCAACTGACGCATGCCGAAGGTGACAACAGCATCGATTACTTGCAACCGATCGTGGCAGATGCAGAAGCAGGTTTCGGCGGTGTTTTGAACGCCTACGAATTGATGAAAGCCATGATCGAAGCCGGTGCCGCAGGCGTGCATTTCGAAGACCAATTGGCATCGGTGAAGAAGTGCGGTCACATGGGCGGCAAGGTGTTGGTGCCGACACGCGAAGCGATCGAAAAGTTGACGGCCGCACGCTTGGCTGCCGACGTGATGGGTGTGCCGACTTTGATCGTGGCACGCACGGATGCGGAAGCCGCAGATTTGCTAACCAGTGATGTAGATGACAATGACAAGCCGTTCTGCACCGGTGAACGCACAGTTGAGGGCTTCTACAAGACCGACAAAGGCCTTGACCAAGCCATCAGCCGCGGGCTTGCGTACGCACCTTATGCAGATTTGGTGTGGTGCGAAACCGGCAAGCCGGATCTGGAATTCGCACGTAAGTTTGCCGAAGCTATTCATGCGAAGTACCCGGGCAAACTCTTGGCCTACAACTGCTCTCCCAGCTTCAATTGGAAGAAGAATCTGGATGACGACACCATCGCCAAATTCCAAAAGGAAATCGCGCGCTATGGCTACAAGTTCCAGTTCATCACCTTGGCCGGTTTCCATAGCTTGAATTACGGCATGTTCAACTTGGCGCGTGGTTATGCTGAGCGTCAAATGAGCGCCTTTGTCGAGCTTCAAGAAGCAGAATTTGCAGCGGCCGAACACGGCTTCACGGCAGTCAAACATCAGCGCGAAGTCGGCACGGGCTATTTCGATGCCGTGACCCAGACCATTCAAGGCAAGCATTCTTCGACAGTCGCATTGAAAGGATCCACTGAAGAAGAGCAATTCCAGCGGGAGGCACAAGCGGCCTGATGACGCGGGCGGTAGTACCCTATCGCCATGACACAACATCAACGCGACTTCAGTCTGGAACCTGCAGACGCCGAACGCCTGGCCAATTTGGCCGGGCCGTTCGACGCCCACCTACGCCAAATCGAATTGCGCATGGGGATTGAAATTGCCAATCGCGGCAATGTCTTCAGTGTGCGAGGTGACGACACGACCACGCTTGCAGATGCAGAACGCCTCTTGCGAGACCTGTTTGCGGAAACGGCGACTGAAACCCTAGACCCGCAAGGTTTGAATACCCGCTTGGCGCATTTCGCGCGCGACGAAGTCGCAGCACCCGCACGTACCCAAGACTACGTGCCACAAGAAGTTGCCGTCAGAGTGAAGAAGGGCAGCATTCGCGGCCGGGGTGACAACCAAAAGAAGTACCTCCACGCGATCGCCACCCATGACATCAATTTCGGCATCGGCCCCGCGGGCACCGGCAAGACATTTCTTGCGGTTGCCATGGCGGTGGAGGCATTGAATGAATCGCGCGTACAACGCGTGATCTTGGTCCGCCCTGCCGTTGAAGCAGGTGAAAAACTCGGCTTCTTACCCGGTGATTTGACCCAGAAGGTTGACCCCTATCTGCGTCCGCTGTATGACGCGCTGTATGAAATGCTCGGTGCTGAAAAAGTCGTGAAGCTCCTTGAGAAATCGGTGATTGAAATTGCGCCACTCGCGTACATGCGTGGGCGAACGCTCAATGATGCATTTGTGATTTTGGACGAAGCGCAAAACACCACCATTGAACAAATGAAAATGTTCTTGACGCGACTCGGCTATGGCAGCACTGCGGTGATCACCGGCGACATGACACAGATCGATCTGCCAAAGCAGGTCAAATCCGGACTCAAAGACGCGATCGAGGTGCTGCGCGACGTCGATGGTGTGAGCTTCACCTTCTTCCAAGCACGAGACGTCGTACGCCACCCCTTGGTGGCACGGATCGTCACTGCCTATGACAAGCGCGACGCACGATTGGAGGATGAGCACGCACGTCGTAATCCATCCTCGCCGGAGACCGGTCTCGGGAGTGCACTGTAAGGCGTGGGCATCCGTTAGACTGCTGAAAACTCGGGGGAGGACAGCAATGCAAACTCTGGTCAATCGTTTTGTCATGGCCGCTGCGGTGGCGACTGTTTTTTGCGGTGTAGCGCACGCTTCGGACAAGCCAAAAGCCATGTTCATCGAGCACACGTATGTGTTGGCGCCCAAGCAGATCGAGCATCTAAGGCTTGAAAAGACATCGTATGATCCCGAGCATCGATTCTCAGGCGTCAATGCGAGCTACAGGAGTGCAAGCGTACCCGGCGCCACGATGAATCTCTTCATCTACCCAGCCGGCCGGTATCTGCAGAAGGACGCCATCGAAGAAGGCATGAAGGAGTTCGTCTCTTCTTTTCCGGATGCACAAAAGCGCGGCACGTATAAGCTGGCCGAGATCGAGTCGATTACGAGTTTTACGCTGGACGAATTGGCCGAACCCCCCAAGAAAAGCGCGAATGCTTTAGACAATGCCATTCTGGATGCGCTTGCGAGCGAAGCCATCGAAGGGCGCAAGATCAAACTCACGATCCGGCTTCAAGACGACACGCGCATTCGCTCGTTCGGGTACTTGTTCTACAAGAACCTGAATTTCTTCAAGGTACGCATTTCTACGCTTTACGCCGAATCCACCGATGTCGAATTTGAAAAGCTCGCAGACGCTGCTGCACGACTGATGGTCAGCTCGGCGGGCGCCCTCAATGCAGGCAGTTGTGCAGAAAAGAACATTGACTTGAACGAAGGTGATACGCCCGAGCAAATGGCCGTCGAAATCAGCGTGCAAACCTTTCGATTTGAGAACGAGCGGTGTAGCGCGACAATCGCGCCTGAAACCGTGACCAAAGAAGCGCGTACCCATACGATTGACAAGATCGAGTTCAAGCCCGGTGATTGGCGCTAACGCGTCATTCTGATGGCACCCGTTCAGTAGAACGCGTGCGAAGTCGAATAGAATTCGGACATGACTCAGGGCCCTGTGACACTCGAAGTTTCCGTGGCGTATGCGTTGCCGCGCAAAGGCATACCTGCGGCGCAAAGCTTTCGTCGTTGGGTGCACGCAGCGCTGGATGGCCGCATTAAAGATGCCGACTTGGCCATTCGAATTGTGGATGCGCCCGAAGGGCAGCATCTAAACGCACATTTCCGCGGCAAGAACTACGCCACAAACGTGCTGAGTTTTCCCGCAGAGCGACCGCCAGGCCTGCCGAAATCCGCGCGCTTCCCGTTGTTGGGTGATTTGGTCCTGTGTGCACCCGTCATTGCGCGTGAGGCGCTGGAACAAGGCAAAACGCTGTCGGCGCATTACGCCCACATGACCGTACACGGCAGCCTGCATTTACTGGGCTGGGACCATGAGCTCGAGGCGGATGCCTTGGCGATGGAACAGCTGGAGCGCGAGATTCTGGCCGAACTGGGCTTGGACGACCCCTACGCCGAGTGAAGCCCCGTCACGAAGTCGTAGGCTGGCTCAGTTAAACTGGCCGTCATTCAAAGCGTTATCACTTTGCGCCCCCTAATGACCGAAGAACCAGACAGTAGCCAAAGCCAACCCGAACATAGGAGTTGGCTTGAACGAATCGGCGCCGCACTTTCCGGCGAACCCACCACGCGAGGCGATGTCCTCGAATTCCTGCGCGATGCCAGCGCCGATGGACTCATCGGTACCGACACCTTGCGCATGCTCGAAGGCGCCATCGCCATTTCCGAGCTGACCGTCGGCGATGTCATGATTCCGCGCGCCCAGATGTCGATGGTGCAAGTCGACTCGCCGCTCGAAGAAGTGTTGAAGCTGGTGATTGAGTCGGGACATTCGCGACTGCCCGTGCACGGGGATGACAAAGACGAAATTCTCGGCATCTTGTTGGCCAAAGACCTCTTGCGTGTCACGGTGGAAGGCACCGGTCAACAATTGCGTGAACTGTTGCGCCCCGCCTTCTTGATTCCGGAAAGCAAACGATTGGACGTCTTGTTACGCGAATTCCGTTTGTCGCGTAACCACATGGGCATCGTGATTGACGAATACGGTGGGGTGGCCGGTGTGCTCACGATTGAAGACGTACTGGAACAAATCGTCGGCGACATCGATGACGAACACGATGATGCCAGTGACGAAGCTGCACATATTCAGGCGCAAAGCGATGGCCAATACGTCGTCGACGCACTCACGCCGATTTCAGATTTCAACGAACGCTTCGGTGCTGATTTCTCCGAAGATGCTTACGACACCATCGGCGGCCTGGTCATTGATGCCATCGGTCATTTGCCGGAAGCAGGTGAAGAATTGACCATGGGTCGCTTCGTATTTCGTGTGGTGAATGCAGATGCGCGACGCGTATATGCGTTTCACCTGGGCGTGCACGGCGAACGTTGATGCGTTCCGTCCTTAGGCACTGCGCGTGGCTATGCCTAGTGTGTTGGCTCGTCTGCATGCCCGCCATGGCTGCACCGCGTATCGGCGTCATGACCATGGCGCCCGGCGAAGTCTTTTGGGAACGGTTCGGTCACGATGCACTGGTCGTCGTGGATGACACCACCGGCGCTGCGACCTCATACAACTTCGGTTACTTCGATATGGGAGAGCCGGGCTTTATCCCAAACTTCATGCGCGGAAGAATGCAGTACATGCTCGCTGCACTACCGCTGCAGGAAGATTTGGCCAATTATCGTGCGGAAGGCCGCGGCGTCACGATTCAATGGCTCACACTCACCGATGCGCAAGCGACGACGTTGGCGCATAAGCTGGCACTCAATGCGCTGCCTGAAAACGCGCGCTATCGCTACGATTACTTCCGTGACAATTGCACCACGCGTGTGCGAGATGCCGTGAATGACGCGCTCGATGGCCTCGTCGAACGGCAACTGAGCACCACCTCAAACGGCGATAGTTACCGAAGTGAATCGTTGCGCTTATCTGCGCCGACAACATGGATGTGGCTGGGCTTTGATTTGGGCTTGGGTCCGGCCGCCAGCAAACCTTTGTCGTTTTGGGATGATGCCTTCTTGCCCGAACATCTCGCGGATGGCCTCGATCGCATCAAACTTGAGAATGGACAACCATTGGTCCACGCGACTGAAACGCTGCTCCCGCATCGCCTCGACAATCTGGATAAATCCTTTGGTTTGAATACCTGGCTGTTGGGCTTGCTCGGCTGCGTGTTTGGCGGTTTGTTGATCTATCTGGCACGTGCGGGGCACGCTAGAAGCCTGTCTGCACTGCTATGCATCACTTGGATCAAATGCGCCCTCTTGGGCGTCATCTTGGTGCTCGGCTGGTGGTTGACTGACCACTGGGCCATGTGGCGGAACGCGAATATCTTGTTGTTCTCACCGCTCGCACTCTGTTTGTTGCCGGCAGCCGTTCGCATCTACAAGGGCAAAGTGCCGGGGCAGTTTGCGTTTTCTTTGTCCTTGATACTCACCCTGCTTGGCGTTCTTGCCGTCTTTGTACGTTGGATTTTCAATCCGCAGCCCAATGGCCATTGGATTGCCTTGATGTTGCCAATTCTTGTGGCCATCACCGCAACACTGCATTATCTAAATTCCAAACCTGCCAGATAAGTCTTCCATGGCGAATGCCCCTGCAGTGAAAACCGAACCGGTCGTCGTGAATTGCCGTGTCTACCGTAAAGGTGTGAGCGAGAACATTTCAATCGATGCGATCAGTGATGTGCTCGCCGTCGACGATGACAGCTTTGTTTGGGTTGGGCTCTATGAGCCGGATCCCGCACTGTTGAAAAAGCTGCAAGAAGAGTTTTGTCTGCACGATCTGGCCATCGAAGATGCCCTGATGGCGCATCAACGACCCAAAATCGAAGCCTTCGGCACCACCTTGTTTATCGCTGTTCACACAACGCAACTGGTCGATGAGCATGTCCGATTCGGCGAAACGCATATTTTCTACGGCAATCGCTTTCTGATTACGGTACGTCACGGCGCGTCCAAGACCTTCGCCATCGCACGCGACAAGCTAGAACAACAGCCCGACTATTTGGCCATGGGCCCTTCAGTCGCTTTGCATGGCGTGCTCGATTTTGTCGTGGATAACTACGTGCCGATCGTCAATGATTTTGAAGAAGAACTCGATTCACTCGAGCAGTCGATCTTCGCGGAAGAAGAATATCGACGCGACACGATTCAACGGCTCTACACCTTGCGTAAAGAACTGACGCAGATGCGCATGGCCGTACTGCCTATGCAAGACATCATTTCGCAACTCGTACGCTCGGAAAACCCAAGCATTCCTGATGTTGCACGTCCCTATTTCCGTGATATTCGTGACCACGCGGGGCGCACGGCCGACATCATCGACACCTTGCGCGAAACAGCCAGTGCAGCGATGAGCACCAACCTTTCATTGGTCACCATCCATCAAGGCGAAGTCGTCAAGAAGTTGGCGGGCTGGGCCGGTTTGCTCGCCGTGCCGACACTCATCGCCAGTTGGTACGGCATGAACTTCAAGCACATTCCAGAGCTTGACGGGCCCTATGCCTATCCAACGCTGATTGTTGTTGTAGCCGTTGCATGCGCATCGCTGTATCGCTACTTGAAGAAGGTGCGTTGGCTGTAAGTGTGCTCAGGTCGCTAATGCCTTGAGCATCAATCCAAGCGCGTAGGCCAAAACGGTTCCGGTGGCATAACCCAAAGTGCCGAGTAACGCACCGACCGGTGCCAAAGCAGGATGGAATGCCGTCGCCACAACAGGCGCGGATGCAGGGCCACCAATGTGACTTTGTGACCCGATGGCGAAGTAGAAGAACGGCACGCGCAATGCACGTGCAACGAGCCAGAGCAAGAGCGCGTGAATGGCAAGCCACAGCGCACCCAATACGAAAAGCAGCGGCTTATCAAACAGCGCGGCGATATCCATTTGCATCCCGATCGATGCAATCAAGAAGTACAGCAATACAGTGCCAAGCGTGGACGCACCGGCACCTTCCAAAGCGCGTGCGCGGGTCATGCTTAATCCCAAACCGATCACGGTGCAAAACGCCACCATCCAAGGAAAAGGCTGATGAAGCCCCATCGGCGTCGCCCAAGTGGTGTGCACGGCCAACCAAGCCGCTAACACCTTGGCCACTGCATGCGACAGGCCCACCGCACCGAAGGCGATGCCCATCAGAATCATCCAATCACTCAATGCGGGAATACGTGCATGCGCCGCCTGATAGGCGGCCACTTTCTCGCGCAACGCGTCCAATGCACTTGTATCGGCACCGCGCTTGAGATCAATGGATGCGGCACGCTGCGCCCAAAACAACAGCAAGGCCATCCACACATAGGCAACACCGGCATCGACCACCGTAAATTGACCAAACGTCGTGGCATCGACTTGAAAGACCTCTTTCATCGCCAACATGTTGGCGCCGCCTCCAATCCAACTTCCGGCGAGCGCCGCCATGCCGGCCCAGGTGTCGCCACCCATCGTGTCGGGAGACACGACGCGCATGATTAAAAATGCAAGAACACCGCCCAGCATGATGCTTGCAGAAGTCGCGACATAGATGAGCAAGAGCTTCGGGCCGAGTTTCGCGATGGCGCGAAGATCCACTGTCATGGTTAACAGCACGAGCGCAGCCGGCAACAACACCCGACTCGCAACGGGGTTGTAGAGCTGGCTTTGCGAGCCATCAATCAACCCGATCGAGTTGTAAATGCCTGGCAGGAAATAGCAAAGCAGCAAGGGTGGCACGAAGCTGAAGAACTTCTGCCAAGGTCCGGACGTGCGGCTTGCACCAAAGAAAATGAGTCCGAGTGTGGCCGCAATCAGACCCAGGACGACAATGTCGTCCTGGATCAATGCCGGAGCGCGCAGCACCCTTAGTTGCCGGTGTGCTTCTTCAACCAATCATTCACTGTGTGGTGCCAAAGGACGCTGTTTTGCGGCTTCAACACCCAGTGATTTTCGTCAGGGAAATACAGGAACTTGGATTCGATGCCTTGGCGTTGCAGCGCTGTGAATGCACCCAGGCCCTGCTCCACCGGAATGCGATAGTCCAACTGGCCGTGAATGATCAACTGCGGCACTTTCCATTTGCCGGTGTGATTCACGGGATTGAACTGTTCGTAGCCCTTCGGATTGGCCCATGGTGTGCCGCCGTTTTCCCACTCGCTAAACCACAACTCTTCGGTTGCGTAACCCATCATGCGGTTGTCGAACACGCCGTCGTGGGTGACCAGACACTTCCACGGCTTCTGCCAATTGCCGGCGATCCAGTTGACCATGTAACCGCCATAGCTCGCACCGAGTGCGCAGGCGCGATCGCCATTCAAGAAATCGAATTGCTTTTGCGCTGCAGCCCACCCTTTTTGCAAATCTTCCAGCGGACGATCACCCCAGTGTTGGCTGATCGCATCGGTGAACGCTTGGCCATAACCGGTTGAACCGTGGAAGTCGACCATCACGACAGCAAAGCCTTGGCCTGCATAGGTTTGCGGATTCCAACGATAGCTCCAACCATCACCGAAACTGCCTTGCGGACCGCCGTGAATGAGGAAGGCCACCGGGTATTTCTTGCCGGCTTCATAGTTCCAGGGTTTGACGACGTAACCGTGCACGGTTTCGTTGTTCCAACCCTTGAAGGTGAACTGCTCGTACGCACCCATTTGGATGCCCGCGGCTTGTTCTGTGGCACTTGGGGTAATGGCATCAAACGATTGGCCATCTTTGCCCGCAACAAAAATTTGATCGCCAGACTTCATCGAGTTACGCGAGAACACCATGTGGCCATCACGCATATCGAAAGAAGACACGCTGCCATCGCCAATCAAGCGTGTGGCTTTGCCGGTCGCGACGTCTACCGTAAACAAGGGGTGCTGGCCCACATCACCTGCGGTGGTGTAAATCGTCTGGCCGTCTTCAGACAACACAATCGTGTCGGCAGAACGGTCCCATTGCGGGGCAATTTCGCGTGATTTGCCGGAAGCCAAATCCATCGACATCATCGCAAAACGATCCGCTTCAAAACCCGGACGTTTCATTGCTCGGTAGAACAGCGTTTTGCCGTCCGAACTGAAGACCGGACCGGCATCCCACGCTTTGTTCGAGGCCGTCAGGTTTCGCGGTGAACCACTGCCATCTGCATTGATCAACAGGATGTCGAAATTGGTGCTGGTCGGCTCCATCGCATCGCCGGCGCGCACAGAAACGGCCAATTGTTTGCCGTCAGGTGACCACGCCAAATCGCTCAGGTCGCCGAAAGGCTTCGACGGAATGTCGCCCATGATGGCGCCGGTGACCAAGGTCGCAGACGACGTGGCTTTTGCACCCACCGGTGCGACAAAGACGCGGTTGTAGCGACCGTCATTCCACGTGTCCCAGTGGCGAACGAACATGCGATCAAAGATCTGACCAGAACTCGGTGTCTTCTTTGCCAGACGATCCTTGGTGCACTTCAGGACTTCAGTCTTACAGTCTGGGAAAGTGGCCATCGCGAGCGCAATGGCGCGATTGTTCGGCGACAGCTTGTACGCATCGACATCCAACGGCATGGACGTCACCTGCGTGGGCGCGCCGCCTGCGAGTGGCATCGAATAGACCTGCGAGCTGCCGTTCTTACCGCTCATAAAGTAAACGGTTTTGCCATCGGCAGACACGCTGGGTGAGTTCACGTTCCAACCGGCAGGCGTCAATTGACGTGCTTTGCCATTTGCCGACTTCACCCACAACGCGGTTGATGCACGCGTGACTTCTGCATTCATCACGCGCTTGGCGTACACCACATCACCGTTTGCCGCGAGTTGCGGCGACGAGTAACGATCCAACTTCACCATATCTTCTACGGTGAAGCCACGCTGCGCATTCGCCACCATCGGCAGCGCTGCGGCAATCATCATCGGCAAGAGTGCAGTTCGAAGTTTCATGTGTATTCCTTTCGTTCGATATCAAGCATTCGGTGCATCAGCGACATATTTTTCCTTGGTCGCCGTGCGATACAACAACCAAGCCACTGCCGCCAAAACGGCAAGGCCCACGTATTTGCTGAAGTGATACGCCTCAGGCAATGCGAGCACATCCGCGCGCTTGCTGATCACAATCGGAACCGCAATGGCGATCCCCATCAGCGCTTCGCCGGTGATCAAACCCGCGGCAAACAAAGTGCCCGGACGATGCACGCGATCGCGCGCTTCATCGCTTGCACCCAAGACGCCTTGGCGGCGCTCGACGACATACGCCAACAGACCACCGAGGAAAATCGGCACCATCAATTCAATCGGCAAATAGATACCGATGGCAGCGGCCAACACCGGCACGCGGAAGTTTGATTTGCGCGCTTTCAGCCATTCGTCGAAGGCAATGATCGCGGCACCCACAACTGCGCCGATGCTGATCATGTCCCACGGCAGCTTGCCGCCAAACAGACCCTTGGCCACTGAAGCCATGAGGGTCGCTTGTGGTGCCGCCAGTGCATTCGGATGTGCCGCGTCACGTGCACCGATGCCATAGGCCTCTGCAAGCAAGTTCAGCACCGGTGCCATGATCAGGGCGCAGGAGAAGGCACCGATCATCAGCATGACTTGTTGCTTCCAAGGTGTTGCGCCAACGATGTAGCCTGCTTTCAAATCTTGCAGGTTGTCACCGCCAACGGCTGCCGCACAGCACACCACGGCACCGATCATGATGGCTGCAACGGCACCCAAAGGTGCGCCACCGGCACCGACCGGCATCTTGCCGGACGTACCCAACAGCAGCAGCAAGACCGCAGACGCGAACAGAATGGTGGCAATCGTGATGCCAGACACCGGGTTGTTAGACGATCCGACCAAACCGGCCAGATAGCCCGACACAGAGACAAACAAGAAGCCGGCAACAATCATGATGATCGCCATCGGCACGCTCACCGCCCAATTGCCAACGATGGCTTGATAGAGCAGAAGCAGCGGCAATACAAACAGCACCAATGCAATCAGCATCCACTTCATCGGCAGATCGCGTTCGGTGTGATGGACGATTGCGCCACCTTCTGCGCGCGCAGCGGCAATACCGCTCTTCACGCCCGACAACAATGACTTGCGCAGCGAGAACAGCGTCCACACGCCGCCAATCAACATCGCGCCGACACCGAGGTAACGAATTTTTGCAGACCAAATGGCGCCGGCTGCGTCGGCCGCAGATGCGCCTGCGATTTGTTGCGCCATCGCCGGATCACTTTGCAAGAACAGCGCGTGATAAATCGGAATCGCGATATTCCACGACAAGATGCTGCCCGAGAGCACCACGATGCCGATATTGAGGCCGACGATATAGCCGACGCCGAGCAATGCAGGCGATAAGTTGGTGCCGGTATAGCCCAAATACTTGCCAATGAAGCCGCTGCCAACCGCGTTGTCGGGGATCAACTTCATGCCACTTTCGGCGGCGACCTTTACCAGTGCGCCCAACGCGGCAGAGATGCCGAGGATCTTCAGGCCGGGTCCGGGGTTTTCACCCGCCTTGAGCACTTCTGCTGCGGCTTTGCCTTCCGGGAATGGCAGCGGCTCGTCGACAATCATCGAGCGACGCAATGGCACCGAGAACAACACACCCAACAAACCGCCCAAGCCTGCAATGGCCAAGACCCACGAATATCGGAAGTCTTGCCAGTAACCCATGATGATGAGCGCGGGAATCGTGAAGATCACACCCGCAGCAATCGACGAGCCCGCGGATGCGCCGGTTTGCACGATGTTGTTTTCAAGAATGCTGCCGCCCCCCAACAGGCGCAAAACACCCATGGAGACCACGGCGGCTGGGATCGCGGTCGCAATCGTCAGGCCGGCGAACAGGCCGAGATAGGCGTTCGCTGCGGACAAGATGACCGCAAGAATGATGGAAAGGATGACCGCACGGAAGGTCAATTGCCGTGGTGAGGCGGAATCAGTCGTATTCATTGAACCCCCGGAACTAGAGATTCCATGAAACTACGGGGAAATACCCGCTAAGTCCAGTCAAACAAAAACGGGCGCACTAGGCGCCCGTGGTGTTGCAAGCAACTGCAATCGCTTAGAACGGGATATCGTCGTCGGGCATACCGCCGAAGTCATTCGGGATCTGTGCCGGGGCTGGCGCATTGGCCGGCTCACGGCGCTGCGCCGGTTGATTTCGTGGGCCGCGGCTGACATCGTTGCCGCCACCTTCGTAGCTGCCACGTCCGCCTTCACCTGCACCGCCGCCACCGCCGAGCATTTGCATTTCGTCTGCGATGATGTCTGTGGTGTAGTGCTTTTGGCCGTCCTTATCGTAAGAACCGTATTCGATACGGCCTTCGATGTAGACGGTGCGGCCCTTCTTCAGGTATTCGCCGGCGATTTCACCGAGCTTGCCAAAGAGCTTTACACGATGCCATTCGGTCTTTTCTTGGCTGTTGCCTTCGCGGTCTTTACGGACCGTGGTCGTAGCCAGACTGATCGTGCAAATGGCCATGCCACCTTGTGAGAACTTCACTTCGGGGTCATTGCCTAAGTTGCCGACCAGGATCACTTTGTTGATTCCGCGAGCCATTTCTATCCTTCTGTCTTGGTCTTAGTGTGTGATTGCCCGTGATTGGGCAAGACCATTGGATGATATCAGCCGTCCGCTGACTATCAGGCGATCTCCAATACTCAGGTAGGGTTTCCGGTGCCCCCATATAATGTGCCGACCCCACTGACCACCCATCATGCCGAATCCAGCTGCCCTTGCCTTGAAAGACATCCAAACCCTTGCCGCGCCGGACATGGCCGCGGTGGATGCCCTGATTCGTAAGCGCTTGGCGTCAGATGTCGTGTTGATCAACCAGGTCGCCGAATACATCATCGGCGCGGGCGGCAAACGCTTGCGTCCGATGCTCTTGCTTTTGGCCGCTCGCGCGGTGGGCTACCAAGGTGCCGACGCGCACCAATTGGCTGCCGTGGTGGAGTTTATTCATACCTCTACCCTCCTCCATGACGACGTGGTCGACGAATCCGATATGCGTCGTGGGCGGCAAACCGCCAATGCGGTGTGGGGCAATGCGACCAGCGTCTTGGTGGGCGACTTTCTGTATTCGCGCAGCTTCCAGCTGATGGTCGAGCTCCAGCGCATGGATGTGCAAACGCTGCTGGCAGACACCACCAATAAGATTGCCGAAGGTGAAGTCTTGCAGTTGCTGCACGTGCGCAACCCGGACACAACCGAAGCGGCCTATTTGCGTGTGATTGAACGCAAGACGGCGATTCTGTTTGCCGCGGCCACGCAGTTGGGAGCCATGCTGGCCGACAAAGACGAGGCAACCCAGAGTGCCTTGCGCGCGTACGGCATGAAGCTCGGCTACGCCTTCCAGATTGCAGATGACGTGCTCGACTACACCGCAGACGCAGACACATTAGGCAAAAATCTGGGTGATGATTTGGCCGAAGGTAAGGCGACATTGCCCGTGATTCATGCCATCGCGCACTCAGACGATGCGACGAGAGCACGCTTGCGCGCCATCGTGCAAAACGGTGAAGTGGACGCATTGCCTGAAATGATTGCAGCAATTCATGCTTGCAACAGCTTGGCCTATTCAACAGCCATCGCGACAAACTACGCACGCGAGGCAGAAGCCGCGCTGCAAGGTTTGGAAGAGAATGAAGCGCTTGCGGCACTGCGCGGTTTGGCGCAGTACGCAATCTCACGCAATCACTGATCTACGGCGTCGCTGCAAATCGACCTTTGAAGAACGCGTGCATCATCATGTAAGCACGACGTGCTGCGCGCTCGTTGTATTTGCAGCCTTCTGAGTTCTTGCCTTCCAAAGCGAAGCAATGTTCCGCACCGCTGAAGTTGACGAACTGCCAATCCGCCCCCGCGTTATCCATTTCTTTTTCGAACGGCACGATGTCGGGAGCCACGCCCTTGTCATTCGCGCCGTTGAGTACGAGCAAGGGTGTCTGCACGCTGTTTGCTGCCGCCGGCAGTTGCGTGGACAAACCGCCATGGAATGAAACGATGCCTGCCAGTGGCGCACCGGAACGCGCCAGTTCAAGTACCGAGCTGCCACCGAAGCAAAAACCGAATGCACCGATCTTGTCTGTATCTAGCGGCACCGATTTGGCTTGCGCTTTGAAGGTGGTCAGTGCGGCTGTCATCCGGTCACGCATCAGTTGCGGCTTCGGATACAGCTTCATGATCTCGGCACGTGCTTCCTGATCGTTTTTCGGATGTACCCCTTTGCCGTACATGTCGACCAATAAGACAACATAGTCGCGACCCGCCTGCTGCTTCGCCTTCGCGATGGACGCATCATTGATCCCCAACCAGTCGGGCACCATCAGCAGGCCCGGACGCTTTTCAGCACTTGCATCGTCATAGACGATGAAGCCCGAATAGGCTTTGCCATCGACCTTCCACTCAACGGGCTGGGTCTTCATCGCGGCTGCAGCATATGTTGAGAAGAAGAACGACAGGCAAGCTAACAACAGCAGTGGCTTTTTCACGCGACACGCCCCGTTTGTGAGATTTGCCGAGCATACGCCCGGTGACGTCAACGGGTGGTTAGAGCACGCCTTGTCCGGGAATTTCACCCACGCGCTCCGGATCAAAACCCGCGATCTGCGCGAAGTCTTTGCCGCGCTCAACGTAATCCTTATAGAGGCCGAAACTCGGCGCACCGGGTGACATCAAGACCACGCCTTCCCCGTTCAAGGCCGCGCGCGCTTTGTCGACCGCGTCCGCAAGACTCAACGCCGATTGCAGCACTACGCCTTGTTCCATGCACACGCGACGAATGATTGCATTGATGCGCGGGCCATTCGCGCCCATGGTAATGATCACCGCCGGCGCCTGTGTGGCCAGCGCATCAGCAAATGGATACCAATCCAAACCACGATCGTGTCCACCGAGAATGATCGCGACCTTTTTGTTCGCATAGACGTCCAGAGCTGCGAGCGCAGTATTCGGCGTCGTGCTGATTGAATCGTTGACATATTCAATGCCGTCTTTAGCGCCCATTGACTGCAGGCGATGCGGCAATGGCTTGAAAGCAAGTGCGGAAAATGCGAGTTCGCGCGCATCGAAGCCCAGCACTTCCAATGCCAGCAGCACGCCGCACAAATTGCCGCGATTGTGCACACCAGGCAGCGGCATTTTGGACACGTCGATGATTTTCTCATCGCCGCGATAGATGTGGTTGTCACGCAAATGCCACCCTTCGGGATGGTTGAACCAATGCACTTCGCTATTCGGGAGCGACAGCTGCGTGAGATTGGCATCTTGCGCGTTCAATATCGCGAAGTGCGGCTTGGCGGCCGTCAACAGCGCGAGCTTGTCGCGCACATAGGTCGCTTCGTCGCCATGCCAATCCAAATGTTCGGCGATCACATTCGTCACCAACGCCAAGTGCGGGCGCATCCCACTCGCAGCGACCTCTGTGGTTTGAAAGCTGGAGAGCTCGATGGCCCAGTAATCGGCGCGTGCGCGCATCATCTCGACCAAAGGCATGCCGATGTTGCCGACCAAGCCGACGTGTTTTCCGGCAGCGCGCAGCAAGTGCGCCAGCAATGCCGTGGAAGTGCTCTTACCTTTCGTACCCGTGACGCAGAGGGTTTTGTCGCCCGCGTGTTCAGCGAACCACAAGGCCGTGCCGCTGGTGAACACCGTGCCGCGTTCTTTTGCCGCTTCAACCATCGGCTTGTAAGGCGAAATGCCCGGCGACTTCAAAACGTAGTCGTAGTGACTTAAAACTTCTTCGTCGACATGGATGGTGCAAACGACGCGCGGGTCATTCATGGATTCGACAATTTCCGCATCCGCCTCGGTGCACAGAATCGTCAATCTAAGTTCGGGCAGTTCAGCGCGAATCGCTTGATACACGGCCTGGCCTTCTTTGCCAAAGCCCCAAATCGCGACGCGGCGGTGTTCGAGCTCAAAAATGCGCACGAACTTTCTCCCACACATGTGCGGGAATGCCATGCTCACCTTCCAAGGTCAGCAGCGGTTCGATCGATAGTTCAGATGCGTCCAATTGAGGGGCAATTTCGCGCGCGAAGCGCTCGACCAAGGCATCTTCATCCCACTCCGAGCGTTGCGTGAGTGCGGCCATGGCTGCGCGAGATTCTTTTGCCTCACCCACACATTCAAATGGCTTGTGATTGCGGTACTCGAGCAGCGCATCGTAGCCCTCGGTCTGACCTTCGTCGTCAAGCAGGTTGCGCCCGAAAATCGAGACCAAGCGCGTCTTCGGCATGAAGGGTGCCAGCGCCAAAAACACAAAGTGACACTTCGGACAAATGCCGCACCAGCGTTGCGTCGGCTTCTCGCCCAGCAAATGGAAGTTGCGATTGCAGCTGGAGAACCACGCATCGTATTTCTCAGTCCGCGCAAATTGACGTGCCACCGCCAATTCAGACAGCGGACGCAACAAGGAGTAGTACGAGAGATCTGCAGCAATGCGACTGCGCACGATGTCCGCAAACGCCTTCTCAAACTCCCAGCCCTTTGACCATTGGTGATTCACCTCACCCGTGCCTTCAATCAGGCTGCCGTAGCTCGCAGAGCGTTCGTTGGAGAACACCACCTGATTCGAACCGGTGACAATCGCCGCCAGCACCAAGATGGCCGAGTTCACGGCGGTGACAGGAATATGCCCATTCCAAGCGCCCAAACGGTTGTACTCGAACAACTCAGGCGCCAACTGACGCGTGATGTTCAAAGTCGGTAATCCTGTGCGTGCGGCACAGGTGGCAATCAATTGCGAACCACCAATCCAACACACGACCGGATTCACACCGGCATCGCGCAAGGCCTCAATGGACACCAATGAGTCTTTGCCGCCACCAATCGCGACCAAGGCGCGTTCTTGCAATTGAATGGCCGGCGCGTTTGCGGCATCTTCTTGCGTGTGCGGAAAGACGATGCGCGCGTGCAGATCCAAGCCGTTGCGATAGGCGAACTCGCCCAAGCCATTCAAATAGACCGACTCGAGAAAAGCAGCGAGCTTCGCATCGATGGATGTGTCTTGAATCTCAATCTTCGGCGGCACGGCCGCCTTGTAGTAGCTCACGCCTGCAATCAAATGCAGCAGTTTCGTCGCAGCAGCAGCAGCCGCCAACTGTGTAGCATCCAATCGGAATGGCGCGCCGGGGATGACAACCGTCTCGGTCATTTCCGGGCCGTCATCAAAGGCATACACCAAGCGTGCTTCACCCGTCGACGGATCAAAACTGTTGCGAACAAATCGGAAACGCTCAATGGCGGTGCGATCGAACTCCAAAATTTTCACTCGATAATTTCCTCGCGCGGCAATTTGCGCATGTTGTAACGGCTCGCCATGGTCATGCCATAGGCACCTGCATCGGCGATCAAAATAATGTCGTTTTCGGCCGTTGAAAGCGGTAGGTCTCGATCACTGCCAAGGACGTCTCCGCTTTCGCAAATCGGGCCGACAACATCAAACTCACCCATCGACCCGTGGCCGTTCTTAGACAAGTTTTGAATGTCATGCCAAGCATCGTAGAGCGAGGGACGAATTAAGGCGTTCATCCCTGCATCGACGCCGATGCGTGCAACGCCCGACTTTTGAACGACCTGCGTAACACGCGTTAACAATACGCCCGCCTCGGCCACCAAGAATCGACCGGGCTCACACGCCAATTTGTAGCGCGGGAAGGCCGCCTTGATCGCGGCAATCGCTGCGCCGAATGCGTCCAGATCAAACGGCTCGGCATCTGGTGTATACGGAATCGGCAATCCACCGCCCATATCGATCCATTCAATTGAGCCGATTTGCTCAGCAATGCCAATCAGCTCGGAATACACCTGGGCCCAATGGTTCGGTGACTCGATGCCACTGCCCAAGTGGGCATGCAGACCGACGATCTGAATATCCAAGGCGCGCGCAGCGCGGACGAACGCACCCAAACGCGTGATGTCCAACCCAAACTTGGATGCGGCACCCCCTGTCACCACTTTCTCGTGATGGCCGTCGCCGTGACCGAGGTCTACGCGCAGCCAAATCTGTCGGCCTTTAAAGACGGAAGGCCAATGTTCGAGCACCTCCACATTATCCAGCGTGACCGTTGCGCCCATCTCGAGTGCACGCTCATACTCAGCACGCGGTGCGAAGCTCGGCGTAAACAAAATACGTGCTGCATCGATGTTTGGAATGCTTGCTTGCAGATGTTCGATTTCATCGACTGACACACACTCGAAACCGAAGCCCGCTTTGTCGATCTCACGCAACACGACCGGATTCGAATTCGCCTTCATCGCGTAGAAGCGCGCGTCGAATGAGGTGATTGCATTCAACTGAGCTGCACGTTCGCGCACGGTTGGCAAGTGATAGACGTATGTCGGTCCGTGCTGCGTGCCGATCGCGGTAAGGCGCGCACGTTCGTGTGTCCACCAACGGCTGTGTTCGACTTCGCGCAGATTGACCAACTGACGCCAACTCTGGCCAAACACTTCACGTTCACGAATGGGCATCGCACCGCTGCGAATCAATTCCGCATGCAACAGCGGAATCATGCCGTCGGCATCCGCTTCATCAATGACGAAGGTCAGGTTCAAATCGTTTGACGACTGCGAAATCAAATGCACGCGCTCACGACCAAAGGTCGCCCACACGTCGGACAGCTTGTGCAACATTGAACGCATGCCGCGACCGACCAACGTAATTGCCGCGCACGGCGCAATGACCTTGACTTTGCAGATCGTGGACAAATCGGCTGACAAACGTTCAAGCACGTCTGTGCTGACCAAATTCTCGCTGGGATCAAGCGACACGGTGACGTTGGTTTCAGACGAACCGATCAGGTCCACCGACAAACCGTGTGCTTTGAAGCGCTCGAAAATGTCCGACAAGAAGCCGACTTGTTGCCACATGCCGATCGATTCCATCGACACCAGCACAATGCCGTTTCGACGACTGATGGCTTTAACACCACGTACTTGTTTTTTCGTGCGTGCAATGCGCGTGCCGCCCAAGCTCGGATTCGATGTATCCAAGATCCGAATCTCAATATCCGCATCGCGGCATGGACCGATCGCGCGCGGATGCAAGACCTTTGCGCCTGTGGTGGCAATTTCTTGCGCTTCTGCGTGATCGAGTTGCGACAGCAATCGCGCCTCCGGCACTTCGCGCGGATTCGCACTGAATAGACCTGGCACATCCGTCCAGATCTCAACACGATCTGCTTTGAGCAGTGCGCCGAAATAGGCTGCCGACGTATCGGAGCCCCCGCGACCCAAGATGGCGGTACCGCCGTCTGCATGTCGCGAGATAAAGCCTTGGGTAATGCCCAATTGTCCGACCGCTGCCGACAATCGCGCCACCACGTCTGGTGCATGGTCATGCGCGCAATTGACCGACAGGCGTTTCGACCATTCGCTTTGGTTCGGTAGCGCGAGCGCAGACAGCCAGTCGCGCGCATCGGTCCAACGCATGTCGAAGCCTTGCGTGCCCAAATAAGCGGCGCCGAGAGACGACGACAGCAGTTCACCTTGTGCCAAAACTTCGGCTTGCCAGTCAAACGAACGCGTTGTGCGGCGCGCGTCTTCGCACATCAAGTGATGCAACACCTTCAGTCGCTCAGCCAAAATGCCGTCGACGGCGAGTCCCAAGGTGTGCGCAAACTGGACGTGGATGTCTGCAATTTGCGCGTATTGTGCGTCCAGTTCTGCACGACCCTCAGCGGCCGCCAACAGCAGATTGGTCACGCCAGATACCGCAGAAACGACGACTAATACGCGTTTTCCTTCGTCCAAACGTGATTGCGCCAAGCGGCCAATCGTGTCCCAACGTTCCCGCTTTGAAACTGAAGTACCACCGAATTTAAGGACGACCCATTGCGAGTCAGAGGTTATTGTCATGAGTTGTGGGATGATGCGCAGCCGAATCGGGCAAGTAAGCGATTCTATCGAATCCGCCGCCTTGCGATGGCCTTAAACCGCATTGGAGTCAGATGAAAAAGTCGAGACGCTTTACCCAGGTGGATGTCTTTGCCAATCGACCGGGCGCCGGGAATCCATTGGCCGTTGTTTTAGACGCTGAAGGCTTGGACGACGCAACCATGCAAGCGATTGCCGCTTGGACACGACTGCCGGAAACCACCTTTGTATTTCCGCCGCCCTATGCGGGTGTCAGTTACGGCCTGCGCATCTTTAGCCCGAGGCGTGAGGTCCCGTTTGCGGGCCACCCGAGCGTCGGCACTGCCCACGCCGTACTTGAGGCCGGATTGGCATCACCCATCGATGGCCAGCTCATTCAATCGGGGATTGCCGGTGACCTACCCCTTCAAGTGAGCGGCGAAGGCGATCGAAGAACCCTTGCGATCCGTACACCCAAGGCATCGCAACTGCGTCTAGGCACCGCGGAAGATACAGCGCTCGTGCAAGCAGTTCGCGGTATTCCACAGGGTGCACTGCCACCTGTGCTGATGGACGGCGGACGTCGCTGGTGGTTGGTGGAAGTTGAAAGTGAAGCGGCGTTGCGCACTGCACAACCTGATTGGGATGCCATCGCTGCGCTTGCTGAAAGCACGCAAAGCATGGGCGTTTTCGCCTATGCGCGCAGCGACGACGCCGTGTATTACTACGCTGTCCGCGCGTGGGTCGGTGCGCCTGCGCGGTTTGAAGACGCCGCCTCCGGTGCAGCGAATGCCGTTTTGGCGGCATGGTTGGCGTCGCAAAATGCGATTCCCGGTGACGGCCATTTCTATCGTGTCAGTCAAGGACGCGAAGTCGGCCATGACGCTGTGTTGGAACTCACCGTTGATGCGGAAGGTCACGTTTGGTCGGGCGGTCGCGTCTGCACCGTGGTGGATGGACACATCGATTGGCGCGACTGACATGATTTGTCAGGTGCAGAAAAACATGCCGAATCAAGCCATTGCATTTCGAACCTGCCGCTCATCATTCACTTGCCGAGCGGTGATCCGTTGATCCGCGCAAAAATCAGCTGTGAAAAAAAGTTTAAAAAAACGCGAAAAACCCCTTGTTGCGCGTAAATCCATGCAATACAGTGAAGTGCCGGTGTTAACCGCGCCCTATCAAATTCCCTACGAAACGAGGATCGTTCAAAACATGGCCACGAAGAAAGCCGCCAAAGCTGCCAAGGCAGCACCGAAGAAGGCTGCTAAGGCAGCGCCGAAAGCCGCTCCGAAAGCTGCAACGATGAAGCCGATCAAAGAAGCCCTGACCAAGTCTGGTCTGGTTGCTCACATTGCTGACAACACCGGTGTTGCATCGCGCGACGTTCGCGCCGTGTTGGCATCGTTGGAAAGCACTGTCCACGCATCGGTCAACAAGAAGGGCGCAGGCTCCTTCACGATGCCGGGCTTGTTCAAGATTTCGGCTGTTGAAGTTCCGGCGCGTCCGGCACGTAAAGGCATCAACCCGTTTACTAAGGAAGAAGTGACCTTCAAGGCACGTCCGAAGTCGACCAAGGTGAAAGTGCGTCCGCTGAAGAAGCTGAAAGACGCTGCCGCCTAAGGCGCTTGCGATTCTCGATGAATAGAAACCGGCACTTGTTGCCGGTTTTTATTTGTCCTTACGTTTCCTTCATGACCGTCGGCGCACGCTTCCGTTTGAATGCGATTTCAAGAGGTGCCTATGCGTTTGACCACCCCCTTGCTTGTGCTTGGCGCAGTCCTATCGGTGGCCGGGTGTAAAGAAAAGAACGGCCCCGTCACACCAGAAGCAAGTGCCGTTGCAGGCGGACATTCGAGTGCACTGCCCTCTCCGACGGCTAACGGATCAACAGGCTCTGTGACAGGCACACCGACGGGTCAAGCACCGCTGTCGTTGCCGCCGGTGACGTATATTCCAGCTCCGACAGCATCAGCAACGACGCCGGCATCGACGCCTGTTGCCACAAACGCAGCTTCGTCGACGTCGAGACCTACCGTTACCAACACATCAACTGCAGGCCCGGTGACCGCCGTCATTGGCATCGATAGCGCGTCAGAGCCGACAGTCGCCGACGCAAAGCGCGTCATTGAGGACTACTACGCAGCGGTAAACCGCGGCGCTTATGACAGCGCATTTCGCATGTGGGCAGACAACGGCCTCGCGAGTGGTAAAACCTTGCAGCGTTTCACCGACGGCTATGCCGATACATCCAGTGTGAGCATCAACATCGGCGACCCGGGGCCGATCGATGCGGGCGCCGGTCAACGACACATCGTGATTCCGGTGCGGGTCATTGCGCGTCAACGTGATCAATCTACGAAAACCTACAGCGGTACCTATACCTTGGGTCGCACTGTGGTCGATGGTGCGAGCGCAGAGCAGAAAAGTTGGCGCATCCAATCTGCAGACATCCGTGCTTCGGGGGGCTAAATCGAGCCCAAAGAAAAAGCGGCCTCAAAGGCCGCTTTTTCATCACTGACGTCGAACCTCAAGCCTTACTTGCTTTCGACTTCTTGGCCGCTTTTTTCTCTTCTTCTTTTGGTTGCAGCATGGTGCCGGTGCAATTCTTGCATCCGCAACGACAGCCCCAGAGCTGCTTCAATTCGGGGGTATAAGGCTCATCCAAGGTGATGCCGTAGTTATAGGTCAACTCTTCGCCCGCCTTGATGTCGCGGATTGCTTCGATGAAAACCTTGTCTTTGTGACGCTTGCCCTTCTCATTCTCTTCAAGGACCGCTTCACAATTCGGCTGGCAGCTGTGGTTGATCCAACGCGCAACATTGCCGTCCTTATTGGCATCAATGACGTACTCGTCATTCAAGGTGAACAGGAAGGTGTGCCCGTCTTCATCGACGGCCCCGTACTCCTCGTCCACTTCATCGTGGCTCCGGATCGTGCCCTTGTAGCGCACGACGCGCTCACCTTTTGCAATGTCTTCGGTGGCGAAGACGCCATTTCCGTGAATGTCTGATTCGCGACGCTCGATCTTCTTATGCTTCTTTGCCATGCCATCTGCCTTTGGTTGAACGCCGAGTATACGGGGCGCGCGCACGACGCCTAGGCTTCAGAAGTTGAATGCGACACCTTCAATCCGTACAATATTGGTCCTGTTACAGGATGTCTCCGCCCCATGCTTCGAATTGCTCGACTCACCGACTACGCCACTGTCGTTATGACGGTCTTGGCTGAGGCACCCGGTGCCGTGCTCAGTACCACCGAGCTCGCCGAACGCGCAGGTCTCGAAGCGACAACCGTCGCAAAGGTGTTGAAACCGTTGGCACAACACGGCCTGGTTGAAGCTTTTCGTGGCAGTGCCGGCGGCTACAAGTTGGCGCGCGATGCGCGCGACATCAATTTAGGCGACGTCGTTGAAGCCATGGAAGGTCCCCTCGCCATGACGGAATGCTGCAGCGCCGATACCGGATGCGCGATTTCCCGCGCTTGCCGTTCACGCCACGCTTGGCAGCGCGTCAATCACCTCATTGCCGATGCATTGAGGGCGACACCGCTGCTGCCGACTGAAGGAGCCCATCAATGAACACGCGCAATGCCGAAATCACGGAACAACTCGGCCGCCGCTACGAAGCCGGCTTTATCACCGAGATTGAATCTGAATCGTTGCCGCCCGGCCTCAACGAAGACATCATCCGCGCTCTGTCTCTAAAGAAAGAAGAGCCGGAATGGATGACGGAATGGCGCTTACACGCGTTTCGTCATTGGTTGACAATGGACACACCCGAATGGGCCTATCTGAAAATTGCACCCATCGATTTTCAGGCGATCAGCTATTACTCCGCACCGAAGGCGAAATACAACTCGCTGGATGAAGTGCCGCAAGAACTGATCGATACCTACGACAAGTTAGGCGTGCCCTTGCATGAGCGCGCGAAGCTGGCGGGTGTCGCCGTTGACGCAGTGTTCGATTCGGTGAGCGTGGGCACCACGGTCCACAAGGAATTGATTGAGCGCGGCATCATCTTTTGCTCGATGTCTGAAGCAATCAAGAAGCATCCGGAGCTCGTCAAGAAATACCTCGGCACCGTCGTGCCCGTGGGTGACAACTACTTTGCCGCATTGAATTCGGCTGTGTTCTCAGATGGCAGCTTTGTCTTTATCCCTGAAGGCGTGAAGTGCCCGATGGAACTGTCGACGTACTTCCGGATCAATGCAGGCCATACCGGTCAGTTCGAACGCACCTTGATCATTTGCGAAGACCGCGCGCAAGTCAGTTACCTGGAAGGCTGCACCGCACCGATGCGTGACGAGAATCAATTGCACGCCGCCGTCGTTGAATTGGTCGCCCTCACGGACGCCGACATCAAATATTCGACCGTACAGAACTGGTACCCGGGCGATGAAAACGGTGTGGGCGGCATCTATAACTTCGTGACCAAGCGTGCCGAATGCCGCGGTGATCGCAGCAAGGTGACTTGGACCCAAGTCGAAACCGGCTCAGCGATCACTTGGAAATATCCCAGCTGTGTCTTGAAAGGCGATGACAGTGTGGGCGAGTTCCACTCCGTCGCGCTGACGCATCACCGGCAACAGGCCGACACCGGCACCAAGATGATCCATCTGGGCAAGCGCACGAAGTCAAAGATCGTCAGCAAGGGGATTAGCGCCGGGCATGGTCAGAACACGTATCGCGGCTTGGTGCGCGTGGAGAGCGGCGCAGAAGGCGCACGTAACCACACGCAATGCGACTCACTATTGATCGGCAAAAATTGCGGTGCACATACCTTCCCCTACATTGTCGCCAAGCATCCTGACGCGACGATAGAGCACGAAGCAACCACCTCCAAGATCAGCGATGACCAACTCTTCTATTGCCGTGCGCGCGGTATTGGTGAAGAAGATGCGGTGTCCATGATCGTGGACGGTTTCTGCCGTCAGGTCTTCCGCGAATTGCCGATGGAATTTGCAGTGGAAGCAAAGAAATTGTTGGAAGTCTCACTTGAAGGCGCAGTGGGTTAATTCACCCCTTCTGAAATATTGTTCGGAGCGAGTACGCAAATGTTGTCTATCGAAAATCTGCACGCACGCGTGGAATCACGCGAAATCCTGAAAGGGCTCGATCTCATTGTGAAGCCCGGCGAAGTGCACGCCATCATGGGGCCGAACGGTGCGGGCAAATCCACCTTGGGCAATGTGCTGTCTGGACGCGATGGCTATGAAATCACCAGCGGCGCCGTGCAGTTTGAAGGCCAAGACTTGTTGGCCTTAGCCCCGGAAGAACGCGCAGCACTCGGTGTGTTTCTCGCGTTTCAGTATCCGGTGGAAATTCCGGGCGTGAACAACACCTACTTCTTGCGCACTGCGTTGAATGCGCAACGTAAAGCGCAGGGCAAACCTGAACTCGATTCCGTCGAATTCCTGAAGTTGGTTCGCGAGAAGATCAAAGTACTGCATCTGCCCGACAGCTTATTGGCACGCGGTGTCAATGAAGGTTTCAGTGGCGGCGAGAAAAAGCGCAACGAGATCTTTCAACTGGCCGTGCTTGAACCCAAGTTAGCCATTTTGGATGAAACCGATAGCGGTCTCGACATCGATGCATTGAAAGCCGTGGCACATGGTGTGAATGCGCTGCGTTCGCCTGATCGTTCTTTCATCGTCATTACGCACTATCAGCGCCTGCTTGACTACATCAAACCGGACGTCGTGCACGTCTTGGCCGATGGTCGCATTGTCGAAACCGGTGGACCGGAATTGGCACTTGAACTCGAAGCGCATGGCTACGCTTGGATCAAAGACCGCGTCGGCCCGGAGGCGGTGTCGGCCCCATGAGCGCACTGCTTGAAAGCCTGACCGTGCCGCACAACGGCTTGAGCGCAGAAACACGCTTGCAAGCCATCTGCAATGCGGGGTTACCTGGACGCAGCGAAGAAGCGTGGCGCACCACGTCCTTGCGTGCCTATGAGCGTCGCAGTTTTGGCATCGCTGAAATGCCGACGGTTGCACCTTCGCGTGTCGCAGATATTCCGTCGCCCCGAGTGGTTTTCGCCAACGGGCACTACGTGCCTGAACTGAGTGATCTGCAAGGCAGCGAAAACCTGCTATCCATCGCCGTTGGGCCGAGCAAAATCGCTTACCAAACCAGCTTCACTGCGGATCGCTTCTTGGAAGAGATTGCAGAATCGCAAAACAGTGCGGGCGTGAGCATCACGGTGCTTGCAGGCGCACATGCGCGCATCAACTGGGTGAATCTCTCGATAGCTACCAGCGCCGACGTGGCGTGGCATTCGCAGCACCATGTGCACGTTATGGAAGGCGCAACGCTGATGCTCATCGAGCACCATGTGGGCGACGCCGATGCAACGCACTTCGCCAACTTGGTATGCACGCTCCGCTTGGATGCACACGCGCGCTGCGAACACCTACGCATTCAAAATCATGATGCAAAGATGTTGAGTTTCTGCAGCAGCTTTGCCAGCCTGGAAAGCAACGCACACTATCGACGTCTCGATCTGGAATTCGGCGCTGCTGTGTCACGCCATGTCATTGATGTGGACCTACGCGGCGAGGGCGCCGTCTGCGAAGCGCATGGCGTAGCCGTCGCGAGCGACAAACAACACATCGACACACGATTGAATGTCAGTCACATCGGCAAGAATGCACGCTGCGACTTACGTTGGCGCGGCATTGCCAATGACCGCGCCCGGATCATCACCCATGGCGGCATTCGCATTCGCCACGGCGCCGATGGCAGCGATGCTGCGTTCAATTCGCGCAATATCTTGCTGTCCAATGGCGCAACCATTGAATCGCAACCTGTGCTGGAAATTCACGCAGACGAAGTCAAGGCAGCGCATGGCTCCACCGTTGGCCAACTGGATCCGCTCGCCCTGTTCTACTTGCGTACGCGCGGCATTCCGGAACAGAAGGCCCGTGCAATCTTGACCCGTGCATTCGGCAATGAAGTCATCGACTTGATTGAAGACAGCGAATTGGCGAAAGCCGCCAATGCCGCGCTCGCCGTTGCCATGCGAGACAAAACAGTATGAGCACCGTCGATTGGGCCGCCGTTCGCACTGACTTTCCGTTGTTGTCGCGCGAAGTCAATGGCAAACCCTTGCGCTACTTCGATACGGCCAATACCAGTCAGAAGCCGCACGTGGTGATCGAGGCGACAGACGCGTTCTATCGTCTGCACAACGCCAATGTCAGCCGTGCCGTGCACACCTTGGGAAGCGAAGCGACCGAGGCCTACGAGGCCGCACGCAAATCGATCGCGGCTTTCATGAACGTGCCGGCCAACAGCCTGATTTTGACCAGCGGCACCACCTTCGGTATCAATCTCGTTGCCTATGCATGGGCGTTGCCACGATTGAAAGCAGGTGATCGCATTTTGCTCACCCGCATGGAACATCACGCCAACATCGTGCCTTGGCAAATCATTGCTGAGCGCACAGGTGCCGTCGTCGAAGCCATCGACTTGCTGCCCGATGGCAGCTTGGATCTGAATGCTTTGTACGCGGCGATGAATGACCGCGTTAAATTGCTCGGCCTCACCCACGTCAGCAATGTGTTGGGCACGGTGAATCCGGTGCGTGACATTTGCCGCGAAGCGCGCAAACACGGCATCACCACCTTGGTGGATGGTTCGCAGGCACTCCCGCACATGCCGGTGGATGTGGCTTCATTAGGCTGCGATTTTTACGTTGCGACAGGCCACAAGATGTGCGGCCCAACGGGCACGGGTGTCCTTTGGGGACGCAAAGCGCTGTTAGACGAGATGCCCCCGTTTATTGGCGGTGGCGAAATGATTAAAGAAGTTCGCTTCGAAGGCACCGTCTTTAATGACGTGCCGGGTAAGTTCGAAGCCGGCACGCCGAACATTGCCGGGCACGTTGGTCTGGGCGCCGCTGTGCGCTACCTCGAAAGCATCGGCATGGCCAATATCCAAGCGCGCGAGGCAGAACTGCTCGCCTACGCCACAGTGAAGTTGTCAGAGATTGAAGGCCTGCACATTTTTGGCACTGCCAAGGACAAGGCGGCCATCATTTCATTCGCCATCGAAGGTGCGCATGCGCATGACTTGGCCACCTTGCTAGATCTTGAAGGGATCGCGGTACGCTCCGGTCAACACTGCGCGCATCCTTTGATGCACTATCTCGGCGTCAGTGCGACCTGTCGTGCGTCCATTGCGTTTTACAACACGCACGAAGAGATTGATGCCTTGGCAACGGCCATCCAAAAAGTCCGCAAACTGCTGCAATGACTATGACGATTGAATTTCGCGTCGCCACCCATGCGGATATCCCCTGGCTAGTGGACCTAGTGACACGCGCCTATCGCGGTGACGCCAGTCGCAAAGGTTGGACCACAGAAGCTGACCTGCTGGATGGCCAGCGCATCGATGCCGAACGCGTCGAAGCGCTCATTGATGCACCGCAAAGTGTCGTCGTTATTGCCAGGGTCAATGGCAATGACATCGCTTGTGCGCACGTTGCCTTGGAAGATGGCGCCGGCTACTTCGGCATGTTTTCAGTCGAACCCGAAACACAGGGTGGCGGTATTGGCAAAGCGGTGTTGGCGGAAGCCGAACGCATCGCGCACAGCCGTTGGCAAGCCGAAGTGATGCGCATGACCGTGATCGATGTTCGCGACACCTTGATCGCATTTTACGAACGTCGCGGTTACGTCCGCACAGGACGCTATGCGCCCTTCCCTTATGGCGATGAGCGCTGTGGTATTCCGAAGCGCGACGATTTGCGCTTCGAAGTGTTGGAAAAGGATTTGCGCCATGGCTGAGTGGACGCGCGTTGCACACATTGCAGAAGTGTTGCCGGGCGAACGCATGACGGCCTGGGTCGACGACTTACCGATTTTGATTGCCAACATCGACGGCGACTACTTCGCCGTGGAAGACAAGTGCACGCACGAAGACTTTGAATTGAGCGCCGGCCCCATCGACGCCGACACCGCCACGATTGAATGTGTCTTGCACGGCGCGCGATTCGACCTGAAAACCGGCGAAGCGCTGTGTGCGCCCGCCTATACGCCCGTACGCGCATTCAGCCTGAAAATCGAGGATGACTACGTCTGGGTCGATCTTGAATGAGAATGACTTGCAAAATCATTTGCAAATAGGAATCACTATCATTTAGACTGGCCACTCGCATTCATCAGGCCACTCCTTTGATCGTCTCTCGAAAACACAGCTTGAGCCAACGCCAAGCGCTGACCCAAGCCTCCCTCAAATCTCTCGCAGCTGCTGGCATCGCCTTGAGCGCCGCGCAATTTGCCGGTGCAGCCGAACTGCCCACCAAGAAAGCGGACACCCCCACCGCTGAAGACCAACAGAAAGCCGCCAAGACTTTGGATGCAGTGAACGTGCGCGGTCTTCGCGACACCTCTGCGTCGAACAAGTACACGCAAGCACTGCAGAACACACCGCAGACCGTCCAAGTCATCGGTCGGGAACTGATTAAAGAACAAGGCGCCACCACCCTCGCCGAAGCGCTTCGCAACAGCGCAGGTGTGGGCACGTTCTACGCAGGTGAAAACGGCAACACCTCCACCGGCGACACCATTTCGATGCGTGGTTTCGATACGTCGAACAGCATTTTCTTGGATGGGATTCGCGACGTCGGTTCGATCTCGCGCGATGTCTTCAATATCGAACAGATTGAAGTAGTGAAAGGTCCGGCAGGCACCGATACCGGCCGCGCCGCACCGACCGGTTCGATCAATATGATCACCAAGCAAGCACGATTGCAGAATGCCATTTACGGCACGCTTTCCGCCGGCACAGACAACCAGAAGCGCATCACCACTGACTGGAGTCAAAAACTGAGCCCGACAAGCGCGCTGCGCCTCAATGGCATGTGGCAGGACAGCGGCGTTGCAGGTCGTGACCATGTCAAGAACAGTCGCTGGGCCATCGCCCCGTCGCTGGCATTCGGTTTGGGCACAGAGACGCGCATCTATCTCAATCTGTTCCATATGAAGCAAGACAACGTGCCGGACGGTTTTGTACCGACCGTTGGTCTCCCGGGCTGGACGCCGCAACCGGGTCTTGAACCCCTGGTCGGTCATCCTGTGGATTCGAGCAACTTCTATGGCACCTCGTCGGACCATGACAAAGTGACGGCGCAGATGGCGACACTGCGTTTTGAACATGATCTTGGGGAATTCATCACCCTGACGAACACCACGCGCTGGTCACGTACGAAACAGGACTACATGCTGACATCGTTCATGTCGACCGGTGGCACGGTGGCGAATCCAGCCGCCGGCAACATTCATTGGACGAACCCCAACGATCTCTCGACCTACACGATGAATCGCAGTCTTCCTACCTTCAAAGATCAACGCAATAGCTTGTTGGCGAATCAATTGAATTTGGGTGCCGACTTCGCCACGGGCAGTGTCGAACATGCCTTGAGTGCAGGTCTCGAGTGGACGCGTGAAACGCAAGACTTCTTGTCGCAAGCTGCGTCCGACGGCAGCAGCTGGACACCCGCAAATCTATACAACCCCGACTGGCATGCCACCGGATTGACCTCGCATTACACCGGCGCAGGCACGCATGGCAAAACAACGACAACGTCGCTCTATGTCTTTGACACGATGACCTTTAGCGAGCAGTTCTTGATTACAGGTGGCGTGCGCGCAGACCGTTACAAGACGGAATTCAAGAGCGCCGTGATGTGTAGCGCAACGCGTGCGCCTTTGTGCGGTAGTAATCCGGCTGGCACGGTGTACGACTTCCCGACCACGACTTTGTCGGACACGCTCATCAACTACAAGCTCGGTGCGGTGTACAAGCCGGTCGCCGACTTAAGCCTGTATGCAAACTATGCAATCTCGTACCAACCGCCGGGCGGCGCCAACTTCGCCTTGAGCACTGCGAATAACAGCCTGGACAATCCGTCGATGGACCCGCAAAAGGCCCGCACGATTGAAGTCGGTGCCAAGTGGCGCGTCATGGACGGTCGCCTCGGTCTCGATGCAGCGCTCTTCCGCACGGACGTCACCAACGAAATCAACACGCAAGTGTTGGACATCCATGGCAATCCAACCCAAACCGGCAAGAAGCAAGTCAAAGGCATCGAGCTGTCTGTGTTCGGCAATATCACCGACGCTTGGACGGTTAGCGCGGGCTACACGCACCAGAAGGCTGAAGTCATTGAAGGCGCGCCCGTCACTGCCGACGGCACGCCCAATCTGACCTACACGCCGGGTGACAGCTTCACCGCATGGACCTCGTACAAGCTGCCGTTCGGATTGACGATCGGCGGGGGTGCGCGCCACATGGGCGGATTGCATCGCGGCACCGATGGCGCCAAGGGCACGCCGAGCTACACCGAAAGCTATACGGTGTACGACGCGGTGGCAGCGATGCCGCTTTCGGATCGACTCGACTTGCGCTTGAATGCCTACAATTTGACCAATAAGGACTACGTGGCTTCCATCAACAAGAGCGGCTATCGCTATACGCCGGGTGCGGCGCGAAGCTTCCTGTTGAGCTTGGACTTCAAGTTCTGATATCCGGTCACATCGAGTTACGCCCATGCTCTTGCATATCCCTTCAGTGTTGACCCCAGAAGCGCTCACCGACATTCGGTCTGCGCTGACCGATGCAACATGGACCGACGGTCGAGAAACCGTCGGTGCGCTTGGCGCACAAGTGAAACGCAATCAGCAGCTGCCCGACGCGTCCCCCGTGCGCGCCGAATTGGCCCGTATCGTCCTTGCAGCACTGGCGCGTAACTCGATGTTTTTCTCTGCAGCATTGCCGCTTAAAACACTCACGCCCCGATTCAATCGATACACGGGGCACGGCGAATACGGCTTTCATGTGGATGGGGCCGTCATGCGTAACGGTGAAGACGCACACCTGCGCTCCGACGTGTCTTGCACGTTGTTTTTGAACGAACCGGAATCTTACGAAGGCGGCGAACTGGTCATCAGCGATACCTACGGCGAGCATGTCGTGAAGTTGCCGGCGGGTGACATGATTCTCTATCCGTCCAGCAGTTTGCACAAAGTCGAACCGGTCACTGAAGGCGCGCGTTTGGCGTCGTTCTTCTGGGTACAAAGCATGGTCCGCGATGACGCACGTCGTCGCATGTTGTTTGAAATGGATGGCGCCATCGAAGCCCTGCGTGGCTCAGATGCAGATAGCACGGCGATCCTGCAATTGACGGGGATCTACCACAACCTGCTTCGACAATGGGCGGAAACATGAGCCCGGGAAAAGACGAAGCCTGGGTTGATGCCGCTGCACGACAACGCCGCGGGTATTGGCTCAGGACGCTCCATCAATGGCATTGGATCAGCGCTGCGGTGTGCATGGTCGGCATGTTGTTGTTTTCAATCACCGGCATCACCTTGAATCACGCAAGTAAAATCGAAGCCACGCCGCAAGTGACGCACTTAGAAACCAAAGTGCCCGCGAAGGTGCTCGAAAGTTTGCAAGGCACACATTCGGAGGACGCACCCTTGCCTGCCGCCGTGACGCAATGGTTGTCGCGCAGTCACAGCATTGATGCACGTGGCAAGAAAGCGGAATGGTCGGAAGAAGAAGTCTATGTCTCGATGCCGGGACCCGGGCATGACGCGTGGTTCAGCGTACAACGCGCGGACGGTGCCTTCGAGTACGAGCGCACAGATCGCGGCGCCTTGGCTTGGCTCAATGACTTGCACAAAGGTCGCAATGCGGGTGCCGCGTGGTCATGGTTTATCGACGTGTTTGCTGCCGCCTGCATCGTCTTTACCTTGACCGGCTTGTTCTTGCTCTATCTCCATTCCAAACAACGTCGAATGACGTGGCCAATGGTCGGCTTGGGTCTGTTGATCCCTGCGCTGTTGGCATTGCTCTTTATCCATTGAATTCAAAATAGGACCTTGTCCATGCGCGTCACTGTCTCTTTAGTCATCGGTAGCTTGTTGGTCGTTCCGGCCCATGCCGGCGAATTGACCGTCAATGTCGAAGTACCGCGAATCAATGCGTCCGAATACCACCGTCCCTATGTCGCTGTTTGGATCGAAGGCGCGAATCAACAGACGGTTGCCAATCTGTCGGTGTGGTATCAGCAGAAAGACAGCAAGGAAGGTGCCGGCACGAAATGGTTGCCGGATCTTCGCCAATGGTGGCGCAAAGGTGGCCGTAGCTTGAAAGTGCCCGCAGATGGCATCACCGGTGCAACGCGCCCGGTGGGCAAGCACGCGATGACATTCGACCAGGGTCACCCTGCACTCGCCAAATTGCCCGCAGGCAAATACACCCTCGTCGTAGAAGCCGTGCGCGAAGTCGGCGGTCGTGAATTGGTCAAGATTCCGTTCGAATGGAATGGCGCACCCAGCACGGGCACGACCAAAGGCAAGACCGAATTAGGCGTCGTGAGCCTGGTTGCAAAGAAATAAAGCCGACGTCGAACACACTTTTTTAAGGAGCTTTCCATGATCCGCACACGTCTCGCAGTGTTTGCTGCACTCAGTGTTTTGTCCTTCTCCGCGCTCGCCCACAAAGCGTGGATCTTGCCCTCGCAAACAGTGGTGTCCGGCACAACGCCGACGGTCACGTTTGATGCTGCGGTCTCCAACGACTTGTTCTATTTCAATCACGTGCCATTGCGCTTGGACAACTTGAACATCACGGCGCCAGACGGCAGCACCTTGCAAGCCGCGAATACGGCCACCGGCAAGTACCGCAGCGTGTTCGATCTCGAGCTGAAACAGCAAGGCACCTACCGTGTCGGCGTGTTGAACAGTGGTTTGTCTGCATCGTGGGATGAGAACGGCACGGCGAAGCGTTGGCGCGGTAATGCGGCCAGCTTTGCGAAAGAGGTACCGGCGAATGCCAAAGATTTGAAAGTCATGCAATCGGTTGGCCGGATTGAAACTTTTGTGACCAACGGCGCACCGACGACAACGGCGCTGAAGTTGCGTGGTGAAGGCATTGAGTTGGTGCCGGTCACGCACCCGAATGATTTGGTTGCAGGCGAAGATGCAACCTTCAAGTTGTACATCGACGGCAAACCCGCCAAAGGCTTGGAAGTCGAGATCATCCAGGGCGGTACACGCTATCGCAATGCGCAGAACGAAATGAAAGTCACCACGGATGCCACAGGTGCATTCACCGCGCATTGGCAGGATGCCGGCATGTACTGGCTGGAAACCACTTCGCAAGACAAGAAGACCAGCGTGCCGCAAGCCAAAGAACGTCGCTTGAGCTACGTGGCAACGCTCGAAGTGTTGCCGCAGTAAAAAGCGCGACGCCCGTGTCACTCGCACTCGCTTCTCTCGGTGGTGAATCCATGGGCACGACGTGGCGCGTGCACATGGCAGTACCGCATCGCGCCGATCTACGCGCACACCACCTACGCATCGAGGGCGTTTTGGACACCGTCGTTGCCGAGATGAGCACGTGGGCCGTGGACGCTGATATCACGCGCTTCAATCGCGCCGATGCGGGCACGACCCACACCTTGCCCGAAGGCTTCAGGCAAGTGCTTACATGCGCACTTGAAATTGCGGCGGCGAGTCAGGGTGCGTTTGATCCGACCCTAGGCGAATTGGTGGGTATTTGGGGCTTCGGTGCGAATGCGTGTCGACCACAAGACATTGGACAACCGCAAGCCGTAAAAGCAGCGCAAACGCGCTATGGCTGGCAACAGGTGCAACTCACGGGCAATCAGCTGTTCCAACCCGGTGGCCTGCGCTTGGACTTGTCGGCCATTGCAAAAGGCTATGCCGCTGATGCGATTTCAGACGCCTTGTGTGCGCAAGGGATTGGGGATGCACTGGTCGAAGTGGGCGGTGAACTTCGCGCGCGCGGTTGCAAGCCGGATGGCAGTGCGTGGCGCATTGCCATTGAAGACGCAACACCGTCGGACGAAGTCACGACACGCGTCATTGCGCTCAATGCGCAGGGCGTCGCCACCAGCGGCGACCGTTGGCACTACAACGACATTCAAGATTGGCGTGTGACGCATACGATTGACCCGCGCAGTGCATCGCCGGTGACGTGCCAACCCATGTCGGTCACCGTCTTGGCAAGCTCCGCCATGCGTGCGGATGCGTGGGCAACCGCCTTACGTGTGCTGGGCCCTGTCGAAGGCATGGCCATGGCCGAGCAACACGCACTCGCCGCACGTTTTCACTGGCTCGACGCAGGCGTTGCGCACGAAGTCATGACCGCCGCGTTTCAACCGCACCTTGTGCAATGAATCCCACTACGCGCCCGCTGAGTGTGTCGGTGATCGGCCAATGCCTCGTCGGTGGCGTGCTTGCAGTGCTGGCCATTTGGTTTTGGCAATTGCAATCGACGACATGGCCAAGCGTGACACACGCGCATGGTGCACACGCAATCGCCGCGGCACTCTCTATTGCATTTGTGGCATTGCTCACGCGTAGCGTTTGGCCACGTCGCACGCAAACGCATCTGACCAAAGCTGTCACCGGGCGTGCTGTCTGGCATGTGTTTCATGCGAGCCAAACCGGTTTCGCGTTTGAGTTGGCCGAACAAACCGTGCAGATGCTGACACGCGCAGGACATACGGCCCGATTGAACGCACTCGACGCATTCGACCCTGAAACCGTGGCCGACGCACGATGCTTATTTGTGGTCAGTACAACGGGCGAAGGCGATCCGCCCGACCCTGCATTAGCGTTTGTCTCTCGCGTCATGCGCCATCGCGCCAGCTTGCAAGGTGTGGAATATGGGCTGCTCGCACTGGGCGATCGCAGCTATGCACACTACTGCGCATTCGGTCACGACCTCGACAAGTGGCTCTCCGACTCAGGCGCATTGCCGATGTTCGATTTGATTGAAGTCGACAACGCAGCGCCGAGCACCTTGCACGCGTGGCAGGCCCAAGTGGCAGCGCTGACAGGTGCGAAAGACAACAGCGCATTTGAACGCGTACCGTTCACCGATTTCAGGCTCACCTCGCGCGCGCTGCTCAACCCGGGCAGTGCAGGCGGCGCGGTTTTTGCGCTGGCGTTGAAGTCTGAAGGCGCACAAGCCCAATGGCGTGCGGGTGATATCGCGGAAGTGCAAACCTATAGACAAGACGGCGAGCCCGGCCCGCACCGTGAGTACTCCATTGCGAGTGTTGCAGAAGAAGGGCAACTGTCGCTGTTGGTGCGCTTGATGCACGACGCCAATGGCAGACCCGGTCTTGGCAGTGGCTGGCTGTGCCAATTCAGCCAACCCGGCGACACACTTTCGCTGCGCATTCGCAGCAATCCAAACTTTCATACACCCGCGGGCGACGTACCGCTGATCTTGATCGGCAACGGCACCGGCATCGCGGGCTTACGCGCGCATCTCAAGGCGCGCATTGATGCGGGTCATACACGTCATTGGTTGCTCTTTGGCGAACGCAACGCAGCGCATGACCGCTTCTATGAAGCAGACATCACGCGCTGGCACGCAGCAGAAAAAATCACGCACTTGGATCGCATTTTCTCGCGCGACGCGGACAGCCCGCATCGTTACGTGCAAGAGGCGCTCGCCGAACACGCCGATCGCCTGCAACGCTGGATCGACGCCGGCGCGGTCATCATGGTCTGCGGCAGCCAAGCAGGCATGGCGCCCGGCGTAGATGCGGTATTGCGTGATGCGCTTGGCGATGACCGTGTGGATCAGCTCTTGGCAGAAGGTCGCTACCGCCGAGATGTGTATTGAGGCCTAGCTGGCTGATTCGTCCAGTGGACGTAGACGGATTAGCAATGCAGTGCCTGCACCTTCCAAACGCACTTTCGTGCGTGCATTGCCGCGCAGTGTCAGCGTGTCTCCGCGCGACAAGTCTTCTTCGCTGTCTGGCAAGCGCATCGTCCCTTCAAGCACATGCACCATCCACGTCTCTTCCGCGGCTTTGAACACCACCATCGAACCCACCAACGGCCGAACTTCCAAGCTGGCCGAGACCTGCGACCGTTGCCACATCAAATTGAAATCTCGCGTCGCACCGGACACGGGCGTTCCGACCAAGGCTGCTTCACCGGCGAATCGCGCACTGCCGAACGGCGGCAGGACGTCCATGCGCTGTCCGTCTTCAAACGTGAGCGCGATGCCCTCGCCTTCTAACAACACCAGAATGCGATCGACCCCGGGGAAGCTTGAAAACGGCGCTTCGGCTACGACATCGGCAATGGAGATGCGCCACTGCCATGCGTCGCATTCCCCCTCACGCGCGATTTCTCGTGTGGTACCGGCGCCGTTCTTCCAAGCTTGCGGATGTATTGCCGCAAATCGAATGATGTGTTGATCAACCTGCATGGATTGATTTTAACGCGGCACGCGCGCCCACTCACCAACATGCGTACGTTTTGACGATGTGGTGAACACAATTCGGCCTCGATTCTTCTCCAAGGTCTTGCTGCCGATGCCTTTGACTTCGGCCAAATCTTCAATCCGTTTGAACGGACCATTGGCCTCTCGGAACGCCACAATCGCCGCGGCTTTGGCCGGCCCGATGTTCAACAACACGCGATCGAGCGTGGCCACATCTGCGGTATTGATATCGACGGTTTCATCCGCGCGCGCAGGTGCAGCGACCGCCAATGCCACGCATAACAACAAAGCACTCAAAGATTTACGAAACATCTTGCACAGCCTCTCGCATCAGTCAGTGCAGCAGTTTTGCACCCTATCCACTGAACAACGATGCGGAAACGCCCTAAAAACAGGTCGGAAGACCCCGCAATGATCGCCGACTCACACAGCAAGGGCTAAAATCAACTGATGGAAAATGGAGCCGACATGGACACCCAACGCATTACCGACTACGTCAATGAAAAATGGGACAGCGAGATCGTTCCCCAATTGGTCGAATACATCAAGATTCCGAACAAATCACCGATGTTCGATACGGATTGGGTGAAGAACGGCCACATGGCCAAGGCAGTCGCCTTGATGGAAACCTGGGCCCGTGCGCAAAAGATTCCTGGCATGACCGTCGAAGTCGTGCAGCTTGAAAACCGCACGCCGCTCATCTTCATCGATATTCCGGCCAATGGCACTGACGACACGCAGGACACCGTCCTCTTGTACGGCCACCTCGATAAACAGCCTGAAATGACCGGCTGGGACGAAGCCGAAGGCCTCTCGCCTTGGGCCCCGGTTTTGAAAGGCGACAAACTCTATGGCCGTGGCGGCGCAGATGATGGCTACGCCATTTTCGGCTCGCTCACCGCCATCCTCGCACTGCAATCGCAAAACTTGCCGCACGCACGCTGCGTCATCTTGATCGAAGCGTGCGAAGAATCCGGCAGCTATGACTTGCCCGCCTACGTTGACCATCTCGCGCCGCGCTTGGGCAAACCCTCGCTCGTCGTCTGCTTGGATTCCGGTTGCGGCAACTACGAACAACTGTGGTGCACCACCTCACTGCGCGGGCTCGCCGGCGGTAATTTGCGCGTCGATGTGTTGGAAGAAGGCGTGCATAGCGGCGACGCCTCTGGCATCGTGCCCTCCAGCTTCCGTTTGCTTCGCCAAATCATCGACCGCATTGAAGATGAAACCACCGGCAAGATCAAACTAGAAGGTCTGCACGTTGAGATTCCGCAAGAACGCTTACAGCAAGCAGGCAAAGTGGCAGAAGTGCTCGGCAACGAAGTGTTCGACAAGTTCCCCTTGGTCGAAGGCATTCAACCGATGGCGAAGGAAAACACCGAGCTGGTGTTGAATCGCACGTGGCGACCGGCGTTGTCGATCACCGGTGTCGATGGCATGCCGGCTTTGGCCTCGGCGGGCAATGTGCTGCGTCCCTTCACTGCTGTGAAGTTGTCGCTTCGATTGCCGCCCACGCTGGATGGCAACACCGGCGGACAAATCCTGCAGGACGCTTTGCTGAAGGATCCGCCGAACAACGCAAAGGTGAGCTTCTCGCTAGAGAAGTCATCCACCGGCTGGAACGCACCTGCGCTCTCCACTTGGCTGTCTGATGCGATCGACCAAGCCAGCGCGACCTTCTTCGGCAAACCCGCGATGTACATGGGCGAAGGCGGCACGATTCCCTTCATGGGCATGCTCGGCGAGAAGTTCCCCGCCGCCCAATTCATGATTACGGGTGTCTTGGGCCCACACAGCAATGCCCATGGTCCGAATGAGTTCCTGCACATCCCGATGGGCAAGAAATTGACCGCCTGTGTGGCACATGTCATCTCGGCGCATTTCGCGGCCAGCCAGCGCGGTGAGACTACCGGATCAGGCGTTGCAGCCGACTCCGGCGACCGTCACGGCGACCATGGTTGCTGCTAAGCATCTTTGGGTACTATGGGGTTTCCGACTGTCGTCCCACTGGAGAAAGATGCATGTTTGAATCTTGGATCGGTTACATCGTTGGTGGTTTGGTTATCGGTATTCTCGCGCGCTGGATCAAGCCGGGTGCAGACCCGATGGGTTGGATCCTCACCATCATTCTCGGCATCATCGGTGCAGTGGCCGGGGGTTATCTGAGCCTACAGATGGGCGTGACCAACAGCTTGATGCAGTGGGCGATTGCCATCATTCTCGCCATCGTTCTGCTGTTCATCTACGAAAAGGTTCGTAAGCCGAAGGCGCGCCTCTAACTCGACGCGCAAACGCTGAATATCCGATGGACCCCGGCTTGCCGGGGTTCATTTTTTCCGGACAATGAAACCCATGACTGATTCCATTGAAAACCTTCGCGCTGCCGAACGCCTTGCATGGGCGCGTGCCGCCTTGGGTCATCCGAGCGTCGAACTCGAACGCGCTTCGACCGATGCCGGTTTCCGCAGCTACTGGCGCACGGTCGGTCATACCCCTTCTCGCATCGTCATGGACTCGCCGACCGACAAAGAAGATGTGCGTCCTTGGCTGCGTATGCGTGACGTGCTTGAAGCAGCCGGTGTTCGCGTACCCGTCGTGCTCGCACAAGATGTCGACAAAGGCTTCCTCTTGTTGGAAGACTTAGGCGTCAACACCTATTTGCAAGACATCGATGCGCACAATGCCGATGCGTTCTTCGACGCGGCGATCATGCAATTGATCAAGCTGCAGAAGGTCGACGCACCGGCCGATCTGCCGCGCTATGACGACGAGATGCTCGGTCGTGAACTGCACTTGTTCGACACTTGGTTTTGCGGCACGCATCTAGGGCTCAGTTTGAGCTGTGAAGAGATGGAACAGCTCGATGCGGCGTATCGCTTTTTGATCAACAACGCGCTCGCGCAAAACGCGGTCTTGGTCCATCGTGACTTCATGCCGCGCAATTTGATGCAAGCCGACAATGGTCCTGCCGTGCTCGATTTTCAGGATGCCGTCGTCGGCCCGATTGCCTACGACGTCTTGTCGCTATTCAAAGATGCATTTCTCAGCTGGCCGCCCGAACGGGTGGATGCTTGGCTGCAGCGCTATCACGCGATGGCAGATGCGGAAGGCTTACCGGTACCTGCGCTTGACGCCTTCGTTCGTGATGCCGAGTTGATCGGCGTGCAACGCCATTTAAAAGTCATCGGGATTTTCGCCCGTTTGCATCATCGTGATTCGAAGCCCAAATACCTCGCTGATGTGCCGCGGTTCTTCGACTACCTCGAAGGTGTGCTGCCGAAATATCCCGAACTCAGCGCACTGGCAGCCTTCGTGCATGCGCGCGTCAAACCCGCGATGCACGCGTTGGAAAACGCACCACAGGCACCTGCGGCGTGAGCGTGCAGGCTGCATTGATCTTTGCCGCAGGTTTGGGCGAACGCATGCGGCCGCTCACCGATCACACACCGAAACCGCTTTTGGAAGTCGGCGGCAAACCCTTAGTGGTGTGGCACCTCGAAAACTTGGCCAGCGCGGGCGTCAAACACGTGGTCTTGAATACCTCTTGGCTCGCCGGTCAATTCGAACCTGCGCTCGGAGACGGCAGCCGCTGGGGTTTGAAGCTCAGTTACGTCTACGAAGGCGCAACGCCACTCGAAACAGGCGGCGGCATGCACAACGCGATGCAAACGCTTCAAGAAGGATGTTCCGCTGATGCACCGTTTATTGCGGTGAACGGTGACATCTGGAGTGACTACGATTTCTCGCGCTTACCCGATCACCTCACCGGCTTGGCGCATTTGATTCTTGTCGACAATCCCGTGCAACACCCGAAAGGTGACTTTGCTTTGGCCGACGATGGTCAGGTGCATTCGACGGGTACACAGACGCTCACCTTCTCAGGAATCGGCGTGTATTCACCGAGATTGCTCGACGGCTGGCAACACGTAATCGGTGACGCGCCTGGCAGCGAAGCGACACCTCCGCGTTTCAAGTTGGCGCCACTGCTGCGCCACGCGATGCAAGACCGACGCGTGACCGGCGCGCACCACAACGGCCATTGGACAGACGTGGGCACGCCTGACCGTTTGGCCGCGCTCAATGTCGCGCTTGCCTAAGGCCTCAAACGCCCGATTGCTCGGGAAAGACGTCACGCAAAAAAGGAATTGTCACGCGCCGATGCGCCGCCAAGGTGGCGTGGTCGATGACTTCCATGGCGGCCATCAAGGCCGTCGCATCGCGATCGAAGCGTCGCAACATCCACTGCACCGCCGCATCATCCATGTCCATGCCACGCGCGATCGCGGCGTTGTGCAGCATGCGCGCGCGTCCTTCGTCATCCAATGTGCGCATGACGACCTGTTCGCATTGCGCCAAACGCGAACGTAAATCTGCAAGCGAGAACATCGTCTCTTGCACCGGCTTTGCCATGGCATAGACGATGTTCGCGCCCGCGTCTGTCATCGCATTATGAAAATGGAACAAGGCCTCTTCGTCTTCCGCGCTACCGAGTGCGGCATCCAGATGGTCGATACACACCAACTGATTGGCACGCTGCATCGGCAAAACATGCGTCAACGCGCCGCGCAATCCGAGTGCAGACACATAGGCCGCAGAAACCCCTTCGCATCGTGCATGCGCAGCCATCGCCATGAGCACGTGCGTTTTACCAGAGCCTGTCGCGCCTGTGACGCAGACATGCGTGCGCACCGCAAGGCACGCGATCGATTCCAACCGCGATCGCAGGCCTGCGTCGACACCGATCAAGGCGTCGAATCCCGTGCTGCGTGCATTACCGAGCGCCAAAGGCAACTGCGGAATCGCCGGTGTCATGAGACCTCGTCGTTCCGATCAGTGAGACCGTCATCCTCAAGAATGATGACCGGGCGTTCGTGGAAGGTGTCGCCGCCGTATAACTTGCTCGCCGTATAGCGTGCGCGTGCGTAACGCAGCAACACATTGGCAACAGCGGCAACCGGCAATGCAATCAACATGCCAAGGAATCCGAACAACTGTCCGCCAGCCATGACCGCAAAGATCACCGCGACGGGATGCAAGCCGATGCGGTTGCCGACGAGTTTCGGCGTGAGCCAATAGCTTTCGATCACTTGGCCGATGCCGAACACCGCAGCCACACCAACAAGATGTTGCCAGTCGCCGAACTGGACAAGCGCGGCGATTGAACCGAGCACAATAATTGTGGCGGGGCCCAAATACGGCACAAACGTAAACAAGCCGCCCAACAGGCCGATCAAGATGCCGAGTTCGAGCCCGACCACGCGCAGACCGACGGCATACAAGACCGCAAGAATCAGCATCACTGACAACTGCCCACGCAGGAACTCACGCAACATTTGGCTCGATTCGGCAGCCAAGTTGTGCACGGTTTGCACGTGATTGCGCGGCACCAAAGACTCGGCGCGCTCCACAAACAAATCCCAGTCACGCAAAAAGAAGAACGTCAGCACCGGAATCAGCACGACATTCGCCACCATGGCCAATACGGCAAAGCCGGATTTGCCCACATAGGTCAGTACCTGTGATGCAAAGTCGCCTGCTTGACCCCAGTGCGCGCGCACCAGTTCAAACAGGTGGTCTTGATCCAAGTAGCCGGCAATATTGATGTGGAAGCGCGATTCGATCGTCGGCACCAAGGTGCCCATGATCCATGCGCGGTACTTTGGCATCGATTCGATCAAGGTCACGACCTGACGCTCGATCATTGGCAACAGCACTAACAAACTGATCAGGGTGACCAGCAACATCATTGCGAATACTAAAATGACGGCTGTATTGCGTGACAGTCCGCGCGCTTCAAGGCGATCTGCGAGTGGGTCACCCATCCATCCCAAAAGTGCCGCCACCGCAAACGGCGTCAGCACCGGTGCCAGCAACCACAAGACCCACAATGCAAAGAATGCAATGGCAGCCCATTGCAGCCTTTTGAAGAACGTCGCGATCTCGTCCAGTGCGATGCGGGAATCTTGCGTCATTTGAGCCTGTAGCTTGCGCCCGTCATGCCTTCGTCGGTGGTGTCGGTGTCGATGCGTTGAAGCTCAACCACCGCACTATCAAACGCTTCTTGACCACCCACCATGCCCACTTCAAGCGTCAGGCTGTTGCCGTCTGCCGAAAGCGGAAACAGGCTCTTCACGCCGGGTTTGGATTCAATGGCATTGATCAAGGCGCGATAGCGATCACCGCTCTCAATACCGCTGACAGTCAACACAAACTCGGTCGGCTTCGCGGCTGCCGGATCCGGCTTCTTCGCCGGGCGACCGCCGCGCGCGTATTTGCGTAACAGTGCCTCACCTGCGATGTCCGCACCCTTGGCCATCGCACGACGTGCATCGCCATCGACGGCGCTTGTGCGTGCCAGGACGCGACCTTTATCTACGAAGGTCCAATCGGCCTTCCAACCTGCACCGCTGCGATACACCTTGCCGATCAATTGCATCGGTGGTTGATAGGCCTGCGAGGCACGCGCAACGGCAGCCGTATCTCCGCGCCAAATCGCCCCTGCCACGGCTTGCTCTGCGGCATTGCCTGCAGGCAAGCCCAATCGATAGCCGCGTGCCTTGGCGCGGTCTAAGACAGGACGCGCCGCATTGACTTGCGGCAGACCCACAAGACGTGGGCCTGAGCCGTCATCAATGGCCATCCACAACACCGGCTTCGGGCGTGGCGTCGGCCAAACGGGCAAGCCCGAATGGTTGACCAATTCACTGACTTTGGATTCGTTGAAGCGCACGACCAGCATGGTCTTGAACGTCGGTGCACCCGTCGATGACGTGCCTTCGTCCTGTCGATAGTCGTACCCGCTGACGTAGCTGGATGCGTTGCGCAGGGCTTCAGCGACGCCTTCTCGTGCAATCGGGTTGCTGTCACCCGTCACATTGGTCAAAACCTTGAGCAAAGCGCGCGCCATCCCGTTGTTGCGCTGGGCCACGGTTTGATTGTTGACGGGTACTTCGGCGGCGTATGGACCGGCGGCAGATATCGCATCGCCTTCCACGCGCTGCGCATGTGCAGGCCCAAAAGCCAACATCAAAGCGATAAACCCGGCCCCGATCAATCCTGCGCGCATGCCATTTCCCACTTCCTTTACCGAAGGAATATGTTGCCGCATCCAAGATGAGCCGTCCATCACACTGCCGCCCAAAGCCCTTGATTGTTAAACTTACGGGCTCAGCCCTGCCCTGCGGACACCCAGTGAACTCACCTTCCGACGACGCCCAAACCCCCATGACCTACCGCGATGCCGGTGTGGACATCCATGCGGGCAACGCCTTGGTCGAGCGCATCAAGCCCTTGGTCAAGCGGACGACGCGCCCTGAAGTCATGGGTGGCCTGGGCGGTTTCGGCGCCCTGTTCAACTTATCGGGTAAATATCGTGAGCCCGTCCTGGTGTCCGGCACCGATGGCGTCGGCACAAAATTGAAATTGGCGCAGCTCTACAACCGTCATGACACGATTGGCATCGATTTGGTCGCCATGTGTGTCAACGACGTGTTGGTGCAAGGCGCCGAGCCTTTGTTCTTCCTCGACTATTTCGCGACGGGCAAGCTCGACATCGACACCGCAGCCAACGTCATCGCAGGCATTGCCACCGGCTGTGAGCAATCAGGGTGCGCATTGATTGGCGGCGAGACCGCCGAGATGCCCGACATGTATGCGCCGGGCGAATACGATCTCGCAGGGTTCTGCGTCGCCGCTGTTGAAAAAGACAACATCATCGACGGCAGCAAAGTGCGCGAAGGCGATGTGTTGATCGGTATTGCGTCGAGTGGTCCGCACTCAAACGGTTACTCGTTGATTCGCAAAATTCTCGAGCGCAGTGGCGCTGATCCGAACATGGACATGGGCGGTGTGTCGTTGATGGATGCCTTGATGGCACCGACGCAACTCTACGTAAAGCCTGTTCTGAAGCTGTTGGCCTCGCACGACATTTCCGCGATGGCGCATATCACCGGCGGTGGCCTCACGGAAAACATCATTCGTGTGATTCCAGAAGGTCTCGGGCTCGACATTGATGCACGCAGCTGGGAGATGCCGCCGGTATTCCAATGGCTGCAGCGCGAAGGCAATGTCGCATTGTCTGAAATGTGGCTGACCTTCAATTGCGGTATCGGATTTGTGTTGATTGCATCGCTTGCGAATGTGGCAGCGATTGAAGCCGACTTGGACACGCAGTCATTGCGTCATTGGCGCATCGGCCAAGTCGTGAAAACGACTGACGCCGAAGCACGCGTTCGCATCGGTTGATCTGACATGCGCCTGCGACTCGCCGTGCTCTGCTCGGGGCGAGGGACCAATTTGCAGGCGATACTCGATGCGATTGCCAGTGGCGATCTCTCGGCAGACGTCGTCGGTGTCTTTTCAGACAAGCCCGCAGCAGACGCTTTAAAGCGCGTACCCGAGGCCTTGCGTTGGGCAAAGCCGATTCGTGCATTTGCAGATCGCGCCGCCTATGAGCAGGCTTTGAGCGACGCGGTCGCTGCAACCGAGCCCGACCTTGTTGTTTGCGCGGGCTACCTGCGCATCTTGTCAGACGGCTTTATCGCCGCTCAGCGCGGTCAGATCATCAATGTGCACCCGTCGCTGCTACCCAAATTTCCGGGGTTAGCGACACACCAACGCGCACTGGATGCCGGCGAATCAGAGCATGGCGCGACCGTTCACCAAGTGATTCCCGAGCTCGATGCAGGCCCCGTGTTAGGGCGGATTCATTTGGCCATTCAATCGGGTGACTCTGCTGAGACGCTCGCTACACGCGTCTTGGCCGCGGAGCATACCTTGCTCATTGCGGTGCTCAAGCTGCTCGCAGCGGGCGAATTGAAGCTGAACAGTAACGGCGGTATTTCCGCTGGTCACCAGCAATTTAGGTCGCTTCGATTAGAGTGCGGCGAATGAATTGTTTCTCCCGCCTCGCCGCTCTCACATTCGTCTTCGGCGCCCTTTGGGCCGGCCATGCGCGTGCACAAGATGCCGTGCCCCAAGTCGTGCTTGATCCAGAGAAAAAAATCTTGATCGAAGGCCAGCCGCACCCTTTGCAAGGCTTTCAATCGACTTACCAAGTGTTTCGCAAAGGCGATTTGGCCGGCACGGCCATGATGCAAGTGGTGCACTTGGGCTCGAACCGCTGGCGCGTCGATCTAGGCATTCGCGGCACCAAGGGATTGGCCGGCTTCGCGGCGCTTAACTCACAGCAAAGCACGGTGTTCGATCAAGTCGGTGCACTGTATGTGCCCGTGTCTCAAAGCACCGTGCTAAAGACCTTGTTGAGCTCGGACAAGATTGTGGGCGTCTATAACTGGAACACGCACACAGCAAGTTGGACGGGCGACATTAAAAAATCGCGTCGTCTGCCGGTGTCATTGCAAAGCGGCGATATGAATTTGCTGTTGGTCAATCTTGCGGTCGTGCGCGATGCGCAGCCTGGCCTCAGCTTGGACTATCGATTGGTAGATCGCGGTCGCGCAAAACCGATCCATTTTGTCGTCGCGCCAGAGCAAGAGGCTTTGCAGTTGGGCGAAGACAGTTTCCAAGCCTTGGCGGTGCGTCGCACGGGCGTCTCCGCTGATGAAAGTTTGACCGTGTGGGTGTCGGAAGGTGTGCCGACGCCGGTTCGCATGGTTTTGGTTCAAGATGATGTCGGTGAACTGGATCTCCAGCTCTCTTCTTACAAGGTAATCCAATGAATATTCGCAAGCACGCTTTGTCCACAGCGCTTTTGGTGTCCGGTGCCCTGTTCGCAACCGGCGCAGTACAGGCCGGAGATTTGAAGCCTTTCAATGCGACCTACAAAGCCACGTACATGGGCATGTCCGGTACCGGCAAAATGTCCTTGGAACAAACGGGCAATCGCAACAAGGTCGTGTTGAGCGTCGATGCATTGCTCGGCTCTGCGACTTATTCCAGCGTGTTCGACGATAACGGTGGCAATTGGAAATTGGTGTCCAGCACCGACCATCGCAAATTCGTCGGCAAGAAAATGCTGCGCACCGGCGCCTTCGATTGGAGCAAGGGCGAAGCACGCTGGAGCGGCGACGTCAAAGCAGATCGCCAAGGCCCAATCAAGTTGCAAGCCGGTGACGTCGATCCGATTGCGTTGGACCTTGCACTCGTGCGCGACGTCAAGGCGGGCAAGCCGTTGCGCTATCGCATGCTTGAAAGCGGTAAAGCGAAATCGATGAACTTCACCGTGGCCGGCAAAGAAACCGTGACCGTGGGCGGCAAGTCAGTCACTGCGACGAAAGTTGTCCGCACCGACAACGGCGACGAACTGGCGGTGTGGGTGGCAGACGGCTATCCGGTACCCGTGCGCTTGCGTCAGACAGACGATGGCGCAGTGACCGATCTGAAATTGCAGTCGGTCAATTAATCAACGCGTGAAGTACGCGATCCGGCGTTAATCAATACGCCGGATCGTTGCGCCGAGGCCGGCGAACTTTTGCTCGATATTTTCGTAACCACGATCCAAGTGGTAGATGCGATCAATCTGCGTTTCACCTTTCGCGACCAAGCCCGCAAGAATCAAACACGCAGACGCACGTAGATCTGTTGCCATCACCGGCGCCCCGGACAAGGTGTCGACGCCGCGCACAATCGCCGCGTGACCATCGACTTTGATGTCCGCACCCAAGCGCTGCAGCTCTTGAACGTGCATAAAGCGATTTTCAAAAATCGTTTCGTTGATCATCGATGCACCCTCAGAGATGCACGACATCGCCATGAATTGCGCTTGCATATCGGTCGGGAACGCCGGATGCGGCGCCGTCACGATATCCACGGCTTTCGGACGTTTGCCGTGCATGTCCAAGGTGATGTCATTACCTGCGACCGTCACTTCCGCGCCCGCTTGTTCAAGCTTGCGCAACACCGCATCCATGGTGTCCGGGTTCGCATGTTTGCAGGTCACGCGCCCGCCGGTCATCGCTGCCGCAACCAAGAACGTGCCGGTTTCAATTCGATCTGCCAACACGTCATGCGTTGCACCGTGTAGTCGTTCTACACCTTCTACGGTGATACGCGCGGTCCCCGCGCCTTCAATCTTTGCGCCCATCGCAATCAAGCATTTCGCAAGGTCGACGATTTCAGGCTCCATGGCCGCGTTTTCCAACACGGTCGTACCCTCAGCCAACGTGGCCGCCATCAAGACGTTTTCAGTTGCACCGACACTCACCATGTCGAACACCACCGTGGCGCCTTTCAACTTTTTGGCCGTAGCGCGGATATAGCCGTGCTCGACGACCACTTCTGCACCGAGCGCTTCCATGCCTTTCAAATGTTGATCGACCGGACGCGACCCAATTGCACAGCCGCCTGGCAATGACACTTCTGCGGCACCGTACTTCGCAAGCAAGGGCCCCAACACGAGCACCGAAGCACGCATGGTGCGCACAAGTTCGTACGGCGCCACATGCGAGTTCACCGTGCGCGGATCGACGACGATGGCACTGTCGATACCGGTTCCAAACGTTGCTTCATCGATACTGATCGTTGCGCCCAAACCTTCGAGCACTTTGGCCGTGGTTTTCACGTCGTGCAGATTAGGCACATTGCGCACCGTCACCACTTCGTCTGCCAACAAGGTGGCACACAGAATTGGCAGCACGGCATTCTTGGCGCCAGAGATCACGACTTCGCCGTTCAGTACCGCACCACCTTCAACAACAATCTTTTGCATTTGAAATCCTGGAATTCGAACGGCTTAGCAACCGGCGGCTGCGGCTTCGTCTTGCGTCAATGTCTTGAGGGCAAGCGCATGGATCTCGCCGCCCATCTTGTCGCCCAAGGTGGCGTAGACGAGACGATGGCGCGCTAAGGGCAGCTTGCCCTTGAAATCATCACTGATGACTTGCGCTTCAAAATGCACGCCGTCCTCACCCTGCACGACCACCTGCGCACCCGGCATACCGGCCTCAATCATGCTGCGAATGGTGTCTGGGTTCATAGGTTGCCTCGTGCGGTTTAAACTAGCCGTACAGCGTAACGGATGACCGTTGAAATGTCCGAGAAAGGAATGCCGGAGGCCATGGATTTCGCCGCAAGCGGACGACGTGTATTCGAGGTTGAAGCCGATGCGCTTCGCGTCGTTGGCGCACGTATTGACCAAGACTTCTCTGCGGCCTGTGCCGCCCTGATGGGCACCACTGGCCGCGTGGTCTGCGTCGGCATGGGCAAATCAGGCCACGTCGCGCGCAAGATCGCCGCCACCCTCGCCTCCACCGGGACGCCTGCGTTTTTTGTGCACCCGGGCGAAGCGGGCCACGGTGACCTCGGCATGATCACAGACGCCGACACCGTTCTCATGCTGTCGAACTCGGGCGAGACCGACGAACTGCTCATGCTGCTGCCCGTGCTCGCACGCCAAGGCAATCGGGTCATCGCCATGACCGGTCGCCCTGAATCGACCCTGGCGCGCGCTGCAGATCGACATCTGGATGTCAGCGTGCCCGTGGAAGCCTGCCCGCTCGATCTAGCGCCCACCAGCAGCACCACGGCCGCCTTGGCCATGGGTGACGCTCTGGCCGTTGCCCTGCTCGAAGCACGTGGCTTTACCTCAGACGATTTTGCGCGCTCACATCCCGCAGGCAGCCTCGGACGCCGCTTGCTTCTGCATATTCACAACGTGATGCACGTGGGTGACGAAGTCCCGCGCGTGAGTGAGCACGCCAGCCTGAGCGACGCCCTGGTCGAAATGAGCCGCAAGCGCTTGGGCATGACCGCCATCACCCGCGAAGACGGCGAGCTGCTCGGCCTCTTCACCGACGGCGATTTGCGCCGCACATTGAACACGCCGGGCCTGGACGTCCACACCACGCCCATCGCGTCGGTCATGACGCGTGCACCGCGCACGATCGGGCCGCAACAACTTGCCGTAGAAGCCGCGCAGTTGATGGAAGCCCATCAGATCAATGCACTGTTGGTTGTCGACGAAAACGCCAAACTTGTCGGCGCGCTGAACATTCACGACTTGTTGCGTGCCCGCGTGGTCTGATTGCCTATGTCTTCAAAGCCCCATTCACCCGATCTCCATGCCCGCGCGAAAGCGGTGCGTCTGGTCGCCTTCGATATCGACGGCACACTCACCGATGGGCGTTTGGTGTTCGATTCAGAGGGTCGTGAACTCAAAGCCTTCCACTCGCAAGATGGCATGGGCATTGCCCTGCTGGTGCGCCATGGGTTTGAAGTTGCATTTGTCACTGCGCGGGAAAGTCGCATCGTCGAAGCCCGCGGACGTGAACTCAAGATTCAGCACATCCATACCGGCGAGAAAGACAAATCAGGATGCATCCGTGCATTGGTTGAACGCCTTGGCATGTCTTTGGATGAGGTCGCCTTCATGGGCGATGATTTGCCCGATTTGGCGGTGATGCGTCTTGTCGGCTTGGCCGCAGTGCCGTCAGATGCACACGCATGTGTGAAGGCGATTGCGCATTTTGAATCCGAAAAAGCCGGCGGTCGCGGCGGCGCGCGCGAGTTGTGCGACGTCTTACTGCAAGCACACGGGTTTGCAGACGCGATTTACAGCCCGGGTGACGCGCAATGAACTGGCGCGGTGCGATTACAGCGGCTTTGGTCGTTGGGGCGCTGATCTCCGGCATCGCCGTGTGGCAGGCACAACAACGCTTGCGATCTGAAGCACCCGATCAAGCTGCCCCGGACTACGTCTTGCATAACTTCACGTTGGTGGCTTTGAACGCCACGGGCACGAAGGCGTTTACGTTGCGAGCACCGTTGCTGGAGCGCAACCCAGTCGACCACAGCATGACCCTGCAAACGCCCCGCTTCACGTTCCCCGACAAAAAGAGCCGTTTGTGGGAAGCCACTTCGAATACCGCATGGGTATCCGACAAGGCAGAAGAAGTACGTATGCGTGGTGCGGTTCGCCTGTATTCACCCGATGGTCAATCCAAAGCCGTGATGCGCAGCGAGAAAATGAATGTTTTCCCGCAGCAAAACCGTGCCGTGAGTGATGTCGAGGTCGCGGTAACCCAGCCCGGCGTTATACTTCGCGGTCGAGGATTCGAGGCCCAAATGGACCAAGATCGCGTCACTCTGAAATCGGAAGTCCGAGCCCAATATGACCCCAATGTCTCTCAGTAAGCACGTGTTGAGTGCCCTCGCGATGGCCGCCTGCTTTGCCGGCGCCGCACAGGCGCGTTCCAGTGATCGCAAGGCGCCGATGAATATCGAAGCCTCGACCCAGGAATGCACCCTGGGCGCAAAAATGGTCTGCACCCTGTCGGGCAACGTGATCATCACGCAAGGCACGCTCAAGGTAAACGCGGGCCGCGCCGTCATCACGCAAGCCGATGGCCGCCCTCAGCGTGGCCAGTTGTCAGGCGGCGTGACCGTGAATCAAGAATTGGATGACGGCACGCCGATGTCCAGCAAGTCAGCCAATGCCGACTACGATTTCATCAACGAAGTCATTACCTTGACGGGCAATGTGACCGTGACACAACCGCGCGGCTCCATGTCTGGTGCACGCATCGTCTACAACACGAAGACTGGCCAAGTGAACAGTGGGGGCGATGGCACCCGCGTCAAAATGGTCATCATGCCCAAGGGTTGATCGATGCTGGTTGCAGAAGGTTTACGCAAGCAATACAAGTCGCGCGAAGTCGTCAAAAACTTTGGCTTGACATTAAATCCCGGAGAAGTGGTGGGTCTGCTTGGCCCGAACGGTGCCGGCAAAACCACATGTTTCTACATGATCGTTGGCTTGGTACAAGCCGATGCCGGTCGCATTGTGTTGGATGGCGAAGACATCACCTCCAAAGCGATGTACACGCGCGCTACGTTGGGCGTGGGCTACCTCCCGCAAGAGCCGTCCGTTTTTCGCAAGCTCTCGGTACGCGACAACATCAAGCTCGTGCTTGAGTTGCGCAAAGATCTCAATAACGTTGAACGCGCGCGTGAGCTTGAATCATTGCTGGAAGAACTGCAGGTCACGCACGTTGCAGAACAAATGGGTGCAAGTCTCTCGGGCGGTGAACGCCGCCGCGTAGAAATCGCGCGCGCCCTCGCCGCAAAACCGCGCCTAATGTTGCTAGATGAGCCTTTCGCCGGCGTTGACCCTATCTCGGTCACCGAAATTCAACGCATCGTGCGTCACTTGAAAGACCGTGGCATCGGCGTGCTGATCACCGATCACAACGTCCGTGAAACCTTGGGTATCTGCGAAAGAGCGTATATTCTCAACGAGGGGGCCGTCTTGGCGCAGGGAACACCTGACGAATTGCTGGCTGATGCTGATGTACGCCGTGTCTATCTCGGCGAAGGCTTCAAGCTGTAGCACTGTGCCAACCGGTCCGTCATACGTACCGGAGGTTCTTTGAAGCAACAACTGCAAGCGAAACAATCGCAACAACTGGCGCTCACGCCCCAGCTGCGTCAGTCCTTGCATCTGTTGCAAATGTCAGCGCTCGAACTCGATGCGGAAATTGCGCGCGTTTTGGAAGAAAACCCGCTGTTGGATTGGATCGAAGAATCCGAATCCCTGCCGGATGCCGATCAAAACGCAGCCGTCGGTGAAACCATTCAAACCACCTCCGATGTGCCGGTAGAATCCCCCGACCAACCGCTCGATTCCATTTCCGATTGGGCAAGCAATAAAGATATTGCGTGGGAACACAGCGGCGGCTCCGGCAGTGGTCAAACCGATGATGACGATGACGACGACAGCCAACGTGGCGAACGCATTGCTGCGCAAGAAACCTTGCATGAACATTTGATGTGGCAATTGCGCATGAGCCAGTTGTCTCTGCGTGCACAAGCCATCGGCGAGGCACTGATCGACGGTATTGATGACGACGGCTATTTACGCGAATCGTTCGACGGCATTCGTGATGTGCTTGAAGGTCAGTACGCGGTCGACGATGCCGAAATTGAGTCGGTGTTGCAGCAAATTCAAGTGTTCGACCCGGTCGGCTCCGGTGCTCGGTCTTTGTCTGAATGTTTGTCACGACAGCTTGATTTGCTTGATGGCGACGCGACCCTCATCGCGCACGCACGCACCTTGTGTAACAACTGCCTGGAACGGCTGCCCAAAATCGGATTGGCAGGCATCGCAAAAACCTTGGCCTGCGATGAGACCACCGCGCAAGCGGTGTTGGAATTGCTCAGAACCTTGGACCCCAAACCCGGCAGCGCGATTACGCCGCTTGAAGCAGACACCTATGTCGTCCCGGATGCCGTTATCTGGCGCGAGCAAGGCGTTTGGCGATCGGCACTCACGGGGCATTCGGTACCGCGGGTGGGTATTCACCAAGCCTATGTCCGAATGATGGCCCAAGCATCGCGCGAAGATGCCGGCTACATGCGTGAGCACCTGCAAGAGGCACGCTGGATTCTGCGTGGCATCGAAGCGCGCGGCGAAACCTTATTGAGCGTCACCCGCTGTTTGGCGCGCGAACAGTCCGCCTTTCTGGAGTTCGGCGAGATGGCCTTGCGCCCCCTCACCCTGCGCGCCATCGCGCAAAAGCTCGATTTGCATGAATCCACCGTGTCTCGCGCCATCGCGCGCAAATACATCCGGACGCCGCGTGGCACCATCGCCATGCGCAGCTTCTTTGCATCCGGCATCGAGTCGGACGCGGGAGAAACGTCCAGCGCTGCCATTCAAACGATGATTCGCGAGCTCATTGATAAGGAAAACCCGCGCAAACCCTTGTCGGACGCGGCTTTGACGAAACATCTGAACGACACCGGTGTGCCCGTTGCACGCCGAACCGTGGCCAAATATCGCGAAGCCATCGGTTTACCTGCGTCTTCCGATCGGATGCGCTTGGCGTAAACGGTAAATTGAAGAAACGCTCACGTTTTCTTTATTCACTTTTCAATTGATTTGGCGCATTCTGGGGTTGCAAGCGGTCATAACCACAGGAGGAAAGACAATGCGTATTGATGTCCATGGTCACCAAATCGAAGTTACCGATGCACTCCGTAGCTACACCACGGAAAAAATGGAACGCCTCGCTAGGCACTTCGACCATCCGCTGGATGTGCGCACCCAACTTTCCATCGAACGGCCGAATCACTGTGCTGAAGGCCATGTCACGGTTGCTGGGAAGGTATTACACGCGGATGCCACGGCACCGACCATGTATGCCGCGATTGACGTTTTGGTCGACAAGCTCGACCGCATTTTGATGAAACACAAAGAAAAGATGGTGGACCATCACCGCGGCGGCAGTTTGTCCAGGACTGACACGATCGCCTGATCGTTCGACCCGTTTAGGGTCAAGTTGGTATCCTTCAAGGCTCGACACCATGCGAGCCTTGGAGAGCGTGCATGACTTCACCTTTACTGGACTTCGACCGCGTCATTCTGCTGTCTGAGGCCGAAGACCGTGAAACCATTCTGCGCGAAGCTGCGTTTCTGCTAGCTTCCCCTGGTCTGGATTACGAAGCCGTTTTTGAGGCACTGCGCACGCGCGAAGCGATGGGCAGTACGGCCCTCGGTCAGGGCGTCGCTGTGCCGCATGGCCGTCTGGACAACTTGGAAACGCGACGCGCCTGCTTTATCAAGCTGGTCAACCCTGTCGATTTCTCAGGTGAGCCTGTGGATTTGGTCTTGGCGGTCTTAGTGCCGAAGACCGGACAACAAGGGCATTTGCAATTGCTGGCCAAAGTCGCCGAGAAATTCGCGCGCGATGGTTTTCGTGATGCCTTGCGCGCGGCGAATACCAAGGGACTTTTGTACGCAGCCCTCACTTCTTCTCAAGGATTCGTCGAATGATTCCCGGGGCGTCTGCGCAAGATCTGTTTGATGGTTTGCTTGAACGGCTCGATTGGCGCTGGGTGGCCGGCAAGGACGGCAGCACGCGATCCGTTGAAGCGATCAACACCAATGCACGACGTCCCTCGCATTGCGGCTATCTCAATATTATTTATCCGAACAAAGTGCAGATTCTGGGGGCGGAAGAATTGCAGTGGCTCGACACTTTGGAGTCGCGCGAACGCTGGCGCATCATTCAACGTATTTTCGAGGCACGACCGCTCGGCATTTGTATTAGCAAGAATCAAGACTGTCCCGAAGACTTGATTGAAGCGGCAAATGAATCCGAAACACCGATTTGGATTTCGCCCAGACGCGGCCATGAATTGCTCAATCACATCCAGTATTGGATGGCACGTCGCCTTGCACCGCGCACCACCTTGCACGGTGTGTTTATGGAGGTCTACTCCATCGGCGTGCTCATCACGGGTGAATCAGGGTCCGGTAAAAGCGAATTGGCGTTAGAGCTCATTACGCGCGGACATCGCTTGGTGGCGGACGATGCCCCGGAGTTCACGCAAATCATGCCAGACGTTCTTGATGGCGCCTGCCCCGAACTGTTGCAAGACATGATCGAAGTGCGCGGTCTTGGCGTATTAAATGTACGCAACATGTTCGGTGACACGGCAGTCAAACGAAATAAGTACCTGCGTTTGATTATTCATCTCACACGTCCGCATCTGGAACCACGTGCAACCGGCATCGAACGTCTCACCGGTGAAGTCGATACAGTCCGCGTCCTCGACTTGGACGTGCCGCGGATTACTTTGCCCGTGATGCCGGGTCGCAACTTGGCGGTGTTGAGTGAGGCTGCAACACGTCAGCACATTTTGCGCACGAAAGGCGCTGACCCTGCGGCTGCCTTTATGGCACGTCACTCGCATTTCTTGGAAATATCGAAATGACGACGCCAAAACCGCGCAAGCTGATCATCGTTTCGGGCATGTCTGGCTCCGGCAAGTCTGTGGCTATGCGCACACTCGAAGATCTCGGTTTTCATTGTGCAGACAATTTGCCGCTGGAAATGTTGCCCCAATGGGTGAGCATTTCTGACGAAAGTGAAGGCGAAGAGGAGACATCGGTCAACCTCGCGGTCAGTTTGGACATTCGCAGTCGAGGTGATTTGGCGCGTACGCCCGAACTTTTGTCTGCGGTTGGCAAACTCGGCTTCGATCCGAAGCTCGTATTTTTTGATGCCTCGAACGAGTACTTGTTGGCACGGTATGCCGACACGCGTCGACGCCATCCGTTGAGCAAATACGGTTTGGCGCTGGCCGATGCCATCACGCTCGAACGTCAAGTATTGAAGCCACTGTCTGCGCTCGCAGATTTGCGCATCGATACCAGCGGTCTGAACGTGCACCAATTGCGACGCGAAGTGATTTCCGCGTTTACTTTGGCTGAAGAACGCACACTGTCCTTGTTGTTTGAATCCTTCGCATATCGTCGCGGGATTCCCGGGGATGCAGATTTCGTATTCGATGCGCGGATGTTGCCGAATCCGCATTGGGATGCCGTGTTGCGCCCGCTCTCTGGCCGCGATCCTGAAGTGCGTCAATATTTTGAACAGCAGTCTGATGTGGGCATTTACTTGAGCCAGATCAGAAACTTCCTCGATACGTGGTTGCCCAAGATGGCGACGGATACGCGAAGTTACGTCACAGTGGCATTTGGGTGTAGCGGCGGCCGCCATCGTTCCGTTTATCTTGCTGAGCAACTTGCACGGCACGCGCGTGACTCAGGCTGGCAACAAGTTGCCACCTACCACCGGGAGTTGGAATGAGCGTCGGCATTTTGTTGGTCACACATCCAGGCATTGCACCCGCACTGGTCGCTGCCGCAAGCAAAGTGGTTGGCAATTTCCCGCTGAAACTCGCCACCTTTGAAATGCCGTTTGAATCCACGGTTGAAGATGCCCTGCCCGCCGCCAGCGCAGCCTTGCGCAAGGTCGATAGCGAAGACGGCGTCTTGATCTTGGTGGACCTCTACGGTTCAAGCCCCAGCACTATCGCGGCGCAACTGGCGCGTCTCGGCACACCGGCACGTCGCGTGGCCGGATTAAACCTTTCCATGTTGTTGCGTGTCATGAACTATCCGGAGAATGCATTGGATGCAATGCAATCGGTGGCCTCATTGGGCGGTCGCAATGGCGTCATCTTGGACGAGATCTGAACATGATTGAACGCGACATCCAAGTCATCAACCAACTGGGGCTGCATGCACGTGCAAGCGCAAAGCTTGTGCAGTTGGTGTCGGGCTACCGCTCTGAAGTGATGATGGCCGCCAAAGGTCGAGACATCAATGCAAAAAGCATCATGGGTGTGTTGATGCTCGCCGCGGGCGTGGGCACGACCGTCCATGTACGCGTGAACGGCGAAGACGAGGTCGCGTGCATGGATGCCATTGAAGCCCTCTTCAACCGCTATTTCGACGAGGGCAGCTGATGCGTCGCGCCTTCTCAGGAATTCCGGCATCTCGCGGCATCGCGTTGGGGCGCGCACGCGTGCGCATTCCGCATGCACTTGAAGTACAACGCGAAACAATCAAGCCCGAAGAAGTCGATGCGGAAATCGAACGCGTTCACAGCGCCATCGCCTTTGTTCGCGCGGAAATGCACGACTTGCGTCAACGTCTGCACGGTGCTTTGGCGCACGAGATTGGCGAGTTTCTCGATCTGCACGCACTGTTGTTAGACGATCCAGAGCTTTTGCAAGGTCTGGATACGCTCATCCGAACGAAACGCTACACCGCCGACTACGCCCTGCGAAAACAGCGCGATCGTGTGGCCAATGTGTTCCTGAGCATGGACGACCCTTACCTGCGCAGTCGCATTGACGATATTGATCAGGTCATCGGTCGACTGCACGCCGCTTTGCATCGACGCGATGCAGAACTACACGGCATTGCCGGCGACATTTTGGTGACCGACGTCGTGACGCCCGCAGAAATTGCGCAGTTGCAAGCGCAAGGCGTGTTGGCCGTGATCACCACCATGGGCAGCCAGCTGTCGCATACCGCGATCTTGGCGCGCAGTTTGCATTTGCCTTTGATTGTGGGCGCAACACAAGCGCTCACCAAGACCAATGACGGCGATGTGTTGATTGTCGATGCCTTGGAAGGGCATGTCATACGCGAGCCTGATCAGGCCGACCTGACCGCGCACCGTAAGCGCGTCGACGCCTTCAAGCGCGAACGCAAGCAATTAAACCGGCTTCGTCGTGAGCCGACCCGAACACAAGATGGCGTCGACATCAAACTGTGGGCCAATGCGGAGTCGAGAGAAGACATCGCAGAAGCACATGGCTTAGGTGCGGCCGGTGTGGGACTCTATCGAACGGAATTTTTGTTTCTGGGTACGCACGAGATCCCGGACGAAGAGAAGCAGTTCAATGCGTATCGCGATGCGGTGTTGGGCATGACGGGTCGCACCGTCACGATCCGAACGCTTGACCTTGGCGCAGACAAGTCGGATGACACCGGTCTCGCACTTCGTGATGAACCCAATCCGGCATTGGGATTACGCGGCATCCGCCTATCGATGGCCCGCGAGAAACTGTTTGATATCCAACTGCGCGCAATTGCGCGTGCATCGGCCTATGGACCCGTTCGCGTGCTCCTGCCGATGATCACCTCTCGTGAAGAGGTGGTGTATGCGGCACGGAAGCTGGATAAAGTTCGGAAGGCTTTGGCGGACAAAGGCGTCGCCGTTGCGGAGTCGATTCCGCTCGGCACCATGATTGAAGTGCCAGCGGCCGCGATTGCCCTACCGCTCTTCATTTCCAAAGTGGACTTCTTGTCGGTCGGCACCAACGACTTGGTGCAGTACCTTTTGGCCGCAGACCGTAACAACGATGCCTTGGGTGATTTGTACACGCCGATGCATCCCGCTTTCATACGCATGCTGTCTGAAATCGTACGCACGGCAAGAAAGGCAGGTAAGCCGGTGTCGATCTGTGGCGAAATTGCGGCGGATGAAGCCTTCGTGCCCATGCTCTTGGCCCTTGGCATTGAAGAGCTCAGCATGCATCCCGGCAGCATTCTCACCGTGCGCAAGGCGATTCGCGCGATCGATCATGCGCAATTATTGCAGTCGGGTCGCGCGTTATCGCGCGCGGTTGATCGTGAAGCAATCTCCCGCTGGATGGCACGACATACCGGTTAAGGGTTCACAGCAGGCAGCTCTGCTGGGATAATGATTCGATGACTAGGTAATCCCGTCGCGCCGCCGGCTCGACACCCGCCCGCGACGCGCCCAAAGGCACGCTGCATCTCACAGGACCCGTGCCATGGCAGAAGCGCTCCGCCACGACAAGCCTGCACGCCAACTCCGACTGTTGTCGGACGCGCTGGACAGCGGCCGTCTCGGCCCTGTGCGTCGCCTTGTGCATTCGCTGTCGCCCGCGGAAATCGGCAATCTGCTCGAGTCACTGCCGCCGAACAAGCGCAGCGTGGTGTGGGGCCTGGTCGATCCGGATGATGACGGTGAAGTGTTGGTGCACGTCGGTGACGAGGTGCGCGAAAGCCTGATCGCCGACATGGACCAAGACGAGCTGATCGCGGCCGTCGAAGACCTCGATCTCGATGACTTGGCGGATCTCGCTGAAGACCTTCCGGATACCGTGATCGAGGAAGTCTTGAAGTCGATGGATCGCGAGAATCGCGAGCGCCTCGAACAAGTCTTGTCTTATGACGAAGACACCGCCGGCCGTTTGATGAACCCCGATGTGGTGACGGTGCGCACCGACACCACAGTCGACGTGGTGCTGCGCTATTTGCGCCTACGCGGCGAATTGCCGGATCACACTGACCATATATACGTCGTCAGCCGTCGTCACCAATATTTGGGTCGGATCTCGCTGCAAAGCTTGCTCACCCGCGAATCCAGCACACCGATTAACGAATTGATCGACGACGAGCAACCCGCGATCTCGGTGGATGAAACCGCAGAAGAAGTGGCACGTCAGTTCTCTGACCATGACTGGATCTCTGCGCCTGTCGTCGACGACGGCAACATTTTGCTCGGCCGCATCACCATCGATGACGTGGTCGACATCATTCGCGACCAAGCGCAGCACCAAGCCTTGTCTGCGGCCGGTTTGGATGACGAAGAAGATTTGTTCTCGCCCGTGCGCCGCGCATTTCGTCGCCGGATGGTGTGGCTGGGTGTCAATTTAGGCACCGCCTTCCTTGCCGCGTCGGTGGTCGACCGGTTCCAAGGCACGATCGAAAAGATCGTCGCTTTGGCCGTGCTCATGCCGATTGTTGCGGGCATGGGCGGCAACGCCGGCACGCAGGTGCTGGCCCTGATGGTGCGCGGCTTGGCCTTGGGTCAAATTGGTGCGACTAATATTCCTGTCCTCGTGTGGAAAGAACTTCGCATCGCCTGGATCAACGGTATTGCACTCGGTACGACCCTCGGCTTAATCGTGTTGTTATGGTTTGGCGACTGGCGCCTGTCTTTGGTCATTGGCTCTGCACTCACCATCAACCTCACCTTTGCGGCCTTGGGCGGCGTGTTTGTGCCCGTCACCTTGAAGCGAATGGGTTTTGATCCCGCCTTGTCCGGCGGCGTCATTCTGACCACGATCACTGATGTCATGGGCTTCCTCACCTTCTTGGGCTTGGCAACGTTCTTACTCATCTGATGGGACACGCAGCTCGGATTGCAATCATCGGTGGGGGTCCGGCAGGTCTCATGGCTGCCGAGTGTGCGCGCGCTGAAGGTGCAGAGGTCCATCTGTATGACCATAAAAGTTCGGTGGGCCGCAAGGTTCTGATTGCAGGGAAAGGCGGTCTCAACCTGACCCACTCCGAACCGCGACCGCAGTTCGACCAACGCTATCGGGAACGCACCACAGAAGTCGGTCAATGGCTCGATGGATTCGATGGAGACGCCTTTCGCGAATGGGTCCACGCGTTCGGTATTGCGACGGTGGTGGGCAGCAGTGGCCGCGTGTTTCCCGAAGACTTAAAAGCGGCGCCGCTGTTGCGCGCATGGGTCAGGCGCCTTAAAGCAGACGGCGTGCACTTTCATGTGGACGCGCGCTGGCTCGGCTTCGATGCCAATGGCGCATGTCTTTTCAGAACCAAGGATGCATCGCTGGTAGACAGCTTCGACGCGGTGGTTCTGGCACTCGGTGGCGGCAGTTGGCCAGAGCTCGGGTCCGATGGACAGTGGACGCACTATTTCGACAATACCGCGGTCAAAGTACGCCCGCTCCTGCCGGCAAATTGCGGCTTCGAATGCGCGTGGAGTACGCACTTCACATCGCGCTTTGCCGGGCACGCATTGAAGCGCGTGCGCGCACTTTGTCTTGAGTGCAATGATCCGGCCGCAGCGCGCATCGGTGAATGCGTGATTTCAACTTATGGTTTGGAAGGCAGTCTGATCTACGCGCTCTCCGCGTCGCTCCGCGATCAAATCTTGGCCACGGGCCATGCAACACTTGAGTTGGATTTGCAGCCCGATGTCGATCGCGCAACACTCATCCATCGGCTGCTTCAGCCGCGTGGCGGGCGTTCGTTGGGCGAGCATTTGCGCAGAAAAGGCGGCTTGAATGCCGTTCAAGTCGCTCTGGTGTTTGAACAACTGGGCAAAGGCGATCACAGCGCAGACGCGTGCGCGCAAGCCGTCAAACACTGCCAAATCATTTTGCGTGCCGCGCGCCCTATCGAAGAAGCGATCAGCAGCGCAGGCGGTGTCGCCTTCGACAGTCTCACAGACGACCTCATGCTCGCTGCGCGACCCGGTGTGTTCTGTGCCGGGGAAATGATCGACTGGGAAGCGCCCACCGGTGGCTACTTGCTGACAGCTTGCATGGCCTCAGGCAAGTTGGCGGGGCAAGCTGCCGCCCGTTGGGCGAAGCAATAGCGTCGGCGAAAAGCGTTTTAGCGATGCACAGCTGCGTCGTCGGTCCAGCGCATCGAACCATCCGCAAAGGCAGCCGCAGCAGTTTGATAGTCGCTGATGGCCTGCAGGGTCGACTTGGGATCTTCCGCAATGACTTGCTGCGATTGATCGCCGCCCAACGAGGGACGCAAACTCTCGACCTTGCGATGTGGCGACAATTGCACCAATCGGTCCGGCTTCAAGAATCCGAGCAGTTGATACGTCCCCACAAATGCGCGCGCCTCACCCGGCGACGCTTGCAGCACGTCCACGCCATAGAAACGACTGACGTAATCCATCCCCAGTACGCCGAGCAACGTGGGCGGAATGTCGATTTGACTCACCATGCGATCGACGCGACCTGGTGCGACATGGCCCGGCGAATAGATCCACATCGGAATGTGGTAACGAAAGACCGGCAATGCCGATTTTCCCGCACTGGATGCGCAGTGGTCAGCAGTAATCACAAACACCGTATTCGCAAACCACGGCTTGCGCTTGGCGCGGCGAATGAAATCACCAATTGCCCAGTCGGTATAGGCCACCGCGCTCTCACGCTTGCCTTGCGGCCAAGGACCTCGTCCGCTGGGGAACGTATACGGGCGATGATTCGAAGTCGTCATGACATGTGCAAAGAACGGGCGCCCGGCTTTGTCGTCGGCATCAAAGCGATTCAACGCCAGGGTGTATAAGTCTTCGTCCGCAACGCCCCAGATATTTTCATGATGGATGGCTTTGTCTGGAATCTCGGTACGGTCGTGGACGTCGTAGCCATTGTTCGAGAAGAAGTAGTTCATGTTGTCAAAGGCGCCGTAGCCGCCGTACAAGAACTGCGCGTCATACCCTTTCGCACGCAACACATGACCCAAGCTGAAAAGACCTTCGTTGTGTGCACGTTTAACAATCGACTCGCCCGGTGTCGGCGGCACTGACAGTGACAGCGCTTCCAGGCCACGCACTGTTCGCGTTCCTGATGCCCACAGACTTGAGAACACCAAACTCTGCGGCGTCAGCGAATCCAAGAACGGCGTCAACGACTCTTTACGGCCATATGTGCCTGAGAAGTCAGCTGACAAACTTTCCACGCTGATCAAAACGACATTGAGGCGACGCTCAGGCATCGCATTGTGGATGCGGCGTTCGATGCCATTTGGATGCAGAAAAGTGGCGTCGGGTGTCGCAACTTGTTCGCGCACGGTTTGCCACGCATCTTCCATGGGCACCGTGCGGTAATAGCGATTGAAATCCAGCGAAGCATTTCTGTACGCCGCGAAAAATTGATAGATGCCGTTCCCGGCCAGCTCGTTGACATAGGCATTCGCACTTCGGTCCTTCATGTCGGCGCTCAGCAGCGCAGTTGCAAGCAGACTGACGCCTAGCCAGATTGCAGGCACGCTTGCACGCAGCAGCAGACCTGCATCGTCACGCTCAATACGTCGCCAGCGACGTGTGGTGAAGAAGATCACCAAGCTCACGGCGGCCAATGTCAGCAGAATCATGCCCACCGGATACGACTGGCGGATGTTGCCGATCACCTCCGTCGTATAGACCAGATAGTCAACCGCAATAAAATTGAAGCGCGCCTGAAACTCATCCCAGAACGTCCATTCGGCTACGGCAACAAAGAGCATCGCAGCAAGCAGCAATAGACACGCACCACCAACGACCCCCTTCACCCATCGATGGTGCATCCAACGTCGCGGCATGAGCCACAACAGGAGCACGATGGGCCAGGTGAAATACACCATGGTCACGACGTCGTAGACGCACCCCACACCGAACACATACAGCGCATTGCCGATGCCATGACCCACGCCGGTGCCGGTGACCCACAAGAGCGCGGCACGGGTCACCAATGAGACGGCGAGAAAGCACGCGCAAACCCAAACCAACGGTCTGAAGCGACCGGACAACAGCATGCGTAGTTGAGACATCGGGGCCCACGGTGAGAGGATTCGTCGCCATTCTGCGAATCGCCCTGTAATGCGCGCTCAGCCCAATCTCAGTCAGTTGTTAAACTCCGACTGCGGGCTTTGGCACACTTGTAGCACTGAGGGAGCACAGATGTCACAGTCAGACGGAACCGCAGCGTGTGCACGGGTCTTGGTGATCGAAGATCAGCACGACATCGCGGCCAATATCTGGGACTTCCTGGAAAACCGCGGTTACCAAGTGGACCACTGCGCAGATGGCAACACGGGCCTTGCACGCGCACTGCACTCTGACTTTGACGCCATCGTCTTGGACATTGGATTGCCGCGAATGGATGGCTTGATTCTGTGCAGAAAGCTTCGGGAAGCGGGCCATGGTGTGCCCGTCATCATGTTGACCGCGCGAGACACGCTGGACGATAAGTTACGTGGCTTTGAGGAAGGCGCGGACGACTATCTGGTGAAGCCTTTTGAGATGCGCGAACTTGAGGCCCGCATTCGCGCCCTGCTTCGCAGCAAATCTGGCGCCCCACCCGCAGCGTCGATCGGCGGCTTGTCTTATGACGCCGCATCGCTCACCGCTGAACGTGAAGGCCGGCGCATCCCATTGACGCGTCTGCAAGGCGCCGTCTTGGGTTTGCTGCTGGAAGCGTCGCCACGTATCGTGCGCTATTCGACCTTCTTTTCGTCTGCTTGGCCGGACAGCGACGGCGACCTGCCGGCATTGCAAACGCAAATCTATGAGCTTCGTACCTTGGTTGATAAACCCTTCGAATCAGCATTGATTCACACCGTCCGCGGCGTTGGCTACCGACTGGAGTACGTGAAGTGATTTCGAAACTTCCGCTACGCAAACGCGTGACCCTCGCCTTCTTGATGCTGGGCTTTGCGCTGAGTACCGTGTTCTCGGTTGCTGTGATCCTCATTACAGAAGATTACGAACACGTGATCGCGAGCGAGATCTTGCAAGGGCAAGCTGAGGACTATGCGCTGCGCAAGGCAAATAATCTTTCGGTCGAACTACCGCAGACGCAACGTCTCAGTGGTTATGACGCGAAAGACCCCGATGTTCCCGAAGCCTTGGCTGCACGACCGCTGGGTGTGAGTGAAGATGAACGTCGCGACGGTGTCCACATCGGCGTCTTCAACACTTCGGTGGGTCGATTGGTATTTGTCATTGATCTGAGCGACATCGAACGCTTGGAACAACATCTCAATATCTTTCTCGCCGCTTTGATCTTGGTCGGCACGTCTGTGGCCGGTTGGCTGGGATGGCTCTTAGCCGGCACCGCGTTGAAACCTGTTCGAAAACTCGCAGATCAAGTCGATGCCCTGCCCGTCAGTCCGGTGCGTTCCCAGCTGGCCGCTGACGTCAGCGAAGACGAAGTGGGCCAACTTGCACGTGCCATCGACAACTACCAAGCGCGATTGTCCGATGCGGATTCACGCGAAAAAGCCTTCTTTGCCGACGCCAGCCATGAACTTCGCACGCCGCTCTCCGTCATCCAAGGGGTTGTCGACGTGATGCAAGATGACGCCAATGCAAGCCCTGCCACGCAGTCGCGTGTGCAACGGCTGTCACGTGGTGTCAACGACATGCGCAACTTGCTTGAAGCGATGCTGTCGTCGGCGCGGCTCACACCCCTGAAGACAGAAGCCGTCCCTGCACAGACATTCTTGAAACAGGCCGGCCAAGAAGCACTCTCCGGCAAGCCCGGTATTCAGTTGCGCGTGGATGCCGACGGCGACATACACGCGGCACGCCTTGAATCGCGATTGCTGATGGTCGGACTCGCACAGAAACTTGTGCAACCGTATATCGAAGGAATCTTGCACATGCAGCGATCGGCCACCGGGCTCAGCTTGCACTTTGAAACTGATCCGCCACAAGCAGTCGAAGCTGCATCAACACCGGATCGTTCCGATACCGGTACGGGTTCTGCACTGATGGATCGACTTGCCAGCCGACTTGGCTGGCAAATCACGTTCCATACCAACGATCGAATCGATATTCGACTCGACTGAGGCGCGACACTTAGAACCAGACGCGCACACCCGCGACCACTTGCGTGTCGTTGATGCGTTCGCCATTGCTTCGATGCAGGTCTGCAGTCCGGCCAAACGTCCAATGGCGCACGACGCCCACGTAGGGCGCGAATTGGCGCGTGAACGCATAGCGCAGACGCAGACCCGCTTCTGCCGAACTAAGGCCCGAACCAATGCCTCTTCGCACATCGTCTTTGCCATATAGATTTAGCGACACCATAGGTTGCAAGATCAGGCGATTGCTCAGCAGCACGTCGTATTCCGCTTCCAGCTCGAGCGCAGTTTGTCCTGCTTGACCGATATAGGCCGTCGCGCCCACTTCAAACTTGTAAGGCGCAACGCCCATAATGCCGATCGCCGCGAAGTCTTGTGAACCGTTGGGATGATCGTCATGCCGCACGCCGGCGACGAGGTCCCACCAAGGGGCGATTGCACGTCCATAAAGCACTTCGACATTGGCCGATGCCGTGTGCGCACTGACGCGCTCGCCTTCGGTGCGTAACCACAGCTTGTTTAGGTCCGTGCCGATCCACGCTTGCCCTTCCCATGCAAAGCCGGTGCCTTCGTCTGAATCAAATCCTTCCAGGCGATTGAACACCACCAAAGATTGAATCGTGTTGTCGTGTGCGGGATGCGCATGTGCGGGTGGCTTTGCTGCCGCACGATCCGCGTCGGTCAATACAGGGATGGGCGTCAGCGGCGTGTCCGCCACCGCTGTGTCATGACCCATGGCCGAGTGGTCCATCTTTGAATGGTCCATCTTTGAATGGTCCATCTTTGAATGGTCCATCTTCGAATGGTCCATCTTCGAATGGTCCATCTTTGAATGATCGACATTCTCAGTCGCTTCCTTCGCAGGTGGCGCAGACATTTGATGGTGTGCATGATCTTGTGCAACTGCTTCACGCGTCGCCAATAGCGCGACCAGTGCACATGCAAGTTGGGCGATTCGAATGCTCATTCTTCTACCCTCACTTCGCGCATCATGCCGGCTTCCATGTGGTAAAGCAGATGGCAGTGATAGGCCCAACTTCCCAATGCATCTGCGCGCACGCGATAGCTGCGCTTCGTGCCCGGCGGCATATCAATGGTGTGCTTCCTCACCATGAACTGTCCGTCCTCATCTTCAAGATCGCTCCACATGCCATGCAAGTGGATCGGATGGGTCATCATCGTGTCGTTGACGAGCACGATGCGAAGTCTTTCGCCATAGTTGAATCGCAAGGGCGTCACTTCAGAGAACTTCTGTCCGTTAAAGCTCCAAGCAAAACGCTCCATATGCCCCGTCAAATGCAACTCAACATCGCGACCGGGTTCGCGGCCATCGGGGTCGGCAAACGTGCTCTTCAGCATTGAATAGCTCAATACCTTCCGGTCGTTGTCGCGCAAACCTATGCCCGGGTCATCCAACTTTGGTGTAGGCGTCATCGTTTGCATGTCGACCAAAGGATTCCCTGTTTCGCTCGCGGGATGCGTTTGCATGCCAGCGCCACTGCCGTGATCCATACCGGCCATGGCAGACATGTCATGCCCCGAGCGATCCATGCCTGCCATCGACGACATGTCGTGCCCGGAATGATCCATGCCGCCGTGACCCATATCAGCCATGCTCAAGATGGGGCGCGGATCCACCGATGGAATGGGCGCGCGCAGACCTTCTCGTACTGCGAGCGTGCCGCTGATGAAACCGGTGCGTCCCATATCTTGCGCAAAGATCGTAAATGCATCTTGTCCGGCGGGTTCGACAATCACGTCGAAGGTTTCTGCCGTCGCGATACGGAACTCATCGACCGTCACCGGATGCACGTACTGACCATCGGCCGCAACGACCTTCATTTTCAAGCCAGGAATACGCACATCGAAATGCGTCATCGACGAGCCATTGATGAATCGCAAGCGGATTTTCTCGCCGGACCGAAACACGCCCGTCCAATTCCCAAGCGACGTCGTGCCGTTCATCAAATAGGTATAGGTATTTGCGTTGACGTCTGACAAATCGGTCGGCGTCATGCGCATCTTGCCCCACATCTTGCGGTCGTCGAGAGTGGCGGCCAATCCCTTGCGCTCGACATCATTGAAAAAATCACCGACCGTGCGTTTTGAATGGTTGTCGTAATCCGACATCTTCTTCAGCCGTCGGAACAGCGCCGCAGGATCCAAGTCAGTCCAATCCGTTAGCATCACCACGTAGTCGCGATCAAACGAAAACGGTTCAGGCGCAACTGGATCAATCACCAAGGGGCCGTACAAACCCGCCTGCTCTTGGAACGCCGAATGGCTGTGGTACCAGTAAGTGCCGCCTTGATTCAAAGTGAACTTGTAGTGGTAGGTGTCACCCGGATAGATGCCGTCGAAACTCATCCCCGGCACGCCATCCATATTTGAAGGCAGCAAAATGCCGTGCCAATGAATCGATGTTTGGCGGCCGTGAATCGAACCTTCAGGCAATGCATTCTTGACGCGCACGTTTACCGTCGTGCCTTCACGCCAACGCAAGAGCGGTGCCGGCAGTGCACCATTCACCGTGATGGCCGTGCGCGTACGGCCCGTGAAGTTCATCGGCGTTTCGCCAATCAAAAGATCAAAGTCGGTGCCGGAAAGTACTGCGGCTTGGCCGGGGCTATTGAGCGCCCAAAGTGACCTAGGCCAAAGGCCAAAGCCTGCAATCGCGCCGCCTACGGCAAGGCCTTGTACAAAACGACGACGCGAAGGCAAGAAGGGCCCATCGGCATCTCGACCGGAAAAATCGGAAGACATAACTACTCCATAAATACGTCAACGAAAAGCTGCCATTGGTCGGCAGCCCAAATGACTGTGTCGGCGCAATCGCAAACGCACGCACAGCACTGCGGGCGATGCATCGCCCGTGAGTCGGTTAAACGATCGGAGGTCGTATCAGATGAAGCAAGTCGGGCGCCGGGTGCGCCAAATTCATGCCGCGCACTTGAAGGGTGTGCGCGAAGGTCGGCGGCGTCAGTAAGGGATCAGTCAATGCCGCCTGTGGCGCATGCGGGCATGCGCATGCGCAGTGCGTACCGTTGCAGCCGTCGTGGCTTGAATCCGTGTCAGCAGGCCCCGCAGGTGTGTGCGTGGCATGGTCGGCCGATGTCATCGCGTCCGTGTGCTCGGCACAGCACGCGTCAGTATCAAGCGATGCGGATTGAGACGCCATTGCATGAACATGCGTTGCAGCTACCGCCGTCGCCACACCGTTAAAGGCGAGCGAAACACTCAGCAATATACGGAGTAACCGTGCGCGAAACGTCATGGCTCAACTATAACCGGATAGAAAAACACGGGCGTTGATGCGGTTCAGCTTTGCGAGAAATGGTGGGTCGTGATGGATTCGAACCATCGACCAGCGGATTAAAAGTCCGATGCTCTACCGACTGAGCTAACGACCCAAGGCTCTCGCGAGAGCCGCAAATTGTAGCATTCAGATTACGTAGTGTGTAGGGTCTGGAATCCCTGCGACCGCAAATCCGTCTGCTCTGAGCTTGCAAGCATCGCAATGGCCGCATGCGCGACCCGCTGCATCTGCCTTGTAACAGCTGACCGTTTGCGAAAAATCAACGCCCAACTCGACGCCCGCGCGCGCAATATCGGCCTTCGACAGCTTCATCAACGGCGCATGAATCTTGAAGCGCGTGCCTTCCACGCCGGCCTTCGTCGCCAGATTGGCCAAGGCTTCAAATGCTGCGATGAATTCCGGGCGGCAATCCGGGTAACCCGAATAATCCACAGCATTGACGCCGCAGAAGATGTCATGCGCGCCCAGCACCTCGGCCCATCCAAGCGCCGCGCTCAGCATCAAGGTATTGCGCGCGGGCACGTAAGTGCTTGGGATGGAATCCCCAATCACATGGCCATCGTCATCGGTCGGCACGTCAATATCGGCTGTGAGCGACGAACCACCGATGCTCCGCAGATCAATTCCCACCACCTTGTGCTCGGACGCACCCAAGGCACTCGCAACACGGCGCGCTGCATCCAGCTCAGAGGCGTGTCGCTGGCCGTACTGCACACTCAAGGCCACGCAATCGAAGCCCTGTGCTTTAGCCATCGCCAGCACGACCGCAGAATCCATGCCGCCGGACACCAGCACAACGGCTTTTCCTTGTTCGCTCATCGGCCTTGCGCCTCACCCCAGAGTTCTTTGTGCAATTGCATTTGAAATTTGACCGGCAAGCGTGCGTCGATGATCCACTGCGCCAGATCAGCCGGTGCAATCTGCGCATAGCTTGGCGAGAACAAGACATCGCACTTATCGACCAACTGCTGCGATGCCACGATACCCACGGCCCAATCAAAATCTTCGCGACTGCAGATCACGAATTTGATCTGATCATTCGACGTGAGCTGCGCCATGTTGGACCACAGGTTGCGCGCGACTTCGCCAGAACCCGGCGTCTTGATATCGACAATGCGCGACACGCGCGTGTCGACGTCGGAGATATCAATCGCACCCGAGGTTTCTAGCGAAACCACATAGCCTGCGTCACACAAGCGCGTGAGCAAATGCACGCAACGTTTCTGCGCCAAAGGCTCGCCACCGGTGACGCAGACGTGGCGCACGCCGTAGTCGCGGACAACCGCAAGGATGTCGTCGATCTCTTGCCATTCGCCGCCATGAAAGGCGTAGGCCGTGTCGCAATACCCGCACCGTAAGGGGCAGCCGGTCAGGCGTACGAACACCGTCGGCCAGCCCGCATCGCGTGCTTCGCCTTGCAAAGAGAGGAAAATTTCAGTGATCCGCAACCGCGTCTGTGACACGGTCGCGGCGTCGATCGCAGCGTCCATCCGACCATTTTACCGTTTCCCCTCGCCACGCTGGCCAGGGGACCGGCTTCTAAGGCGTGCTTTTCAGCTTGAACTGCGCCTGCTTGGCCGCATCGCTGCCCGCGTAGTTTTGAACGACACGCTTCCACGTGGCCTTCGCTTGGGTCATTTGCTTCATTTCCGCCTGGCTCATGCCCAGCTTGAGCAGTGCCCCACCCGCCTTGTTATGCGTCGGGTGTGCTTGCGCGAGTTCTTTGAATTGTGCTGCTGCCAAGGGATAGTTGCCCGTCGCGTAGTAGCTTTCGCCCAGCCAATATTGCGCATTCGGTACTAGCGACGACTGCGGATAGGCCGACAGGAAGGCACGGAAACCGCGCGCTGAAGCCACGTACTGCCCCGCTTTCAACATTTTCATGCTTGCGTCGTAATCGGCCTTCTCGTTGCCGGTGGTCGCAGCCACTGGTTCGGGGGCCGCTTCGGTTGCTGCGGGTGCAGATTTCTTCGGCGTGCTTGCGGCCGGCGCCTGCACGACGCCTTCGTTGCCGCTCGCGCCGCCTTGCGACGGTGTGCCGCCTTCCAATCGCGTTAGGCGGCCATCCAAATCGAGATACTGGTTGCGTGCGCTTTCACGTGCCTGCGCGTCGGCGTTGCGCAGCTCTTCAATTTCGCCGCGCAACATCCGAACTTCTTCACGCAATACGTTGACCTGTTGCACCAACTCCATGCGTGCCGGATCTTCAGCCTGCTTGAGTTCGATGGCCGTCACGCGTTCGGCCAAACTCTGCCTTTGCGCCATGGCCGGTGTCGCCAACAGCATCAAACCCACAATGAACAAGGAACGCATGGAATGCTCCGTCCTTACGGCGTCAGATAGTTGATTTCAACGCGACGATTCTTAGACCAGCAAGATTCGTCCGGCGCACGGCAGGTCGGTGCTTCTTCACCGTAGCTGGTGAATTCAATTTGGCTGCTTGAGGCACCCAGCGCGCTCATCACTTGACGCACGCTCTTTGCGCGGCGTTCGCCCAAGGCCAAGTTGTATTCGTTGCTACCGCGTTCGTCGGTATGGCCATCGAGTTTCATGCGTGCCGTCGGACGATCGCGCAGATACTTTGCGTGACAACCGATCGCGGCTTGGAACTCAGGCTTAGTGATGTCGGAATCCAAATCGAAATACACGACGCGATTGCGCAGGCACACGTCACGATCCAAATCTTCAGGCGTGTAGCTACCCAGAGGCGTGGTGCTTCCGGTATTGCCTTGCTGTGCACCGGTGTTTGCGCTGTCGTCTACAACGACCGGACCTTCAGCAGGCTTGGTCTTCTTGCCCGAACATGCCGCAATGGCGAGGCAGGAACCGATGATCAGTACGGGATAAATCTTGGACTTCATTTCAAGCTCCAACAAAAGGGATCAGGGGGAGTTCTTGCGCAGGTTCGACCAGGCGGGGTCACGCCCGGACACCGGAAGACGTTCTTTCACACGGCCATTTGAGGCCGACACATGCAATGCATCGCCTGCGCCTTCGCGCGAGCTATAGGCCACCATGCTGCCGTTCGGTGCCACGGTGGGCGACGAATCCAAGCTGCCTGATGACACAACATTCCATTGCGCGCCGGGCTTTTCTTTGTCCATGACAGCAATTCGGTAAGCGCCACCGGTGCCTTGGCTGACGGCAATCACTTGACCGTCAGATGACACGGCCGGGTCGGCGTTGTATTCGCCTTGGAAGGTCACGCGCGATGCGCTGCCACCATTGGCCGACATCCGATAGACCTGCGGACGACCACCGCGATCTGAAGTGAAATACACGCCGTCAGACGACACGGCAGGGCTGGTATCAATGCCGAGTTGCTGTGTGAGTCGCGTGGCACCACCGCCACCTGCACCGATCACGTAAATGTCCGGATCGCCATCTTTAGAAAGCGACACATAGATGCGCGAACCGTCCATCGAAAATTCGGGCGCTGCATTGACGCCCTTGAATGCCGCGATCGTGGTTTCACCACCTCCATCGACATTGCGGACCTTCACTTCGCTATTGCCACTCGCGAAGGACACATACGCAATCTTGCTTCCGTCAGGACTCCACGCAGGCGACATCAACGGTTTGTTAGACGAATCCAACACACGCACGTTGTAGCCGTCCGCATCGGCAATCGCCAAGCTGTAGCGCGCATTGGCGCCCGTACCGCTGGATTGGATAAATGCTAATCGCGTCCAGAATGACCCTGGCTTGCCCGTGACTTTCAAATACACGTCATCGGCGATTTGATGCGCGATATCTCTGGCTGCATTGGCAGATGAAGTTTTCGCGAAGCCTAAGACGCGCGTCTGTTTGGACACATCGAACAATTCGTATTCGACGCGCAAGCCGCCGCTCACGCGCCCGATCAGAATGAAATCTTGCCCTGCGTTTTGCCACGCTTTGAAGTCGATGTCGCTGGCATTGACGGGCTTCTGCGGCATGTTCACCACAGGCATCGACTTGAAATGCCCTGAGCGATTCAGATCGGCAGCGATCACCGCTGCAACATCTGCTTCGCCGGCGCCGCCGCTGAACGGCACCACTGCAATCGGTAAGGCCTCATCGCGCCCGCCGATCAGGTCTACCTGCGGGTTTTGCTGGGCATTGGCGCTTGCAGCAGCCATGCAGAGCAACGCAAAAGACAAGATTCGCTTCATGAAGATTTTTGTTCCTTGAGCAGAGTTCGAGGTTAACGAATACGGCCAAGATTGGCTGAACCCGCGTTCAGAGTCGGGGGGACAATACCGCCCACCTTACTTCGAGGGATAGAAATTCACGGTGAAATCGCGGGCGTAATCGTTCTCAAAGCCCTTGAATGGCAATGGGCTCGCCTTCATCACGGCGTCCTGCACGCTTTGTTTCGCAGAAGCTGAATACGGGCACGATGATTGCACGTTGGCGGAAATCACTTCGCCGCCCGGAATGATGCGAATTCGAATCGGACAGGCCTGATCATTGGGAATGCCATCCGGGCGTATCCATTGGCGTTCGATTGCTTTTGCCACGGCGTCCAGCCAACGCTTTTGATTGCCGGTGCTATTGCCCGATGCCTCACCTTTGCCAACGGAAGATTTTGTGCCGGTTGAAGATTGTCCTTTCGGATTGCCAGCTGTTGTCGCCGTGCTACCGCCCGTGATGTCTTTCAATTGCTCAGCGCGCATACGCGCCATCGCGTCCGCACGGGCCTTTGCGGCACCTGTGGGTTGCGTGGTTGGCTGAGGCGTCACGGGCTTTTCTATTTTCTTGTCAGCAGGCTTGGTGACGACAGGCTTGGTCGGTATCGGCTTAGGCTGCGGACGCGTCTCGGGTGCCGGTTTTTTCGCCACAGGCTCGGGTGTGGGTTGTGGCAGCGTTTCTTCCACTGTGTCTTGCACCGGCGTCGGCATCACTTCCGGCTCGATGACTTCAGGTGGCGTCTCGACAGGTGTCGGCATGGGCTCGCCGGCCAAGGGTTGTGGTGCGCCGGTAATGGCGGCCTGCGTTTGCGCGGGCAAATCACCAAACTTCACCATGCTGGCTTCGATACCCGCATCACCGCCTGCACTGTCGGATTGCTTCACCGAATGCCAAGAAAACAGCAATGCCGCAAGAATGACCGCGTGCAATAAAACAGATGACGCGGTACCGCGAAGCGTGTCGTGTTTCTTCGGCTTCATGGCGCTCGAGATTGCGACGGCACACTCATCAGTCCGGCCTTGGTGACGTGTGCTTCGGTTTGCAGCATCGATAAGACGTCGTACACGGTTTGATAGCTCGCACTGCCGTCGGCTGCGACGTAGACCGGCGCATCCGGATTCGCCTTGGCAAATGCAGAGACGCGGGCCACCACCGCCTCGCGCGATAAAGGTGTATTACGCAATTCTTCTGCTGTTAGAAACAGCTCACCCGCAGCGTTCACGCTCACAATCGCAGGCTGCGTATCGGTCTTGATCGTGCTTGCTTTCGATTGCGGCAGATCGACATTCACGCCCAGATTCAACAGCGGCGCGGTCGCCATGAAGATAATCAAAAGCACCAGCATCACGTCGATATACGGCACGACGTTGATCTCAGATTTCAATGTGCGCTTACGACGGCGCGTATGACGTACGCCCATGCCTTTAGTCCGGCAGCGGCGAGTGACGCTGAAGAATGGATGAGAACTCTTCGGCGAAGGTGTCATAGCGTGACGCGATGCGTTCTACGCGCGTGGCATACCGGTTGTAGGCCCATACCGCGGGAATGGCCGCAAACAAACCCATGGCCGTCGCAATCAATGCTTCAGAAATACCGGGCGCAACGGTGGCAATCGTGGCTTCTTTCAACTTGGCCAAGCCCTGGAAAGAAATCATGATGCCCCACACCGTACCGAACAAACCGATGTACGGACTGATTGAACCGACGTTTGCTAGAAATTCGAGATTGTGTTCCAGACCATCCAATTCGCGCGCGGTCGTTGCGCGCATGGCGCGCTGTGCAGCTTCAATCTGCATACGGCTATCGACATTGCCACGCTGCTGCAGGATGCGGCGATATTCGCGCATGCCGGCTTCAAAGATGGATTCCATGCCCATGCGATTGTCGCCTTTGCGTTCGGCGTCCGATTGCAGCTTGGCCAAATCAGCACCCGACCAAAAGCGTTCTTCAAATGCCTCGGCCTCGTCCATGGCGCGATCAATCACACGCTTTTTGCGAAAGATAATGGCCCACGATGCGATGGACACAAAGAGCAAGATGCCCATCACCAGTTGCACGGGAAAAGAGGCATGCAAGATCAGTTGTACGAAATCGATGCCTTGATCAGACACCGGCGATTGCGCGGGAAGCGCTGCGTTCACCACTTCCTGCAAACTCATACCACTCATGCATGCCTCGGTTTTTTCAGGGTTTCAATCAGAGCCTCCGGCACCGCCATCGGCCGGAATGATGCAGCGTTGACCGATGCGATCCGTACGTCTGCCTCGACCAACACTACACCGTCACGTTCGACTGTTTGATTAACGCGCAAACTGGCGCCCCGAAACTCGGTCGGTGTCACCGTAATCACAAGCGCGTCATCCAAGCGCGCGGGGCTGCGGAAGTCCAGATGCATCGCGCGCACCACAAAGCACACGCCAAACTCGGATTTCAGCCAGTCTTGACCACCGACTTGTGCGCGCACCCATTCACTGCGCGCACGTTCCATAAACGCGAGGTATTGCGCGTGATACACGACACCACCGGCATCGGTGTCTTCCCAATAGACCCGAACCGGCCACTCAAAACGGTTCACGCGCCGGACTCGTCAGCATCGAATAAATCGGCCGCAGGGGTTTTCGGTTTCAGACCCAAGTGGCGATACGCGCGTGGTGTCACCATGCGGCCGCGCGCGGTGCGAATGATGAAACCTTGTTGAATCAAGTAGGGCTCGATCACGTCTTCCAAGGTGCCGCGTTCTTCACTCAGTGCCGCGGCCAGAGATTCAACACCGACCGGCCCGCCATCGAAGTAATCGATGATGACGTTCAACATGCGGCGATCGAGTTCGTCAAAACCCTGTGCGTCGACCTTCAACATCGCCATCGCGGCATGCGCGACATCGCTATCGATATGACCTTCTGATTTCACTTGCGCGTAATCGCGCACGCGCCGCAGCAAACGGTTGGCAATGCGCGGTGTGCCACGCGCGCGACGCGCGATTTCTGCCGCGCCTTCCGGTGCGCACTGGATACCCAAGATCGACGCAGAACGCCGCACGATTTGCGTGAGCTCAGCCACGTCATAAAACTCAAGTCGCTGCACGATGCCAAAGCGATCACGCAAGGGTGCGGTCAGCAAACCTGCGCGTGTGGTGGCGCCCACCAAGGTAAACGGCGGCAAATCGAGCTTGATCGAACGCGCAGCGGGCCCCTCCCCGATCATGATGTCGATCTGGAAGTCTTCCATCGCGGGATAGAGCACTTCTTCCACGACGGGTGACAGTCGATGGATTTCGTCGATAAACAGCACGTCGTGTGGCTGCAAATTGGTGAGCAGGGCAGCAAGATCGCCCGCGCGTTCAATCACAGGCCCTGACGTCACGCGCAGATTGACGCCGAGTTCGTTTGCGATCACGTGCGACAGGGTGGTCTTACCGAGCCCTGGCGGCCCGAAAATCAAGACGTGATCCAAGGCCTCGGTGCGAGATTTCGCCGCATCGATGTAGATCTGCATTTGCTCCCGCACCGGCGCCTGGCCCAAGTAATCGGCTAGGCGCGAGGGCCGGATTTTGGCCTCGCTCTGATCGTCTTCGCGGGTTGCGCCCGCGGCTATGATGCGTTCGTCACTCATACGAGGATTGTGACACGCGGCCGTCGCAACAGCCGCGATCAGATCCGGACTTGCGCGCCCAGTTCCACCAAGCGGTTAGACGGAATACGGAAGAAGCCCGTGGCAGGCGCCGCATTGCGGTGCATGAGCGCGAACAGCTTGTCGCGCCACACCGGCATACCACGATTGGCACTGGCCAGAATGGTTTCGCGACTTGCGAAATAGGTGGTGTCCATCGGATCGATGCACATTTCACCCATGTCCGCGCAACGCATTAGCGCTTGTGGCACGTCGGGCGTTTCCATGAAGCCGAAACCGACGACCATCTTGTAGCAGCCATCCCCCACACGCACGATCTTCAGTCGTTGCCCGGCATGCGCATACGGCACGGTCAGCGATTCAACGGTGAGGAACACATTGCGCTCATGCAGCACTTTGTTGTGCTTCAAGTTATGTAGCAAGGCATGCGGCACGACACCTTTGTCGGCGGTCATGAAGACCGCGGTGCCCGGTACGCGAACAGGCGGCGACAACATCAAACCGTCGAGGAAGGTATCGAGCTGAATCCCTTCGCTTTGCATTTCAGCACGCAGCAATTCGCGGCCACGGCGCCATGTGCGCAGCAAGGTAAAGACGCCCAAGCCCAACAGCAGCGGGAACCATGCGCCATCGAAGAACTTCACGCCGTTCGCGATGATGAAGGCAATTTCTACCAAGCCAAAGAGCACGCAGAGCGGGATTACCCACGTGCGCTGGCGCGGCCACAAGCGATAGGCGACGAGGCCCAATAGCAAGGTGTCGATAAACATGGTGCCAGAGACGGAAATACCGTAAGCCGTGGCCAAACGTGTTGAGTCGCGGAACATCAATACCAACACGATCACCGCAATCATCAAGAACCAATTGATACCCGGCACATAAATCTGGCCAATGGTGTCGCTGGAGGTGTGGCGGATTTGCATGCGCGGGATATAGCCCAATTGCATCGCTTGGCGCGCCACCGAATAGGCGCCCGTAATCACAGCTTGTGACGCCACCACAGCAGCCGCCGTCGCCAAAACCACCATGGGAATGCGCGCCCATATCGGCACCGCTTCAAAGAATGGATTTGACACACTTTCCGGATGCGACAGGATCAAGGCGCCCTGTCCCAAATAGTTCAACACCAAACACGGCAGTACGAAGAAGTACCACGCATAGCGAATCGGACGTGCACCGAAGTGGCCCATATCCGCATACAGTGCTTCGCCACCTGTCACCGCCAACACCACGGCGCCCAAGATGAAGATGCCGTGCCAACCGTGGTCGATGAAGAAGTTCATGCCCCAAACGGGATTCAGCGCCTTCAAGGTTTCGGGTGCCTTGGTGATGTTCATGACGCCGATCACTGCGATCGACAAAAACCACATCACCATGACCGGGCCGAACACTTTGCCGACTTTCGCTGTGCCAAAACGCTGCGCAGCAAACAACGCGACCAAAATCACCAAGGCAATCGGCACTACCCAATGCTTCAAGGCTGGTGCAGCCACGCCCAAGCCTTCCACTGCAGAGAGCGTCGTAATGGCAGGCGTAATGACACCATCACCAAAGAACAGGGATGCACCGAAAATACCGAGGATGCCAACGGCATACGCCGAACGAGAGGTTTTTGGCAGCGTGCGTTGCGCCAAGGCCATCAAAGCCATGATGCCGCCTTCGCCTTCGTTGTCCGCGTTCATGATCACGGTGACGTACTTCAAGGTCACGACGATCATGAGCGACCAAAACGCCAAGGACAGCACGCCCAAGACGGTGTCATGGTTCGCAACGAGACCATAGTGTTCAATGAAGGCTTCTTTCATCGTGTACAGCGGCGACGTACCGATATCGCCAAACACGACGCCCACTGCACCCATTGCTAAACCGGCGAGACCACCTTTTGCATGCCCATGTGTGGCATTTGGATCATGCAATTCGTTTTTCGGAACAATCGACATCTATAACCCCTGCACCGCTCACACTGGCGCCAATGACCGCTCATGGTACGCCTAACGCAAGGCTTGCTGCAGTGCCTTGCGAATGATGGATTCGGGCGTATCGCCGTCTGCAGCGACCGCTTTAGCCATACGTTCCGCCTCCACTGGCTTATACCCCAACTGCTGCAAAGCCACTGTCGCTTCTGAAAGCGCGTCGTGGGTGATCGAACCCGCACCCAGGGCCGGTCCAGCCGTGGGCAAGCTGCGATCCCTGAGCTCAACGACCATACGTTCAGCCGTCTTTTTTCCAATACCGGGAATACGCGTTAAGGCTGCCACGTCTGAGGTTTGAATCAAGCGCGCGAAATCGCCCACACTGACGCCGGACAGCACGGCCAGTGCAATGCGTGCACCGATGCCGCTGACCCGTTGCACATCCCTGAACAATTGCCGTTCGCTATCGGTCAAAAACCCATACAGCGATACGCTGTCTTCCTTTTGCGCGTAGTGCGTAAACAACTGCACGTCCTTGCCGATTTCGGGCAAATCATAAAACGTACTCATTGGGGCTTCGAGTTCGTAGCCCACGCCGTGCACATCGATGACCAGCCACGGTGGCTGCTTGTGAATCAGGGTGCCTCTTAGTCGACCAATCACTGCGTACTCCGGACTTTCAACGTTTCGACCAAGCTTGTCGCACACCGACACCTAGGCGGGCCGCGCTCGCGCGCACATGCGCATGAGTAATGGCAATTGCCAATGCGTCGGCTGCATCCGCTTGTAATTTTTGTTTCAAATTCAGCATGACGCCCACCATGTGTTGCACCTGCACCTTATCTGCGCTGCCTTTTCCAACCAAGGCCAACTTCACTTCTTTAGCAGCGTACTCCGCAACCGGTAGACCGCGTGTCACGCAGGCCACAATCGCTGCACCCCGTGCCTGTCCCAACTTCAGTGCGGACATCGCATTGTTGGACAGAAAGACTTGTTCGATTGAGACTTCATTGGGCGTGTACGTTTCAATCAGGCGCCATAGGCCCTGTGCAAGCAAGTTCAATCGGGCCGGAAAATCTTCGGCGCTCAGCAGTGTGAGCGCCTCGTGGTGCACGTGTACTACGCGTCCATCGGCTTGCACATCGATGATACCGACGCCCGTGCGTTGCGATCCCGGATCAATGCCAAGAATGCGCGTCACAATCAGGCCGGGAGTTCCGCATTGCTATGCACGGATTGCACGTCGTCCAGATCATTCAAGAAGTTCAGGAGTTTCTCGACTTTTTCAGCAGTCTCGCCTTCGACCGCGATGTCATTGTCGGCACGCAGCGTGATTTCGGCATAGCCCGGCGTCAAGCCGGCACTTTCCAATGCGGCTTTGACATCATTAAAGGTGTCGGGTGAGGTCAATACATCAATTGCACCGTCTTCCGGATAGACCACGATGTCATCGGCACCTGCTTCAATGGCCGCGTCCGTAATCGCGTCTTCGTTGGCGCCGGCGTCATAACTCAATACGCCCAACTTCTTGAACATGAAGGCCACTGAGCCTTCGGTGCCCATATTGCCGCCGAACTTTCCGAAGGCATGACGCACTTCAGCCACGGTGCGAACGCGGTTGTCGGTCAAACAATCGACAATCACGGCAACGCCACCCGGGGCATAACCTTCGTAGCGGATTTCTTCGTATTCGACGCCTTCGAGTTCGCCGGACGCTTTTTTGATTGCGCGCTCGATCACGTCTTTCGACATGTTTACGCTCAAGCCTTTGTCGATGGCCGTGCGTAAGCGCGGATTACCGCCAGGGTCGCTGCCTGCCGTGCGCGTTGCCACGGAGATTTCACGAATGATCTTGGTGAAAATTTTGCCGCGTTGTGCGTCTACGGCATTTTTGCGCGATTCAATCGAAGGACCACGACCCATGGGTACCCAGTACAGTTTGGAATCCGATGATTTTACGCGAGAACCCGCCGGGGCATCGCGCGTTTCCCCGTGGTTTTAGCTGATGACCTTGCGGTAGATGAACTCGATATCGTTGGTTTCGCCCACCGGATACAAGTAGGTGCCGGCTTGGGAGAACCCATAGCGTGCATAGAAGCGCTGGGCACCGAGGTTTTCACTCCACACGCCGATCCACATGCTGCGTGGGGCACTGGCGGACATCCAGTCCATGGCGGCGTCCATTAAGCGTCCACCCCAGCCGCCACTTTGCGCGGACTTCATCAGATACAGGCGGACCAATTGCATGTCACCCGGCTGGACATCATCGTGCGGAATATCGGCGGGACCCGCATAGGCAAAGCCGAGCGGCGTGCCTTCCGCGTCTTCAAGCAACCAAGCGGCAAAGCCCAATTCGTTCAGGCCATCCAGATAGCTCGACTCGGTGTAAGCATGCGCCAAATAGTCTTCAAGATCTTTCGCCGAATACAAGTGCCCGAAGGTCTCGACAAAGGTATCCGCCGACAACTTCGACAAGGTCGGCGCGTCAGCGGAAACAGCGCGGCGAATGTTGAGCAGACCGCTCACAGCACACTCAGTCTTTGCTGACGGGGCGCACTTGGATGTGCACTTCCGCCAACTGCGCGTCAGCAATGGGTGACGGCGCATCTGTGAGCAAGCACTGCGCACCCGTGGTTTTCGGGAAGGCGATGACGTCACGGATGGAGTCTGAGCCGGCCATCAAGGCCGCAATGCGATCAATGCCGAAGGCAATGCCGCCGTGGGGTGGCGCGCCGTACTTCAATGCATCGAGCAAGAAGCCGAACTTCGCCTGCGCTTCTTCAGCGCCAATGCCGAGCAAATCAAACACGGCGCTTTGCATCGCACTGTGGTGAATACGAATCGAGCCGCCACCGATCTCATTGCCATTCAACACCATGTCATAACCACGGCTCACAGCCGTACGTGCATTGGCACGCAAGTCGGCGATGTCGTCCACGGCAGGTGCTGTGAAGGGATGATGCAAGGCGACGTAACGGCCTTCGTCTTCGTCCCATTCGAACATCGGGAAATCCGTGACCCACAGCGGCTTCCAACCGGCCTGCAGCAAACCGAGATCTTGACCCAACTTCAAGCGCAACGCGCCCATGAAATCCGACACGGACTTGTACGTACCCGCGCCGAAAAATGCCATGTCACCGTTGTTTAGACCGACCGCCGAAATCAATGCTTTGAACGCGTCTTCGCTGAAGAACTTTGCAATGGGCGACGTGATTTCACCTTGCTCGCTCACCTTGATATAGGCCAAGCCCTTGGCGCCGAACTTTGCTGCGTACGCACCGTACTCGTCAATCTGCTTGCGCGAGAAATGTGCGCCGCCCGGCGCGCGAAGTGCAACGACGCGACCGTCGGCGTGCGTCGCCCAATCTGTAAATACTTTGAATTCGCTGTCTTTGACGTGCTCGGCGACATCCGTGAATTCGAGATCGAAACGCACATCCGGCTTGTCCGAGCCATAGCGACGCATCGCTTCTGCATAGGTCATGCGCGGGAACGGCTGCGGCAAATCCACATCCAACACTTCTTTGAAGACTTCGCGAATCATGCCTTCGACGGCATCTTGAATATCGCGCTCTTCCACCCACGCAAATTCCATGTCGAGCTGGGTGAATTCGAGTTGGCGATCTGCGCGCAAAGCTTCATCACGGAAGCAGCGTGCAATTTGGTAATAGCGATCGAAGCCCGACATCATCAGCAGCTGTTTGAACAACTGCGGCGACTGCGGCAAGGCATAGAACTCACCTGCATGCATGCGCGCCGGCACGAGGAAGTCACGTGCGCCTTCCGGCGTGGCCTTGGTCAGAATCGGCGTTTCGATGTCTTGGAAACCGCGTGCATCGAGCCAACGACGCAGGGCAGCGACCAAGCGAATGCGGGTACGCATCTTGCGTTGCATGTCGGGACTGCGAAGGTCCAGATAGCGGTACTTCAATCGAATTTCTTCGCCCGGATTTTCGTGGTGGTGGAACGGCAAGGGCTCCGCTTTGTTCAACACTTCAATCTTTTCCGCCACGACTTCGACACGGCCGGTCTTGATCTTGTCATTGACCGAATGGCGCGCACGCACGGTGCCTGTGACCCGCAAGCAGTCTTCGTAGCCGATGGTGGTGGCAGTGGCGACCACGTCGGTATTGCCTTCTGCCGAAGACGGCTCAGCGACCACCTGGACGATGCCTTCGTGATCACGCAGGTCGATAAAGCACACGCCACCCAGATCACGGGCGACATCTGTCCAACCGCAGAGGACGACTTGCTGACCGATCATCGTCTCGTCGACAAGACCGCAAAAATGGCTACGCATGCGAAAACAGCTCCGAAAGTCAGGGTGTCCGCACGCGCGGGCACCGAACCACCTATTTTAGCGCGTGCAGGCGGCCCGCCCCAAATTTGGCTATCCTCTGAGCGGGGGTGGCCTTTTCGTGGGGGTGGTGCTTGTTGCATGGCATGTTTCACGGCGCTCGAGTCTCTTCAGAGCGCTTCTTAAATCGCGTCTTTCCACCCGCCCTGCCGGATGGCCTGCGGCGTGAATACTTTCGCAGCAACTACCGTTTCGCCCGTATCCCGCTGCTCTTGCTGGGGCCGCTTGGCGCGATCGCTACCCTGGCGCTGCTGGCACTGAACGACAGTTTTCGCCCGCATATGTGGCAGGTCTTATCCCAGCCCGAGATGCTCGTCGCGATCGCTCTGATTTTGGTCACTTGGTTGTTCATGCTGCGCGCAAAACGCATTGCCGCTTTCGGCCGCGCCTGCTTCGCCTTCATGGTGAGCGTTTACGTGTTGCTGGGTTTGATTTGCTACGAGCAACCTGAGCTGACGTCGGCTGTCATCTTGCAAATGATGTTCTGGCTGTTGACGATTTCACCTTTGATTGTCCGGACCGGTTCATTTGTCGCCAGTCTCGTCTTGACCGTTGTCGCGTCGATTAGTTTCATCGCGTTTTCGAATACCCAAGCCCTGACTTGGCTTGCCATGATTCTGTATCTGGTGCCGGTCAGCGCGATTTCGATCATTGTGTATCGCGCCTGCAATCGACTGCGTCGCGAAACCTACCTATCCAATATCAATATGCGTGAATCGGCGTTTACCGATTCGCTGACTGGCATGCTGACCCGCCGTCGCTTTATGGAGCTGGCGAGCCGCAGCATGAGCTTCTCAGAAGGCAGCAAAACCGCGGTGTGCGCCTGCTTCATCGACTTGGATGACTTCAAGCAAATCAATGACCGGCATGGCCATGCGTTTGGCGATCGCGTCTTGAGCGAAGCGGCTACCTGTATTCGTGCGATCGGCGGGCATATTCGTGAAGCGGACACCACCCTGCAAGCACGCCACATTATTTCGGGCCGCGTGGGTGGCGAAGAATTCGCCTTGATGATGTTCGGTCATTCCTTGGCCGAAGCCATGGAAATTGCCGATGAAGTTCTGGCACGCGTACGTCGCATCAATGTCGACGGAGTGCGCATGTCAACGAGCATCGGTGTTGCCTGCGCGCGTGAGCATGAAAGTATGCGCAGCTTGTTGCATCGCGCAGACATGGCGCTCTTGGACGCGAAGTCGCAAGGCAAAGATCGCATCGTCGCGTCGCAAGCCGCCGACGCCTACTGATTCAATCGTCTTTCTTGGGCGCCGGTGCCGGTGCAGGCGTTGGTGCAGGTGTGGCTGAATCGCCCACCAGATTGCGCTTCTTGTCGCCGTCTTTTTTAAAGTCGGTTTCATACCAGCCGCCACCCGCCAAACGGAAGCTGGGCGCAGTCACTTGACGCTTCAGCGTCGGCTGACCGCAATTCGGGCAGGTTTCTGGGTCCGGGTCTGAGAGCTTCTGCAGCTTGTCGAAGCTGTGGCCGCAGGACTCACACATGAACGCGTAGATGGGCATTGAACTTCCGTGGATCGACTGACGCAGCAGATTCTGGGGGCGGAACGCCCTGAGTTCAAGCACGCGTGTTCACGAGGCGCTCGGCGGTCGCCCGCTATGTTGTAGCCATTCCACCGAAATTCGAGGTTGCTATGAGCGAAGTCCATGTACGTTATGCCGGCTGGGTCCCTGCCCTGATCGTTGGCCTCTCGCTTGTGGGGGGTGGCTTGCTGGTCGGCCAAGGTCTCAAGGCGTTCCGCAGTGGCGACCGCTTTGTGACCGTGAAAGGCTCGGCAGAGCAAATTGCCAATGCCGATCTCGTGGTTTGGCCCTTGGCGCATACGGTGAGCGGAAACGATCTCAGTGTGTTGCAACGCGAACTCGAGGCACGCACACAAACCATTCGCACGTTCTTCAAGCAAGCGGGCTTCGCAGATGATGAAATCTCGGTTGCGCCTGCATCGTTGGAAGATCGTTGGGCCTACGCGTACGGCGAGAACCGCTCGCCTGAGCAATACCGGTATTCGACGACAGTGACGCTGCGCACCAGCAAGGTCCAAAAGGCGATGGAGGCCTTGCGTCGTACCGGTGATTTGCTTGCGCAAGGTGTCGTGCTAGGCGGCAATGGTGGTCAAGATGCGGCGCCTTCCGGACCGCAATTCGACTTCACGCAATTGAATGCGATCAAACCCAAACTCGTCGCCGAAGCCACTGCCAATGCGCGCAAATCGGCCGAGCAGTTCGCGAAAGACTCAGGCTCTTCGATTGGCGGGATTCGCTCTGCCAATCAAGGTGTCGTGTCGATTGAGAATCGCGATGCGGGCAGCCCGCACGTGAAAAAGATTCGCGTGGTGACGACCGTCGACTATTTCTTGAAGAACTAAGTTTGGTCGTATAGCGACAACAAGGCTGCTTCGGCGGCTTCCAATTGATCACGCAAACGCGCTTGTGCTTCGGACAAGCGCGTGAGCTCTGCCGCGTTGGCATAGGTCTCGGGCAATGCGAGCTGTGCATCAAGTTGCACCAACTGATCTTCGAGATCCGCCACGCGCTGTTCGGCTTCTTTCAATTTGTACGGATTGCCTTTGTTGGCTTTCTTGGCAACAGGCGTGGGCGCGGGCGCAGGTGCGGGCACAGTGGGCGCCGCCACGGCAGCTTTCGCCCCTGAGTCCGACGACGGCTTGCTGCGAAGCCATGCGGCGTAATCGTCGAGATCGCCGTTGAAGGGTTCGACGACGCCGTCATGCACACGCCAGTAGGTATCGCTGACCAAACCGATGAGATGTCGATCATGCGACACCATCACGATGGCCCCTTCGAAAATGCTCAATGCTTCGGCCAAGGCCTCACGCATTTCCAAATCCAAGTGGTTGGTGGGTTCGTCGAGCAACAGCAAGTTGGGCTTCGTCCAGGCGATGAGCGCCAACGCCAAACGTGCCTTTTCACCGCCTGAGAAGTTATCAATCACTTCAAATGCGCGGTCACCCGGAAATTGCCAACCGCCGAGAAAGTTACGGAAATCTTGTACTGAGGCGTTCGGTGCAATTTCTTTCAGGTGATCAATGGGCGACGTGCCTTCCACCAATGATTCGACGGTGTGCTGCGCAAAGTAGCCGATGCGCAAATCCGGATGCGCGGTGCGCTCGCCTTGCATCGGTGCGAGTTCACCGACCAATGTTTTCACCAAGGTGGATTTACCCGCACCGTTGATGCCGAGTAAACCGATGCGATCACCCGCTTCCAAACCGAAATTGACGTCTTTCAAGATGCACACACCTTGGCCGTCATCGGTCGGATAACCGCAGTCCACGTGACGCAAACGCAGTAACGAGTTCGGCAACTTCAAGGGCTCTGGCAGTTGAATAAAAACGCCGCGTTCTGCGCGTACGGCTTCCGTGCCGGCAAGTTTCTCCAGGCGCTTCATGCGGCTTTGTGCTTGCTTTGCCTTGCTTGCCTTGGCCTTGAAGCGATCGATAAAGCTTTGCAAATGCGCGCGCTCAGTCTGTTCTTTTTCAAACGCGATTTGTTGTTGACGCAAATGCTCTGCGCGCTGGCGTTCAAACGCGGTGTAGTTGCCCGCGTACAACTTGGCCTTGCCGTCATGCAAATGCAGTATGTGTGTGGTGACGTTGTCGAGGAATTCGCGATCGTGCGAAATCACGAGCAAGGTACCGTCGTACCGCTTCAACCAATCTTCCAGCCACACCACAGCGTCCATGTCCAAGTGGTTGGTGGGTTCGTCGAGGAGCAACAGGTCGCTCGGCGTCATCAGTGCGCGTGCGACATTCAATCGCACACGCCAACCGCCTGAGAAATCCGACACCGGGGTTTCGTGGGTCGTTTGCGGGAAACCCAGACCATGCATCAACTTTGCGGCACGCGCCTCGCCGTCATAGGCATTGAGCTCGGCCAGTAGGTGGTGCGCCTCCGCCACGGCTTCCCAGTCTTCCGCACGCATGGCTTCGCGTTCAGCACGCACCGCGGCATGCACGGCGCCATCGCCAGAGAGCACGAAATCCAGCGCTGGGTCCGGCAAGTGCGGCGTTTCCTGCGCCACACTCGCCACCCGTGCCTTACCCGGCACATCCAGATCGCCCTTATCGGGCTCGACTTCCCCCAACAAGGCGGCAAACAGTGAAGACTTGCCAGCCCCATTGCGGCCGACCACGCCCACGCGGTATCCCGCATGGAGGGCAAGGTCGACATCGGACAAAAGCAGACGCTCGCCGCGTCGCAGCGAGAAATTTCTAAAGGCGATCATCCGAGTATTTTAACGGAGCGCCGCCCTTAGGGTGCCCAGGTGAAGTCCAGCATCCAGCCGCGACCCGCTTGGTTGTACCAAGCAGAGGTTTCGTACTTCTTATCAAAGACGTTGGTTGCGGTGAATTGCACGGTGATGCGCGACGACGGCATCCAAGCCAGACGGGCGTCTGCGGTTGCATATCCCGCCAAACGAACGCGGTTGTTCGGGTCGTCATAGCGTGCGCCGGCACCGTTGACAGACGCACCCACGCGGAACTGGCCGAGGGTCTTGTCAGCATCGACGCGTCCTGTCAGGCGCGAGCGACGATTCAACAGATTGCCGTATTGCGCACCCGGTGTGCGATTGCGCGGATCGAGCCAAGTCATCGCGCCTGTGAGATCCCAGCCGGCAAGGTCTGTACCGACTTCCAACTCAATGCCGCGAATCTTGGCGATCTGCACATTGTCAGGTTGACCCCACGGGCTGCTCACCGAGCTCTTGGTCGGGTCGAAAATGATCAAGTCGCGCAAACGGTTTTCGTACGCACTCACCGACCAATGGCCCCAGCCATGTTGACCTTCGACACCGAGTTCGGCGCTCTTCGAACGTTCCGGCTTCAAGTCCGGGTTGTTGGCGCCCGGGTAGTACAAATCATTGAAGCTTGGTGCACGGAACGCAGTACCGTAATTGACGCGCAGTCGAAGTGACGCGTTGATGTCGTAGGCGTAACCGACATTGCCGGTAAACGCGCTGCCGAATTGGCTGTTGTCTTCATGACGCACACCCGCTTGGAAATGATTGGGACCGCGCTCACCGACCCATTGCGCAAACACCGCGCGCGAATAACGCGAAAGCATCGAAAACGCTGTGGTGGAATCGACGCTGTCGCGCATCCAGTCGTAGCCGATGCTGAGTGTGCCGGCCAAAGCGATGTCTGCCTGCACGCTCGCTTGGTCGCGCTGCGTGTTGACGTCGTTCATGAACACCGTGTCGTGATAGTTACGCGAACGGTCGCGATTGCGTCCGACGGTCGCCGTCAACGAAAACGCTTTACTCGGCGCATAGCGCAACTTCGCGCCAGCTACTTGCTGTTGTACGCGGCTGTGGTTGAACCAGCCGTCATAGAAATTCTCAGCATCGATCGACATCACGTTTGCTTCCGCGCGCCATGCGTCGCTGAAATCGTAACCACCGCTCAGAGACACCGACCCGTTCTTGTAGCCGTCTGTGTCAGGTTCGTTGGCACCGCACCCTTGGAAGGTCACTGCATCGCCATTGCATGCGTTGATGCCGCCGGTGTGCGAATACGCTGCGTTTACTGCGTAATCTGCGCGGCCTTGTTTGCCAGTAAAGCCGGCATGAATGCGTTGTGTATCTTTCGTCCCCAAGCCCACGCTGACCGTGGGTGAGAACGCCTTGTTGCCACGACGCGTAAAGATTTGAATGACGCCTGACATGGCTTCAGAACCGTACAAGCTCGACATCGGTCCGCGCACAATTTCAACGCGCTCAATTTGCGAGACCGGAATGTCGTGAATCATCGACAGTCCGGAAGTGACATTGCCGACCTTCACGCCATCAACCATCAAGACGTAGTGGCTCGTGCCCATGCCGCGCATGGAAAGGCCGGACAATTTGCCAGCGCCGCCTTGGTTGTAAATATTGACGCCCGCGCGACCGCGCAAGAGCTCTTGCAATGACGCGGGCTTCAAACGTGCAATTTCTTCGCGTGTGATCAACGTGGTCGAGGCCACCGGCGACTCGGATTCAACGCGTGTCCCCGTGACGGTGACAGCGTCGAATTTCTTGGCTTCGGTTTCTTGTGCGTGTGCGGCGACGCTCGTGCACACCAGCGAAATGCCGATGCTGAGTGCGGACATACGGATGACAGACTTTTTCATTCAAGCAACTCCATGCATTGCGCAGCAGGCGCAACGTTCATTGAAAAAAACATGAAGGAGCAAGCAAGGGACGCACGCAGACAGGCACGGCCACCGCCTGCATGCCCGCCGCATGTCCGGTTTTCCTCAGGCCGGTCTCCGGGCTTGCGAGCATCGAATCAACGCAGTCGAGACGCCTTCCCATGCCTGTGCACAGTGGCCATGTCCGATTGCGGGGAGAACCCTGCTCGCCTACCGTTGCGGGGGCAGCTCCGGATTTGCATGCGCGTACCGGATTCCCGTTTCAACCGCTCATCGCGGTCACCTAAGGCGGGACAAGTTTAGCGCAAAAGCCTCACCCCGCTCCGCTAAAATGTCCCAATGGCCAATCCAATCAACAAAGAACTTGCCCAGTGGCTGCGTGACCGTCGCGCTGAAAACTTCACCCGTGATGAAGTCCATGCGCTGCTGATCGAGCATCACTACGCGCAAGAAGATGCTGAGCGCGCCACCGCGATCGCATTCGATTGCCCGCCGGAAGACCTCGAATCGTTGTTGGATGATGACTTCCAAGCAGAAGCAGCCAACCAGACAGCTACGTGGATTGAAGGCTTTGAGCCCACAGCGCGCATCAAACGCGCCGAAACGCAAAACAGCATTCCGCTCGACCATGGCGCCATCAAAGTGGTGTGCCGAAGCGAGCGCCCGTATGTCATTGGCTTGGCCAACGTATTGACCGCGGAAGAATGCCACGAACTCATCGAATACTCGCGCTACAGAATTTCACGCGCCATGGTCGTCAGCCCGATTGATGGCAGCGACTTGGTCGATGACCGTCGCACCAGTGAGTTGGTGATGTTGTCGCGCGGTGAGTCTCCACTGATTGCCAAGCTCGACGAGCGCATCGCGCAACTGACAGGCATCCCTTCTGACCATGGCGAAGGTCTGCAGGTCATGCGCTATGGCGTCGGTGCCGAATATGCACCGCACTACGACTATTTTGCGATGGGATCGCTGGGCGAACGCCGCCATTTGAAGCATGGGCAACGCGTTGCCACGCTTGTGATTTACCTCAATGACGTAGAGGCAGGCGGCGAAACCATCTTCCCCTATGGCGATCTTTCGATTGCTCCGCAAACCGGGCATGCCTCTTACTTTGCGTACACCGATGAAGCGGGCCGCTGTGACGCCATGTCGTTCCACGGCGGTGCACCGGTCAAGGCGGGCGAAAAATGGATCGCAACCATGTGGATTCGTGACCGGCCCTACGTGGCCGCCTAGTCGCGTGCGAGCGCTGTCGAATTAGCGATAGCGACGCAGCTCTTCAAGTACATCGTTCAATGGGCGCGCTTCTGCAAACAGATGCCCCTGGAACCAATCCACACCGATCTCACGCAAGCATTGCGCGGCCTCTTCGGTCTCGACGTATTCCGCCACGGTTTCCGCATTGAATGCCTGCGCCAATTGCACAGCGGCGCGCACGAGCGCTTGGTCTTTCGGATTGCCCACCACATTGCGCACGTAACTGCCATCCAGCTTCAACACATCCACAGGCAAATCGCGCAGACGACTGAAGTTTTGCACGCCGCTGCCGAAGTCATCGATGGCGATGCGACACCCCCGCGCGCGCACCCGTTCGAGTACGGCACGGGCCTCATCCAGACCTGAAATTGCGGCCGTTTCGGTGATTTCCAAACAGATCGAATCTGCGGGCACAGGCATCGCGTCGAGCACGCGTTCAAAGTCGCGCAAGAACGATGCAGAAGCCAAACTTGCGCCGCCTAAGTTTACAGACAGTCTCAGGCGAGACGCGACATCGTGGTTTTCGCTCAACACAGAGACCAGTGAACGCCACACGCTGAGATCGAGCTCGGCGCCTCTCCCTGCAGCTTCCAAAGGTTCGATAAACGACGTGGGTTGCATCAATTCGCCATCTGCACTTCGCAGGCGGCACAAGATTTCACCGTAGCGGCGCCCATCGTGTGCGCGGACACCTGCCGGGACGATTTCTTGGAACCACAGTTCAATCCTTCGCGAACGGATATTGGCCAGAGCCTCACCCACTGACTGCAAACGTGTTCGCGCCGCACCCGCCAAAGGTTCGCTGCTGCTGTCATACAGCGGTCGCACTTCATATCGACGACGTGCGTCAAACGCCAACTGCGAGGCGACCAGGAGTGCACTGTTCAAAGCCAAGACACTGTCGTCTTTCACGACCGCCACACCTAGGTAGGGCGACAGCCGCACCAACTGCCCATCAATGTCGACGGTTAATGATTCGATGCGACGAATAACGCGTACCCACGAGCGTTCGGTCAGACCTTCAGCGCGCGGCATCAGAACAAACTGGCCGGTACCCGCTATAAACGGCTCGCAGAAATTCGACAGCTGCTGCGCAATTTCGCGCTGCACACGTGCTTGAAGATCGATACCGAAGCCGGCCGTCCATTCTTCGCTACTGTCAATAAACATGTAGCCGATTTCCAAGGGCTCACCGCGCTTTTGCATCAACTTGGCCACATCACGGAACGCGACTAGGTTGGGCAATTGCGATACCGGATCCACGTGCGCTTGCGTCGACAGGCGTCTTGCTTGGGTGACCACATCACGGTGGTACACAAAGACGAACAGCAAACCAATCTGCAAAATCAGGGCTTCAAACGAGATCGATGCCAAGTTGGCCAGCGCTACCGGATCAATGGGCTGTGGAATGCCCATCGACGCCAGCTTGCAAATCAAGATCATGGCGACAGACAGCAGGGCAAACGCCAAACGCGGTCTGAGGTAGAGAAACACCCACGCCAGCACACCGGCAACGGCATAGCGGAAATCCGTAATGAGCGCAGCGCCATTTGCGGTGGATTTGCGATCGACATTGCTGAGCACGAAATAGGCCAGCACTAACAACCCCAGCATCAGCAACAGCCACAAGGCGCGTCGATGCGGCGAGCGTTTAACACGCAGTCGATAGGGTTCGCGAACATTGAACTCTGTGACGAAACCGATCAATGGCACGGTCACGATCAAGACGCCGAAGAAGCGCGCGAAAATGACTTGCAAACCGCCTGCAAACAATTCTTCAGGCACGGTGACCCACGCGCGCATGATGCCGGAGAACACCACCCCCAAAGGAAAGAGCATCAAGCCAATGAATGCAAAGCGTGGCAAGTCGGCACGCTCAATTCGGCGATGACCCTCGTCGCGCGGCCATCCCATCAATTTCGCGCAAAAGCGCGACCAAACAATGATGATCAGAACATCGACGATGCCGGGCCATATTTGATCGAACGTGCTGTTGTCGACATAGGCGCGCACCACCCAGCCGCAAAACAACACCAGAAAGTACGTAACCAGGATGCGAATGTCGCGAAAAAGCATCGCGATCGCCAAGCCGAGTCCCGTGTGCAAATGCATGAGTGTCGCGCTGTCAGTGACACCGCCATGGGCCCATACATAGGGCATGGAAATCTGCTGCAAGCCGATGCCGATCGCGCTTAGTAGCGCGGCCGGCGCAATCCAGCCGCGTGGAAGCAGTTGCCTGTCCAATTTCACAATCCGAGCTTCTCCAGAAGTCTGGTGCAGGGCAAGCTGCCAATTCCGTCGGCACCAGTATTCCTGTGACCGCGTTCATTTTGCAAGTGCGCCCGGCTAAACCTGCGAAACCAGTGACAAAACAGCATGTTCCAGCGTACTCTTTCCGCAGGGAGGGACTGACCCATGGCAACACTGGATTTTCTGAAGCGGATGTTGGGGACACCGAGCGCTGAAGCTGCACCGCAAGGTTCAGCGGCTGCCCGTGAGACCAATTCGACCGACCGCCGTTTGACCGGACGCGAGCAGGGTGAAATCGGCTTGAAAGTCCTTGTCGTGGACGACTCTCAGACCATCGTCAATGTGCTCACCCGCATGCTCGAACAGAACCACTATCAAGTGATGTCCGCAGGCGATGCCGAGAATGGTCTTGAACTCGCAAAAGTACACAAGCCCGAATTGATCTTCTTAGACGTTGTGCTGCCGGGCATGAGCGGTTTCGATGCATTACGCCACTTCCGCAAGCAAGAAGAAACCGCAACAACGCCCGTCATCATGATTAGTGGCAATGCCATGGCCACCGAACAGTTTTATGTCAAACGCATAGGTGCCGACGAATTCATGAAGAAGCCGTTCGGCCGCGTGGAAGTCTTTTCGGTCATTCAAACGCTTGTGCAAGCCGGTCGCCTACACAAGCGCGGTGCGCCGCAAGAACACTTGATGGTTGATGATGGCGAGCGCGTGATGCCGGACGACCCGGAAGACGACGCCGGTTTGAATCCAAACTTCGACGCCGCCTAATCCGAGCGCTTGCTTAGCGTTTGAATACCAAGTTGCCGCCCTCTGCGTCGACCTGAACATGGTCGCCGCTGCCGAAGTCACCTTTCAAGATCAGTGAGGCAAGCGGATTCTCAATCTGCTGCTGGATCGCGCGCTTCAATGGCCGTGCGCCATATATCGGATCGAAGCCCACGTCGCCCAACAGATCGAACGCCTTGTCGCTCAAGGTGATGGAAATACCGCGTTCGGCCAAACGCTTTTCCAAGCCACGGAGTTGGATGCGCGCAATCGATTTGATTTCCGTCTTGCTCAGCGGATGGAACACGACAATGTCGTCCAATCGATTGATGAACTCCGGCCTGAAATGCGCTTGCACCACACCCATGACCGCCGCCTTCATTTGCACATAGGCTTCGGGTGAGTCATCGCCGGACAACTCCTGAATTTGGTGCGAGCCCAAGTTCGACGTCATTACTATGACCGTGTTGCGGAAGTCGACCGTGCGGCCCTGCCCGTCCGTCAGACGGCCGTCGTCGAGCACTTGCAAGAGGATGTTAAAGACATCCGGATGCGCCTTCTCGACTTCGTCCAACAAGATCACGCTATACGGGCGACGACGCACCGCTTCGGTTAAGTAGCCACCTTCTTCATAGCCGACATAGCCCGGCGGCGCGCCAATCAGACGCGACACACTGTGCTTTTCCATGAACTCGCTCATGTCGATGCGCACCATGGCATCGGGCGAGTCAAACAAGAAGCCGGCCAATGCCTTGGTCAGCTCGGTTTTGCCAACGCCTGTCGGACCTAAGAACAGGAACGAACCTGCGGGTCGCTGAGGATCTGACAAGCCCGCGCGCGAACGTCGTACGGCATCGCTGACGACCTTGATTGCTTCCTCTTGACCGACCACTTGTGTATGCAGATGTTCTTCCATCCGCAGCAACTTCTCGCGCTCACCTTCGAGCATCTTGCTGACAGGAATCCCGGTCCAACGCGCGACCACTTCTGCAATTTCTTCAGCAGTCACTTTGTCTTGCAAGAGTTTGAAGCCACTGGTTTCGACTTCTTGCGCCGCTTTCAGCTGCTGCTCAAGGCCCGGCAGTGTGCCGTATTGGATTTCGCTCATGCGCGCAAAATCCTGCGTGCGCTGTGCCGACTCCAATTGGGCTTTCGCTTCTTCGATCTGTTCCTTGATCTTGGTGGCGCCTTGCACCATCGCCTTCTCGGCCTTCCAGACTTCATTCAAATCGTCGAACTCGCGCTCCAAGACGCTGATGTCCGCCTCCAAATCCGCCAAACGCTGCTTGGATGCATCGTCCTTTTCTTTCTTGAGTGCTTCGCGTTGGATCTTCAGTTGAATGAGGCGACGCTCTTTGCGATCCAACTCTTCCGGCTTCGAATCAATCTCCATACGAATGCGCGATGCAGCTTCATCCATTAGATCGATAGCTTTGTCTGGCAGCTTGCGGTCTGCGATATAGCGATTCGACAAAGTCGCTGCGGCCACAATTGCGGGGTCGGTGATTTCAACACCGTGGTGAACTGCATATTTCTCTTTAAGTCCGCGCAGAATGGCGATGGTGTCTTCAACCGAGGGCTCACCCACAAACACTTTCTGGAACCGACGCTCGAGTGCTGCGTCTTTTTCTATGTACTGGCGATACTCATCGAGCGTGGTCGCACCGATGCAATGCAATTCGCCACGCGCAAGCGCAGGCTTCAGCATATTGCCGGCGTCCATGGCACCGTCGCCTTTGCCCGCGCCGACCATGGTGTGCAATTCATCAATGAAGAGAATGATTTGCCCTTCATTCTTTGACAGATCATTCAGCACGCCTTTCAAGCGTTCTTCGAACTCGCCGCGGAATTTCGCACCCGCAATGAGCGCGCCCATATCGAGCGAGAGCACGCGCTTGCCGCGCAAACCCTCCGGCACCTCGCCGTTGACGATGCGCTGCGCAAGCCCCTCGACAATGGCGGTCTTACCCACGCCCGGCTCACCGATCAACACCGGGTTGTTCTTCGTACGACGCTGCAACACTTGAATGCACCGACGAATTTCCTCGTCGCGGCCGATCACGGGATCTAGCTTGCCCTTCTCGTGACGCGCGGTCAGGTCGATCGTGTATTTCTCAAGCGCCTGGCGCTGCTCTTCTGCATTTTCGTCTTGCACTTTTTCGCCTCCACGCATTTTTTCAATAGCCGCCTCAAGTCTTGCGCGATCTGCGCCGGCAGCCTTCAGTGCACGACCTGCTGCACCGCCTTCTTCAACACATGCCAACAAGAAGAGCTCGCTAGCGATAAACGCATCGCCGCGTTGCTGCGCCAGTTTGTCGGTCAGATTCAGCACACGCGACAACTCATTGCTCACACTCATTTGGCCACCCTGCCCGCTCACCTTGGGCAAGGCATCCAGCGCCTCAGTCAAGCGCTCACGCAGCACGGGTACATTGACGCCGGCCTGCGACAACAAGGGCTTGGTACCGCCCCCTGATTCGTCCAATAAGGCAAGCAGAACGTGCGCGGGTTCGATCATTGAATGATCGCGGCCGACTGCCATTGATTGCGCCTCCGACAGTGCCTGTTGGAAGCGGCTTGTAAGTTTGTCCATTCGCATGGCGTGCACCTGGGTATCTGGCGGCTTGCGTGCCGCGATGCCATGGATATGGTGGCAAACCGGGGTGAGTTCAACGTCAAAAACGTTCAAAATGACCCGAATTCAACATTTTGTTAATCAGGCAACGGAATAGCCAGTGACCTCATCTCCTACGCGCGTTGTCGTGCTCGGCGGCTACGGATTGTTTGGCCAACGTATCTCGGCGCGCTTGGCGAAAGATCCTTCATTTCATGTGTCTGTGGCTGGACGGCATCCCGACAAAGCGAATGATTTGATTCGCACGCTCGATGAAGACGCACGCAGTCGCTGCGCATCCGTGGCCATTGATACGCATGCCAGTGACTTTCCAGCGCGTCTGGCGGCCCTGTCGCCCCACATCGTGATCGACACAGCGGGGCCCTTTCAAGCACGCGACCTGCGTGTTCCGCACGCGGCACTGCAGGCGGGTGCGCACTGCATTGATCTGGCCGATGGCCGGGACTATGTGGCTCGAATTCAAACATTGGACGACTTGGCCAAGGCCAAAGGTTTGCGCGTGATCAGCGGCGCGAGCAGTGTGCCGGGGCTTTCCGCGGCTGTCATTGCTGCGCTGGCGCCGTCGTTTGAAAGACTCGATTCGGTCAACGTGGGCATCTCGCCGGGCAATCACACGCCTAGAGGACTCGCCACCACAGAAGCGATTCTGAGCTATGTCGGCAAGCCGTTTTCAATCTTGGAAGCCGGTACGTCGACTACCGTCCACGGATGGCAATCCTTGCGCAAGGTCGACTTTGAAGGTGTCGGGCGCAGGTGGTTTGCGCGTTGCGAAGTCCCTGACCTGGATGTGTTGCCGGCCCTCTACCCGAGCTTGAAGAATTGCGATTTTCGAGCCGGCTTAGAACTGCATCGAATGCATTTTGGTTTATGGCTTGCCAGCTGGGTGGTTCGCGCGGGACTAATGCCTTCATTGGCGACCTTCGCAAAACCCTTGCTTAGAATCAGCGAACTTTGGCAAACGTCGGGCAGTGACACCGGAGTGATGCACATAGATCTGAAGGGCACGGACGCGCAAGGAAACGCTAATGGCATGCGCTGGGAAATCATTGCACGTCAGGGAGATGGTCCGGAGATTCCTGCAACGCCCGCCGTTGTTTTGGCGCAGAAGCTTGCGCGCGGGGACATCAAAGGCGGTGGTGCATCCGCCTGCGCGAATTTGTTCGACTTGGCGTCGCTTCTGTCGTCACTTGCGCCCTTCAAAATTGAAACGCGGACAACGCAGCTGACGGATCTGTAAGTTTTAAAGGAATCGATCTGCAACGTCTGCTGCAGGCACGAGACAAGCTTCATGTTTACCGAAGAGGCGATAGCGATTTCGTGCAAGTGCGCGATAGGCGCGGTCACGCAGCGCATTTGGGACAACTTTGAAAATCACAGCGAGCGACCACACACCGCCAAGCGATTGCAGCACGCGAATGATCGCATTGGAATCTGAATAAGGAAGCCCTGCTTCCAAGAGTAAGAAAGACACGGGGTCGTCCGGGTCCGAGCCGTTATCAGCCAAAAGCGTCCGGCCAACCTCACTTTGCATAGAAGCAAATTTGTAGCGATTCGCTCTGTCTTTAGACAATAGAAATCGCACCCATCCGTTGCACAGTACGCAGACACCATCAAAAACGATGACGGAATGCGTCATGCGCGTTCCAACCATCCTTCATAGCGCACCAAACGCCCAACAATCGGCAACTGCGCATCCACGCAAAAGTGATAGCGCTCATCTTGCTCGGATTCGGTGCAACGCACGTGCTCAAGCCATGACTTTGGCAAAGGCAGGACGCCGAACACGCGTGCGCTGCGACCCACCCAATGCAGTTCTTTGCCCACGCGATACAGGTAGAAGCGAAACGAAATCATGCCCATGCGTTCGAACAGCATGCCCTCCTTCAACTTCAATGTTGAAACCAAGGGCGCGCCATTGAAATCGCGACGCCAGACTTCTTTATCGCGTCGCGTGGTGAACCGGACCGTCATCGGCGCATCTTGCATGTCGGGCGCCAAGCGCGCGAATGCGCCGCATAGCCGCGACAACACACCCGTGCCGCGTTCAACGTTGACGCGACCCGTATAGGTAAAGTCACCTTGCTCAATATGCAGCGCCTTCACTGCAGGTGCCAAATGAAAAAAGTCGGCACCTAGGATGCGCTGAAACAAAGAAACACTCATGGATCCATCCACACCAAGGTCGCCATTCTTCCTGTGCGCGCATCACGACGATGCGAGAAGAAGGCCTCAGATTCACTGATCGTGCAGCGGTCGCCACCGTAGATCTCGCTCACACCGATGGCGTTCAAGCGCTGCTTGGCAATGCCATAAAGATCAATGCGCCAATGTCCGGGGCGCGTTTCACGAAAACACGCACTCGCCGCCGCATCAGCGACCAAGAACGCATCGCGCACTTCCTCACCGACTTCATAGATGCACGGCCCCGCAGCCGGCCCCAACCACGCAACGAGTGCATCTGGTGCCGTCGCCATCGCTTCGACACTGCGCTCCAAGACACCGGCGACCAATCCACGCCAGCCCGCATGTGCCACGGCCACTTCCTGTCCGTTTTTCGCCACCAGCGCGACTGGCAAACAGTCTGCCGTCAACACGCTTAAGACCACACCACGCACTGAAGTCACCGCAGCATCCGCCACCTGCTCTGCCGCATCGACGTCTGCAACGGCTGAGAATCGATGCACATCGGTGCCATGGACCTGGTTCAGCCAATGCGGCAGCGATGGCAAATGCAATGCGTCTGCCAACGCTTGGCGATTACGCTGCACAACGGCTGCTTCATCGCCACTGCGCAAGCCGAGATTAAATTCGTTGAAAGGCGATGCCGATTCACCCAAGCCATGGCGCACCGTGGTGACAACGTGCACACCTTGCGGCAAGGTCAAGGCCGGCTCGATCCATGCACTCATCGGCGGCAATCGCGCGCTTCGAATTCTTCGGTGTCATCACGCAAGGCCGCAATGAGCGCCTTCATGTCTTCAGGGACCGGTGCTTCACATCGAATCTCACCGCCGTGTACGGGATGCTCAAACGCCAATACTTCCGCATGCAATGCTTGACGTTTGAAGCCGCGCAGTTGCGCCACCAAGTCATCCGTCGCGTTTTTCGGTAATCGCAAGGCACTGCCATACAAGGGGTCACCCACAATCGGATGACGCGCGAATTGCATGTGCACACGAATTTGGTGCGTGCGCCCTGTTTCCAATCTGCATTCAAGAAGCGTATGCGCGCGGAAGCGCTCGCGCAGGCGATAGTGCGTGACGGCATGACGGCCATCTTCGCGCACGGTCATGCGCAAGCGATCGCGCGGGTGTCGGTCTATCGGAGCGTCCGCCGTGCCACCCGATACCAATGCCCCGACCACGACCGCCAAGTACTGACGGTGTACATCACGCGCGGCAAGCATCTCTACCAGCTTGTTCAACGCGGGCATCGACCGCGCGACGACCATCACACCCGAGGTGTCTTTATCTAATCGATGCACAATGCCCGCGCGGGGTAATTGCGCCAGCGTCGGATCACGGAAAAGCAAGGCATTGACCAAGGTGCCATCCGGATTGCCCGCACCGGGGTGCACGACCAAGCCTGCAGGCTTGTTCACCACGAAAAGGTCAGCATCCTCGTACAGCACATCAATCGGGATGTCTTGCGGCAAGGCATGGGTCTGGGTGTCCAGCTGGACTTCCAGCACCAAGGACTCGCCCCCGGTCAGCGTATCTCTTGGCCGCGCAGTCGTACCGTTGACCGTCAGGCGGCCTGATTTGATCCAATCAGACAGCTTGGAGCGGGAAAAGTCCGGAAACAGCGTCGCCGCAATGACATCCAGCCGACTGCCAGCAAGGCTGAGTGGCACCGTGGCCGTTTGCGTGCTCGCAGTCGCATCGACCGAGTCCGTTTCATTTTCTGGGTCATGCATCCGCTGCGAGTCCTGTACTTAACCAAGTATTCATTCGGAGAAGGGATCGTTCCCCCCGCCTGCGGTATTATCGCCTTTTCCGTATTCACGGCGTCGCAGGCCCTCATGAACTCAGGCAACATCGAATTCGCAACCAAGCGCGTCGTCCGCGCAGTCCTCCTTTCTGCAGCTCTGGTAGTGGTAGCAACCGGCTGTACGACGATGAAGGGCTTGTTCGGCCGGAAGCAAACAAAAGAAGACAATCGTCCCGTCGCCATGTTGTATGACAAAGCGCACGACGCGGTCGTGAGGGGCAACTACGGCACTGCCGAAGAAGATTTCAAGACTTTGTTGGCGCAATATCCGTACGGCCCATACGCCGAGCAGTCGCTCATGGAAATGGCGTACGCGCAACACAAGGGCAATAACAACGACGACGCGATCTCTTCGATCGACCGTTTCTTGCGTACCTACCCGACCAATGCCAACGTGCCCTACATGTACTACTTGCGCGGTTTGTCCAACCAATCGCGCAATACCGTATTTATGGCGCGCATTTTCGACATCGATATGTCGTCGCGTGACCTGGCAGCGCCGCGTCAGGCCTACAACGATTTCGGTATTGTGCTCGACAAATATCCGAAGAGTCGATATGCCGAAGATGCGCGTGCACGTCGCGCCTATTTGAATAACCAATTCTCGCGCTACGAGTTGGGCACGGCTGTGCATTATTTGCGCAATGATGCCTATGTCGCGGCCGTCAACCGAGCGAAGTACTTGCTCGAAACCTATCCTGAAACCGAATATCGCAACGACGCAGTGGCTGTCATGGCTGAAGCCTATACGCGTCTCGGTAATACGCAATTGGCCGCAGACGCCAAGCGTGTGCTTGAAGCCAACGACCCCAATCACCCCTGGCTGAAGGGCACCTGGCCGCGCGGTGATTCGTTCCTTCGTCGTTTGAATCCATTTGCTCGCGGCAGCGCAGTCACCGTTGAACACGTGCCGCCGCCGATGCAAGCACCGGCACCGGCGCCGGCGCAATAGTTCGCCCTTAGTGGACTACCCTCGGTATCCGTTAGTAATCGGATACCGACGTTCGCGCCCAAATGCACGCCGCGAGACTTTGGGTCCTGGCGCTGCTTGATGGCGCTTCCATTCGGCAATGCGCACCAATTTGACGATGCGATCGACGACGTCAGCGCTATAGCCTGCCGCCACGATCTCATCGCGTGAGTGTTCTTGATCAACGTAGCGCATGAGGATGCCGTCAAGAACGTCATAGGGCGGCAGCGAATCTTGGTCTTTTTGGTTGTCGCGTAGTTCTGCCGTCGGCGGACGATCGATGACGGCTGTCGGAATCACCTCACCGGTACCGACGGTATTACGCCAACGCGAAAGTGCGAACACTTCCGATTTATAGAGATCTTTGAGCGGTGCATAGCCGCCGCACATATCGCCATAAATCGTTGCATAGCCCACGGCATACTCGCTCTTGTTGCCTGTCGTCAGCAGCAAGCCACCCAACTTATTTGAAAGCGCCATCATCATGGCGCCACGAATCCTGGACTGCAGATTTTCTTCGGTCACGTCCACCGGATGATCGGCGAAGGTGTCAGCCAAGGTCTCGAGATAGGCTTGAAAGGGCTTCTCGATGGGCAGTGCCAACAGGCGTACACCCAAGACATCGCACTGCGCTTGCGCCAAGTCGTTGCTGAGATCGGCCGTATAGCGTGAGGGCATACGCACCGCTGTGACATGTTCCGGGCCCAAAGCATCCACAGCCAATGACAGCACCATCGAAGAATCGATGCCACCTGACAGGCCTAGCCAAACTTGCTTGAAACCGTTCTTGCCGCAGTAGTCGCGAATGCCACGCACGATGGCACGCCACGCCAAACCATCTCGCGATTCGTCCTCATCGCTTTGCCAAAGCACAGGATGGAACCGACGCGCGTCAGCGTCATAGTCGACCACCAACCACTGATCAGAAAATGCTTTTGCGGCGAGTGATGCCGTGCCATCCGCATCAACGACGACAGACGCGCCATCAAACACCAATGCATCTTGCCCGCCCACCAAATTGAGATAGGCGACGCCAACGCCCGTCTCGCGCGCGCGTTGCGCAAGCAGCGCATCACGCTGCGCATGTTTGTCGCGTTCAAATGGCGATGCATTGGGCACCAAGACACAGCACGCTCCCGCTTTGACCGTGCTGGCAATCGGTTCTGCAAACCACAAATCCTCGCAGATCAGCAGACCGACTTGCGTTCCATTGACTTCAAATACGCAATCGTCTCTATCGGGATCCACTTCGAAATAGCGACGCTCATCGAACACCGCGTAGTTGGGTAATTCGCGCTTGCGATATGTTTGCGCAATCTCACCATCGCGCAATACACTCGCCGCGTTGTATACCACCGCACCTACGGCTTGCGGCCAACCGACCACCGCCACGATGCCCTGCACGGATGCTGCAATGTCTCGCAGTGCATCCGCACAGTCTTGCAAAAATCGCGGGCGGTACAACAAGTCTTCCGGCGGGTAACCACTGACCGCGAGTTCGGGAAACAACACCACATCGGCCGCATGCAGGTCTCGTGCCTCCGTCACCCAACGCTTGATGCGTTCTGTATTGCCGGCGATATCGCCGACGGGACAATCAAACTGCGCCAGCGCAATGCGTAAGGGTTTCGACATGACGCCAATACCTGTAATTCGACTTTCATCCAGAACGACTGAATGTGTCGCTTGGCGCGTCTGATGTCAAATCATGCGCCGTACAAAACAAACGGGCCCGCAAGCGGGCCCGTTGAGTGACAACACCAAGCGATGCTTAGGGCGTCGTTTACCTGGCGAGACGCTTGGCAATCGCTGCGCCCAAATCACCAGGTGACTTCACAGTTGTGACACCTGCTTTTTCCATCGCCGCAAACTTGCCTTCAGCAGTGCCCGAACCACCCGAAGCAATCGCACCTGCGTGGCCCATGCGCTTGCCCTTCGGTGCTGATGCACCGGCGATGAAGCCGACGACTGGCTTGGTGACGAACTTGGCGATGTATTCGGCCGCTTCTTCTTCAGCCGAACCGCCGATTTCGCCAACCATGATGATGCCTTCGGTTTGCGGATCTTCTTGGAACAACTTCAACGCGTCGATGAAGTTGGTGCCGTTGATCGGATCACCACCGATACCGATACAGGTCGACTGACCCAAACCTGCGTCGGTTGTTTGCTTCACGGCTTCATAGGTCAAGGTGCCCGAACGCGACACGATGCCCACTTTGCCCGGCATGTGGATATGACCCGGCATGATGCCGATCTTGCATTCGCCAGGCGTAATCACGCCCGGGCAGTTCGGACCAATCAAGCGTGCATCCGGATACTGCTTCAAGACATTCTTGACGCGCATCATGTCGAGCACCGGAATACCTTCGGTGATGCACACGATCACTTTGATACCGGCAGCGGCGGCTTCCATGATGGAATCCGCGGCGAACGGCGGCGGCACGTAGATGACCGAAGCATCTGCACCGGTAGCTGCAACGGCATCCGCCATCGAGTTGAACACCGGCAAGCCGAGATGTTCAGTGCCACCCTTACCCGGAGTCACGCCACCGACGACTTTGGTGCCGTAGTCGAGCATTTGTTGCGCGTGGAAAGTGCCTTGCGAGCCAGTGAAACCTTGCACCAGCACTTTCGTATTCTTGTTAATCAGAACAGCCATTAGTTGCTTCCTTTGACGGCTTCAACCGCCTTCTTCGCGCCGTCGTTGATGTCATCGGCCGGAATGATGGCCAAGCCCGAGTTCTTCAAGAGTTCTTTACCGGCATCCACATTGGTGCCTTCAAGACGCACGATCACCGGCACTTTGACGCCGACTTCTTTCACTGCAGCGATGATGCCTTCCGCAATCATGTCGCAACGAACGATGCCGCCGAAGATGTTGACGAAAATGGCTTTGACGGTCGGCGAACGCAAGATCAACTTGAACGCTTCGGTCACTTTTTCTTTGTTCGCGCCACCGCCGACGTCGAGGAAGTTGGCCGGCTCACCACCGTTCAACTTGATGACGTCCATGGTGGCCATGGCGAGACCTGCACCGTTCACCATGCAGCCGATGTTGCCGTCCATGGTCACGTAGTTGAGGTCGTACTTCGACGCCAACACTTCGGTTTCGTCTTCTTGACGCGTGTCGCGCATGGCGACGAGGTCAGCATGACGGAACGACGCGTTGTCGTCAGAATCGATCTTGCCGTCGAGCACGGCCAAGTTGCCGTCGTCGAGAATGGCGAGCGGGTTCAGCTCAACCAGGGCCAAGTCTTTTTCGTTGAAGAGCTTGAACAAGCCCAACATGATCTTCGACAGCTGACCCACTTGCTTGGCGTTCATGCCGAGCGCAAAGCCGAGGTCACGCGTTTGGTAAGGCTGCAAGCCTTCCACAAAGTTCACGTGCAAGGACTTGATCGCTTCAGGCTTTTCTTCAGCCACTTGTTCGATGTCCATACCGCCTTCAGCCGAAGCAATGAAGGTGACGGTTTGGGTCGCGCGATCTACGAGGACCGACAAATAGAGTTCTTTGTCGATATTGGTGGCTTGGGTCACCAAGACTGCGTCGATCGGCAGCTCCACACCGGCGGTTTGATACGTCGCCATCTTGGTGCCGAGCATGTTTTTGGCGTATTCGCGTACTTCGTCCAAGGTCTTGGCAAGCTTGACGCCGCCGGCCTTGCCGCGGCCACCCGCGTGAATCTGCGCTTTGACGACCCAGAAATCACCACCGATTTCTTTGGCGACCGTAACGGCCTCGTCAGGGGAATGGGCGACTTTGCCCACGGGAACTGCAATGCCGTAGTCGGCAAACAGTTGTTTTGCCTGATATTCGTGGAAATTCATGGCTCACCGAATGTAAGAAGGAAGCATGCGTCGGCAGAGTGCCCGAGGATCGGGCGGCCGAACGCCGCGCGGTATTGTCTCAAAAAATGACGCGGCGCGGCAAATCGGGGCCTGACAGGCACCTCACCCCCAGACACCTATATATTTATAAGGAGTCCACTCAGCACGTCCATGTGATCAAACTCTTCCCCAGCTCGCGCTTTGCCCTTGATGCCAACCGCCAGGAGCTGTTCGCCTACAGCGTCTTTCGCGCGTTTCAGGCCGGGATGGTCAGTTGGGTGGTGGTCGGGCCGGGCCAAGGTTGGTTTGGCGAAACCCGCCACGACTTCATCGGCCCGTGGATCTGCATCGCCTATTTGCTTTTCTCGTTGGTGATGTTGGGCGTTACCCGCAGCAACGTAAAGGTCGTCACGCAGGTTGCCATCGGCACGGTCATCGACATCTTCTTTGCGAACGCAGCGATTCGCATCTTGCCCGATGCGTCTCCCATCATCGCGATCATGTTGTTGTTGAACGTGGCTGCAAGCTCGCTACTTGTCTCCATGACATTTGGTCTTGCGACCGCCGCCTTGGCGGGCGCGACATTCATCTTGCAAGGCGTCATCAATCAAGCGATCGGATCCGAATATGCGGTTCGTCCGATCGCGGAATCTTTTGTTTTCGCCGCTGCGTTCATCGCGACTGCGCTGTTTGCCAACTCACTGGCACGGCGTGTGGTCAAGTCTGAAGAAGTCGCAAAAGTCTTCAGTGAAGAAGCGCGCGATCTCGCAGCAATCAATGAAGTGATCATTCGCCGCATGCCCACCGGCGTGATCATTGTCGATGGTGACGGCTATATCCAATTGGCGAATGAAGCCGCGATTGCACTGCTTGGGCAAGCCGGCGAAGGGCTGCGCGCACTCGCACTTTCCGCGCCAAATCTTTCAGATCGACTCGAGCTGTGGCGTCAGTACCCCACAGTGAAGTTTCAAGAGAGCGACAACTATGGCCCCATCCGGATGGGACCCGATCAGCTTGAAATCGTGCCTAAATTCCTGCGTTTGCATGCAGACAGCGAAGACGACGTGGTGATTTTTTTGGACGACACCACAATCGCATCGCGTCGCGCAGAAGGCATTACGCTCTCTGCGTTGGGTCGTTTTTCTGCAAGCCTCGCACACGAAATTCGTAACCCGCTTTCAGCTATCAGCTACTCCACACAACTCCTCGAAGAATCCCGCGACCTTTCAGTGATGGATCGCAAGATGCTCGAAATTGTTCGGCAGCAAGTCACGCGCGTGAACGGAATTATCGAAAGTGTCTTGGGCTTGGCGCGCAGAGAACGCGCGTTGCCTGAACCCGTTCAACTGGGCGACATCGCAAAAGAATTCGCAGAAGAATATGTGCGCAGTTATCCGTTGGATGCCGATGTATTGAAAGTCGATGCCACGGTGAATCCGATGGCGATGGCCGACCCAAGACACATCCACCAGATTCTGCAGGTCTTGATCAGTAACGCACGCTACTACGGCCGCAAACCGGGCGAGCCTGCCAAGATGACGATCCGCGCATTTATGGCCGGAAACACACCCATGCTGTCGGTGATCGATCAAGGGCCTGGTATCAGCGATAAGGACCAAGTCCAACTGTTCCGCCCCTTCCACACCACGTCGCCGCACGGCACCGGTTTGGGCTTGCATATCGCCCGTGAACTGGCGCGTAGCAATGGCGGCGACCTGCGCTACAAACGCACGGGCGTTGGCAGCGTGTTCGAACTTTCCTTGCCGGATTCATTAGCTTTACGCAAGACATGAAGCGCGGCGCGGTATCATGGTGTGACTCAATGGATTGATGGTTCAGAATGTCCGAAGACCGCTGTGCGCTAGTCGTTGATGACGAACGAGATATCCGGGAACTGCTGGTTCTGACGCTCACGCGCATGGGTTTGCGCGTGGAGACCGCAGCGACGCTCGGAATGGCCAAAAGCCAGCTGGCCAATGCGAAGTTCGATTTCTGCTTGACCGATATGCGCCTGCCGGACGGCTCCGGTTTGGAGCTGCTGTCGCACATTGCAGACAAATACCCCGAAATGCCGGTGGCCATGTTGACCGCCTTTGGCAATGTAGAGGCTGCGGTTGAAGCCCTTAAGCTTGGCGCCTTCGACTTCGTCGCCAAACCTGTCGATTTGAAGGTGTTGCGCAATTTGGTGCAGCACGCGCTGGACCTGCGTACAGAACGCAAGCTCGCCCCCAAAGCCCCCGAACCTGAAAAGCGCATGCACGGCGACTCGCCTGCCATGGCGCAATTGCGCCAAACGATTGGCAAAGTCGCGCGTAGTCAGGCGCCTGTTTACATCTTGGGTGAATCCGGCGCCGGTAAAGAGCTGGCCGCACGCAGTATTCATGACCATTCCCCGCGCGCGGATGGCCCCTTTGTGCCCGTCAACTGCGGCGCGATTCCGCCAGAGCTGATGGAAAGCGAATTCTTCGGCCACAAGAAAGGCAGCTTCACCGGTGCCCACGCAGACAAACAAGGCCTGTTCCAAGCAGCTAATGGTGGCTCGTTGTTTTTAGATGAAGTTGCCGAATTGCCGTTGTCGATGCAGGTGAAGTTGCTGCGAGCGATTCAAGAGAAATCGGTGCGTCCTGTTGGCGGCCAAGCGGAAGAAGGCGTCGACATTCGGCTCATTTCGGCGACCCACAAGGATCTTTCTGCGCTGGTGGACGAAGGTAAATTTCGCCACGACTTGTATTACCGCATCAATGTGATCGAACTGCGCGTGCCGCCTTTGCGTGAGCGCGTTGAAGATATCGGCACCTTGACCACAATGATCTTGGCCAAGTTGTCTGAGCGCCATCAGATGCCGAACACGAAGATCAGCAATGAAGCACTCGATGCATTGCATGCCTACCCCTTCCCAGGCAATGTGCGTGAGCTGGAAAATATTCTTGAGCGCGCGATGACGCTTTCGGATGGTCAGGCGATCTATCCGGAAGACCTCAACCTGCCAAAAGTGGCGCCTCCGGCTGTATCAGTGCCCACTGAGACAGCGGCGCCTGACTCGCCTCAAGAGCGCGCATTCGATGCACCTATCGCCCCGCAAAGCGTGGGAACGCCCACAGGGGCCCTGCCCGAGGCGCTGGAGCAGCTCGAAAAGCAAGCCATTGAGAGCGCCCTACTGGAAAACCGCTATAACAAGACCAAGACAGCTGCGCAGCTGGGTATCACCTTCCGCGCATTGCGTTACAAGCTTAAAAAGCTGGGTTTGGACTGAGTTTTTGGATTTTTAGACCGCCGCGATTTCAGAAAATTTCTTAGAATGGGAGCGCGGTCTCAAAATCGCTCAAGGTAATGCTTGATTAAATCTCGGCTGAATGTGACGCTTAGGGTCACTTTGGGACCAGGGGTGCGTCAGGGGATTCAGGGGAATCCTACGCGGGGATGGCGTAAGTGGTTGATTGACGGTCGGCGCCTCACTTGGCACGGCCTCTGCTTTACCAGTAATGCACGTGCACCGTAGCACGGCACCCACGGACCGGATTCACCGGCAACGGGGTACGTGAAAATCAAACCTTCTAGCTAGGAAGAACACTATGAACAAGCAACAAGGCTTTACCCTTATCGAATTGATGATCGTTGTTGCGATCATTGCAATCTTGGCCGCTATTGCTTTGCCGCAATACCGTAACTACACGCAGCGTTCGGCTAACTCGGCCTGTATGGCTGAAGGCAAGGCTTGGATGAGCACCGCAGTTGCAAACTGGGCCGATGACCGTACAGCTGACGCTTACACCCCGAAAGCTTGCGACGCGACCACGACTGTTTCGACCGCTCCGTCGAACTACAGCACCAACGCATCGATCACGTTCAACGCTCGCACCAAGGGCAATGCATCCGTGAAGCAAAACACCCGTTGCGACGGCGGTAGCGGTTCTTGCCGCCTGCTGTAATTCAAATTTCGACCATAATAGGTCGGTAATTTTGAAGCTTTGAAACAACCCCGCATCTGCGGGGTTGTTTTTTTGGCACGGTACCTGCTTGTTTAGTGGAGCCTAGGGGAAATCCAATGAAGAAGCAAAACGGGTTTACGTTGATCGAATTGATGATCGTTGTTGCGATCATCGCTGTCCTTGCCGGAATAGCGCTGCCAATGTACCGGACCTACCAAGGACGAGCCGCCGAGACGGCATGCCTATCGGAAATGAAAAGCTACGCTAGCTTGGCGATTGCATCTATGGCTACTGAGAATGCAACTGTCTGGCCTGCGCCAGTCAAGGCTTGCTCAGCAGCAGACGACATTACGGCCTCAACGACGACGGTCCTCGGAACACCAAAGCAGCCAGGGACAAAACAGGCATCATGTGATGTTGCAACTGGCAATTGCCACCTTCTGCCATAGAATCTAGTAGCAAAAAAGCTAGTTCGACGCCGAACGACTGCCATACTTTAACTTTGGGCAGATCTAGGCACCTGTGCGCACATTTAGCAAAAATTTCTTCTATGCAGCTCTACTGGTTGCTGCTTTAGCTGGTGCAGTTTTCGTACCCGGACTGGGTGGTCAGTTTCTCTTTGATGACAAGCCCAACATTGTTTACAACGTCGGCTTACATGTTCAATCATTAAGTATTGAATCGCTAACCAACGCAATCTATAGCTTTGCGCCCAGCGGCTATCACCGAATTCTTCCCGAGTTAACATTTGCTGTTGACCATTGGCGTGCCGGTCTCGATCCGAGAGCGTTTAAAGAAACTAATATTTTCATCCACTTTCTGACCGTTCTCGCGGTAACTGGTTTTTTCAGAAAGACCCTTCTAGCGGCGAACCTCCCACGTGAAAGGGCCGCTGCTTTGGCATTGCTCATGGCACTACTGTGGGCAATCCATCCGATTCAAGTGTCTTCTGTGCTCTATATCGTTCAACGCATGCAAACGATGGGCACTTTGTTTATTGTGCTTGCGCTTTGGGCGTACTTAAATATGCGTAGCGCCCAAATGGAAGGCGCGCCTAGTCGACTTTATTTAATTCTCCTGGTCTTTTTGTGGGTCCTTGCAATTGCATGCAAAGAAGACTCCGCGTTGCTTCCCGCCTATACATTGGCCATCGAACTTACTTTGTTCAAGTTCAAGGCGTCCAATTCAAGACTGGAAGTGCTCTTGAAGCGTGGCTATTTCCTTTGCACCGTATTTGCGTTGCTGCTGTACTTTTTTCTGATTGTTCCTCACTTTTGGTCAACTGATTCGTATCCAGGTAGAAACTTCAACTCTTTCGAACGTCTGCTTTCTCAAGGGCGTGCCCTTTGTTTGTATATTGGCCAAATTGTTCTGCCTCTACCGTCACGGTTCTCGTTCTATTACGACAACTTTGAAATCTCTCGTTCACTCTTTCAACCACTAACAACACTTCCATCGCTGGCACTGGTAGTTGTGCTTCTATGTATAGCTTGGCTTATGAAAGATCGACGGCCATTGCTGGCTTTGGGCATTTTTCTCTATTTCTCCGCCCACATAGTGGCAAGCAACATAATTGGTCTAGAGCTGGTTTTCGAGCACAGAAACCATTTCGCGCTTATTGGAGCAATCCTTTCTCTGACTGATCTGACCGTATTGGCTTTTGACAAGTTTCAAACACCACGTACGATTCGGTTAGCTGTTTCCATGATAGTCATCATAATTTTGGGTGCGTTTACGCTCAAAAACACCTCGATTTGGGGAAACCCAAGAGCGTTCTCAGAAAATCTAACCAAAGTTTCCCCTTTTTCTGCGCGCGCGTGGAACGCAAAGTGCGGGTATTACTTTGAGCTTTACGAGAGTGCAGGCAGTAGACCGAACGATCCAAATCTAGACAATGCAATATCCGCCTGCGAGACCGGCGGAAGAATTGGCTATGCAGCATCATCGCTTTCAAATGTCGTGCTGTTCAAGACAATTCGCGGTGACGTTACTGATGCAGACTGGGATAGATACATCCAACGAATATCAGTCGTTTCACCAAGTCCTGAAAATACTTACACTGTATGGGTGCTGATTGGCGCCGTAGAACGTGGTGTTCCACTCGAGGAATCTAAGCTTTTAAAGGCGATTGACATAGTTACTCGCAGGAGTCCGATGGACTACGTTCAGTATGCGCGGATCGGGTTCTTCATTCTTGAGAAGACATCTCTTGATGCCCAAGCATTTGAGTATTTTGAGATGTCTGTACATCTAGGAAGAAAAGACGAAAGATTCGTCAAGAGCGTCTATTCGGAACTAGAGAAGCAAGGTCATTCCAGTTGGGTTGAAGAGCTCAAATCAAATTCGGTCCGAACAAACTCATGAATCAAATCGAACAGCATCTAAGCGTGTTGATGACTTCGACATCTTTTCCTGAGCATTCAAATGACTGGAAGGGGCTGTTCATCCTTAGAATGTTGGAAGGCCTTTGCGCGCGCCCACAATTGCAAATGCATACTTGGTGCCCACCCGGCCCACTCCCCGAACATGCAAATTGCGCGTTGCAGGCCGGCGACGCCCGTTGGCTTAAAGATCTCAATTCCAAGGGCGGAATCGCCCAACTCCTTCGAAAGAAACCCTTTGAAGGTTTTATTGCTTCTTTGAGCCTGCTAAAAAGACTGAATCGCGCGTTCAAGTCCAGATCAACAAACGTCTATCACGTGAATTGGCTCCAATGCGCCTTGGCACTTCCCTCCAATTCTCGACCGGCAGTTATTTGTGTCCTTGGTACGGATATGGAGCTGCTTAAGCTTCCCCTTGTTAATCGTGCTTTGCGCAACCGGATCGCCAATAGAAAAACGGTCATCTGCCCAAACTCAGACTGGATGGTGGAACCCCTCCGAACCGCGTTTGGCGACATCGCAAAAGTTGAATGCGTTCCCTTTGGGATTGATGACAGATGGTACGAAGTAAAGAGGTCGCCTGATCGCGATCGTGAAAAGTGGCTTTGCGTATCACGCATAACGAAAGGAAAAATTGGAGACCTGTTCGATTGGGGGTCAAACATCTTCAATGATGGAAAGCGGGAACTTCATCTCGTCGGCCCTCTGCAAGATGAGGATATTTCAATCCCAGAATGGGTTAACTTTCATGGCCCCGCTACGCCTGAGTTGCTCGCGGAGAAATGGTTTCCAGAAGTTACCGGACTGATTTCATTGAGCCGCCATTCAGAGGGCCGTCCTCAGGTCATGTTAGAAGCAATGGCTGCAGGACTACCTATTATTGCGTCGCGCTTACCCGCTCACGAAGACCTAATCTCTAAGAATTCAGTAGGTCGCATCTGCGACAACCAGTCTATGCTTATAGAGGCGTTGGAATTTTTTGGGGATCCAGTGAACAACAAGAATACTCAACTCCAGTCCAGAGAGTTGACCAAGGAACGCTTTGGAAATTGGGATGATTGTGCCCGCCGATTTATTGACGTCTACACTACCTTGGTCGGCGATCAATGAATGCTAATAGGGACGCCGTCCTTGTGTTAGGTGCGGGCGGCTTTATTGGCAGGCACGTAACTAATGCATTGGCTCAGCGTGGCACGCCTGTCATCGCGGCCACCAGAAAGCAATGCACTTTTGACAACGTGATAGTAGAGAATGTGGTTTCTACGTTCGACGAAGCCGTAGATTTCAACGAGCTCTTAACTCGGTGTCAGACCGTAATACATACGTCGTCAATTAGTACCCCAGGTAGTAGTTCCGCAACACCACAGATCGATGGAAATCTGAGACCGACGCTGGCTCTTTTAGAAGCGATGCAGAGTAGGCCCGATTGCAAGCTAATTTACTTGTCTTCTGCAGGGACCCTTTACGGGGAGAAATCTGTACCAGCTCGTGAATCAGATCAGATTCGTCCTCGTTCATATCATGGCGCGGGCAAAGCAGCTGCTGAACACTTCATCCAGGCGTGGGCAAGACAATATGGCGGCTCAGCAGTCGTTCTCCGACCTTCCAACATTTACGGCCCTGGACAGCTTGCAAAGTCTGGATTCGCGATTATTCCAACGGCTATGGAATGCATTCTGAAGAGCGCAGCGCTCACGATATGGGGCAACGGTGAGCAAATTAGGGACTACCTTTACATCGACGATTTGGTTCGAATTTGCGTCGCGTCTGTAGAGATACAGCCAGATGAAGAGGTTCTTACCCTTAACGTGTCTAGCGGGATGGGGACTTCATTGAATGAGCTGCTTGCTAAAATTGAAGCAGTTGCGCAGGAGAAATTATTGCGTATCTATGAGGAAGCTCGTCCGGCTGACGTGAACTCGATCTTGATTAGCTCAGATGCAGCACAAAAGCAGCTCAGCTGGAGCCCTACAACTTCGCTCGAAGAAGGTCTAACTCAAACATGGATGTCATTCAATTCTCTGACATGAGTCGACCAAAGATCTCAGTTTGCATTGCAAACTATAATGGTGAGGACTTGCTCGAGAACTGTATTGACTCAGTACTCGCTCAGGAAGTAGACGCAGACATAGAGATCGTTGTGCACGATGATGCATCAACTGATGCGTCGGTGCTGATTATTGAGCAATGCTACCCACAAGTTCGAATTATCTCGTCCTCTCAGAATGTGGGCTTCTGCGTTGCCAACAACCGAATGACCAACATCGCCAAAGGCGAATTTCTCCTGTTACTTAACAATGACGCTGAGTTGGCGTCAGGCGCTCTCAGCGCGCTATTGAATAGTCAGAAGAGCATTCATGACCCTTGCATTCTGACCGTTCCACAAATTGACATGAAGACTGGTCGACTCGTTGATCGAGGCTGCCTAACAGATCCTTTTCTAAATCCAGTGCCGAATTTAGATGGGGCTCGCTCGGAAATTTCGTACGTAATCGGAGCGTGCCTATGGATCAAGATGGAACTATGGCAAACACTTCATGGGTTTCCGGAGTGGTTTGAATCTGTGGGTGAAGATCTCTTTTTATGTGGTGCAGCAAGACTTCAAGGCGCAACTATTCGGGTGACCTCGGATAGTTTCTATCGACATCATCAAGGTGTCAGTTTTGGAGGAAATAAAGCAGAGACTGAGTTGCTTACGACTTTCAAGAGGAGGCGCTTGAGCGAGATTAATAAGACGCGCTCACTGTTCATCTTGACACCGACGATTGTCGTATGGCCATTGCTCGCCATTCATATGACTTGCTTGATTTTCGAAGGTATTCTCTTAGCGACGGCTAGATCTAACTTTGAGATTTTTAGCTCAATCTACCTACCGGCTGCCCTTTCTCCGTTTAAAGAGTTCCGTGAACTCAGACTGGAACGTTCAAGGATGCAGGCGGCCAGACGAGTGACACTTGCCCAATGGTTCAAGACGACTCACTGGTCTCTCAGAAAGCTAACCTTACTCTCGAAATACGGGCTACCGAAAATAAGATAGCATCTCGAAAATTCGTAGTTGTGCTTCCACTTCCCACGCGTCGTCCGAGAACCCAGAACAATGTAAAGGACAGAGGCGTTGTTCGTTTTTGAAGAACCGACAACCAACATGCAGACATCGCTTAACGGTAATAGAGAATCTTTTTCTTAGTAGAAGGAAACATCAGGTATCCGAGAGCAATCTTTACGCTCATCCTTAGAACTGATTCACAGAAAAGCAGCATGGTGAGCATGATTCCGAGTGGTGCCGCGTCAATGACTCTCCTAGCCCATGAAAAGACCAGTCTAGGATCCATGGTATGAAGACTTTTGAAGAAAACACGCCGTAGAAAGTCTGCCGTACCCATCGCAACGGCGAATCTACTGACCAATTCTCTTGGCACGCTTTCTATAGCCTCCCAGTATAGATCTCGAACTCGACTGTTTGTAGTACGAACCATTGATTGGGTGGAGCCCACCCGATACACCGCGAGTGGCTCGCCAATGTGGCCAAGCTTTCCATGTCTCGCGTGCCAAAGGTGCGCGCGATAGTCGATCTGAGGCGTCAATACGTCTGACCACGCACGTTTGCAAGCTACCCGAAACAGCACTGTGCTATTACATAGAAAGTTTCCACGACTCAGCAGTTCCGATATCCCAAAGACCCAATCGCCAACATCGTTGAAAAATCCGATCCTAACTCCTGAGCTATTTTCTAGCAGCGCATTTGAATATACAGCTGTGCAATCGCCGTTTGCGTTGAGAAATTCCGTTTGCAAAGCAAGCTTGCCCGGTAGCCAGTAGTCATCGCCATCAACTCTGGCAATGAAATCTCCTTCGGCCTTTAAGATGAGGTCCCGCATATTGTTATAAGGACCGTGATTAGTCTCGCGGCGCAAGTGAGTCAAACGTACGCCGTATTCCAAATTCAATTCTTTAATGATCAAACTAGTTCTGTCCGTGGATGCATCGTCTCCTACGAGCACATCCACGTCTGCATCGACCTCCTGATCCAGAATGCTCCGGAGGCAGGCCTCAATCGTTTCTTCTTGATTGTAAGTTGCTACGCACACTGTAATTCGTTGCCTTTTCATCGCGAGACAACTCTAAACTTACGACTAACCGCACGGAAAGCGCCTTCAAGAAGCCTCCACACCTCCCGAAAAGATTCGAGTTGAAAAGCAAAGGCTCCACCGATGTAGACAAGAGCGCCAATCACAAACGTAAGAACTAAATTCCAGTAAGCGATATCAGAGGAAGATCTAAAGAAGTACGCAGCGAAGGTGGCAACAGCAGCAAGTACGACTATTGGCATAAGATCCTTAAGCTGTTTTCTAAGGCCGTACCCGAGAAGCCGCTTCGAGTACCACGTGTTTAAAAACACAAACGAGAGATTTGTTACGAGGACGGACCACGCCAGTACAAGAATGCCGAAGGGAATTGCCAGGATCGTCAGACTTACTGTAATTATCGATTTGTACACCTCAAGCTTGAGCAATATATCGCTCCTACCCATTGAGGTAGTTGCGACTAGATTCAGGACGTGCAATGGCCAAATTGAGCAAGCGATACAAAGAACCGAGAGAATCGGTGCAACCCTCAACCACTCATTCCCGTAGAGAAGCTTAACAATAGGTTCAGAGGAGAGCGCAAGCCAGAACATGAAAGGTACAAAAAAGAAAAGTGAAAGCCGCAGTGATTTTCCAAACACCCCAGGGACTTGTTCTGGTTCAGTCGCAGCGATTGAAAACATCGGAAGTCCAACTCGGTTCAACAAGTTGGTCATGAACTGAAGGGGAGCTTGCTGAGTATTGAGAGCAACTGAGTAGATCCCCAATGTTCTGGGCTCATACCGATGCCCAATGAGCAGTAGCTGCAATCTAGCAGCAAGCATATTCATCAGACCCGAGAGCAACAAGAAAGCACTAAATGGAACCAGTTCGAGAACTGAATTCAACTTAAAGATCCCTCTTGGTCGCCACTCTGCGAAGACCAAGAGCAATAGGGCTCGGATTGCTGCCCATGAGACTGCCTGCCACACTAGTGCCCACACGCCAGCTCGAAAATAAATGGCTAGAAAGAGCGCGAGCACTCCCGAGACCGTTGATGAAATAACTTCAACTAATGCACGCTGCTTAAAAGCTAGTCGTTTTGCTAGTAGTGCGTTTGGGACTGCCGCAATGGCGCCGAGCGGCAACACGGCAACGAGCAAATGAAGCAATTCAACTAGGCGCGGTTGACGGTAGAAGTTAGAGATCGTAGGTGCACACGCCCATAATGCACCTGAGATCAGAATGCTAATCCCAATATTAGTCCAGAAGACACTGGTTTCTTGAATCTGGTTTGCCGACGCCTTCTGGATAAGTGCACTACAGAGCCCTCCTTCGACGATGACTGCAGAAACCGCGGTAAAAACCACAAGCATTGCCATCAGGCCGAGTTCACTCGGACCAAGTATTCGCGCAAGCACAACTGTTACGGCAAATTGAACGCCGTACTTGCTTGATATCTCCAAGCCGCTCCAGAAAGTGGCGTGCGAAGCTCGACTAACGCTGGCTCTACCGACACTCATCTCCCTAGGCACCGATCAATAGCCTCGCAATCACCGAATGGCTCAATTAGAAGCACAAAGAAACAAGGGGCGCCTGTAGAACTCGCCTGGGAATACGTCCAAGAATTCAAATCTGTGCTGATTGGTATCGACCTTTCTTTCTACGTAAGCAATCCTTCCATTTGAATCTTTCGATGCGAAGGAAACTTTCTTGTCTGACCAGTTCGAATCGCCCAATATTGAGCGAAATAGCTCAAGCTTCTTAAGGTCGTCAAACGTATCTACGATTGGAAGGCTCTTGTCGCCACCCCAGTTGCTTCCAACTTGAAATAGCATTTCTTTCGCGTTAGTGCCAAGCAACTTTAGATATGAAACTGCATAGTCGCGAAATTTTTCCTTTTCTTCCAAAACGTCAGAGTCAAAATCATGGCCAGCATGGTGCAAAACGTTTAAGTGAAGTAAAAAGTCAGACGCTGGGAGACTGGAAAGATCTCGAATTCCAACTGACTTTTGAATGACCTTGACGTTGTCCAGTGCGAAGTACTTTGCGATTTTTTCAATAAAACTGGAATGATTTGGATTGGCTTCGACCGCGATAAATTCAGTATCTCTGAACTCATTCGCGAGGCTCAAGATGAAGAATCCAGTATTCGCACCAAAATCTAGCCATAGCTCGCCACTGGCCGGCACACGGTTTTGTAGTAGATAGCTCATTCGCGGCCTGTCGTCTCGCCAGCTTGACCTTACCTCTTCTTTGTACCCAATTTCTTTCGTAACAAAATCGGGAACGCTTTGATAAGAGGAGTGTTTGGACGCATCCGAATAAAGACTTTGAAGTACGTCTTTGAGTTCGTTCATTTCCACCACCGCAACTTGATGTTTGACATAATTTCGACCCTAAAGCAATGAATTGTGTCGCTTCTGAAATAGACATCACAACCTATGTTGCGAACTATCTTGCTCAATAGTTTCCAGCGATTCTGCTTCCAAGAAAGCCTGCCGCTTGACAGGAGCGATTCGAGTAGTCCACCAAGCCATAAGTAGTAGTTCTTTTTAGAGGATGGCAAGCAGTCCAAGTACGCATGCGGCGTTCCAGTAAGCGTCTCACCAATGAATGCCTGAAGTATTTCTTGTCGTTGGTCGAGACAAAACTGAATTGGACCCCAGATTCTTGGATTGAATTCGATAAAGACGTCATCCCCATCACGGCGAATAACTTCAATCATGCCAATTCCATGAAAACCCTTTCGGCTGAGTGCGCTAATGAATGCCGCCGCGCCAGCAGATTCGTGGAAAAAAGACGGTTCCGCGAACAGAATTGACTTTCCTGATTGCTGCTGGAGCAAATTCCGTTGTGACCACTTGTACACTTCATTTGTATTTTTACAAATGTAGAACATCAAATAGTGGCTCTCACCAACGACATACTCCTGAAAGAAGTAGTCGTTTGCTCGATTTGAAAGGGGGAACTTTTCCAACTCTTGCCCATTTAACAATAGATGAGGGTAGTTGGAGACCCCGTTTGTTGACCGATTCGACTTGGGCTTCGCAACGATCGGTGGTGTCAACCGTGTAGATTCAATCTCTTTCGGGACCCTGAAACCTTCTGCCTCAAACAAATCGGTTGCACTACGCTTCTCACTAAGCTTCAAATAAAGCTCTTTTCTGACCAGTGGAATTTCACAACCGAGTCTCTGAATTTGGTCTCGATTCTCGAGTAGAAAGAGATTCAAGTATTCAGTTGAAGGCAGAATGACGAGCATTTCCGACGGGAACTTTTGCCTTACTTTTGCAACACATAGTTCGAAGACCTCAATGGAAAGCTCATGTGTTGGCCTTGTCCAAACGATGTCTTTGCGAAATATACTTCTACTTATCCGATCAGAGGGCGTCCTAGCAACAATTGCAGCTCGTTTTCCACACAAGTGCAGCGCGCGCAGAAACGCAACTACTGCTCGATCATTCCCGCCACTGAAGACCAAGAATATTTTTTCTTCGACGCACGACATCTGAGTTGTCTATTGCACTGTCTGGCGAATTAAACTACAAATTAATCTGATCTCATCGCTTGATAGTTGCTGTCCATTTGGCAGTATTAGGACCCGCTCGGAGAGCACCAGTGTATGTGGCAACACAAGATCCGAATGTGGGTAAAGCGCTTTGTAAGGTTGCATTCTATGACTGCCTGGCCAGAAGTATTTTCTAGCTAAGACATTCTCAGCATGGAGCATGTTTACCAGTTCATCTCTAGACGCACCACACTCCTCACTAATCTCCAATACGATGTAATGGTGACTGTTTCTTTCCGAAGAATCGAACTCAAGTACCTTTAGGCCCGGAATACCGCAGAGATTACTTCGGTAGACTTCATGATTCGCTCGATTAACTTCTGTCACAGAGTCGAAAGAGGCAATATTTGCCAGGCCCATTGCCGCGCATGCCTCAATCATTTTTCCGTTTGTTCCAGGGTGAATGACGTTGTCGTAACCTTTAAAGCCGAAGTTCCGCATGAGCCTCAATGTTTCTGCAAGCTCATGGTTGTTTGTCGTTACAGCGCCACCCTCCATTGTGTTGAAGGCCTTTGTTGCATGAAAACTAAAGACTTCGCATTCACCAAACTGTCCGATTGACTTGCCTTTGTAGCTGCTTCCAAATGCGTGCGCGGCATCGAACATTAGTTTTAGATCGTGTTCATCGGCCACAGATTGAAGCGCCTCTACATTTGCACTTCTTCCCCACAAATGAACCCCAATAATGCCAGACGTCCTCGGCGTGATCATTGTCCGCACGGAATCTGGATCTAGGTTATGCGTATCCATGTCGATGTCAGCAAATACAGGTGTGATGCCTTGCCAATAAAGTGCATGCGCCGTAGCGACAAAAGTCCATGAAGGAACGATTACTTCACCATTCAAGCCCAACGCACGAATTGCTATTTCTAAAGCGATAGTTCCGTTGCACATCGCTACACAGTGCTCAACGCCTAAATACTGGGCAACTCTTTGCTCGAACTCTTGAACCATTGGGCCATTGTTTGTTAGCCAATTGTTGTCCAATATTCGACCTATGTTGGCTAAGAATGTGTCTCTATTCCCGACATTTGGTCTTCCAACGTGCAGTAGTTCTGCGAATGCTGGTTCAGCGCCATTAACTGCGAGATCGGATTTTGAATTGACTCTTTTCACTGGCTTATTCCAATGACTCACGCTTATAGGTCAAATTTGTAATTTGCTCTGAAATCAATCCCATCAGAAAGATGATCACCGAAGCACTAAGTAGGAGTGCACTCATATTCGTAAATCTGTGCTCGAAATAGAATGTCCACCCGTAATAGCAAAGCCCAAGCAAAAAGAAGAAAATAGAAGCAGGCGCAAAGAGCTTTACTGGCGAGTACAATGTCGCGATTTTGAAAATAATCAATAGAAATCTCATGCCGTCCTTGATTGGTCGGATATGGCTTTTGCCAAGTCTTTTCGCAACGGGTACCTTTACGTATGCAACTGAATATGCACTACGGAAAAACGCCATGGTGCTCGTTGTAGGATAGGAAAATCCGTTAGGAAGCAAGTGTAGAAACTCCCTAAACTTGCTGGCCCGAACCGCGCGAAATCCCGACGTCAGATCAAGAACCCTATGGCCTGTCATCCAGCTTGCGAGGCGGTTGTAAAAACCATTTGCGAGACCTCGCCCGAAGTTTGCCTGACCCGTCGAATCCCTTGCGCCTACGACCATGTCGTAGCCCTGATTCAGCTTGTCGATCAAAGCCTGAATGTAAATGGGGTCGTGTTGCGCATCCGCATCCATAAACACCAAGACATCTTCGCTAGCGATGCGTGCACCTCGCTTCACAGAAGCACCGTTGCCCATTGAGTAGGGATTTGAAAGGATTTCAATATCCATTTTGGCGCAGATGGATTTCGTTTCGTCGGTAGACCCGTCATCGACCACGATTATTTCTGCATCGGGCCACGCCACCTTGAGCTTTGGCAGAACGATGGCCAAACCCTCGGCCTCATTCTTCGCCGGAAGGATGATGGAAATCCCCATTGCAACCCCAAAATGCTTACATTCACATGAGTTTACGGTACATTCTTGTACTGGGGTCGAACTTTGGAATGGCAGTGAATAGTGTCGCCGCAACCAACCTGACGGGCATTACTGGCATCACGCGTCGCTTGGCGATCGATGGTCTCATTGACCCCGACGTCGCGCGCGAGGCGCAGACGGCCGCCAGCGCACAGCGCAAGCCGATTGCGCGCTATTTGGTTGAGAACAATCTAGCGACCTCTCCCCAGGTATTGGGCGCCATCTCAGCCGAGTTTGGGATCCCGCTCTTCGATCCGAGTGCAATGGATCCAAACCAGTCAGCCCTAAAGCTGGTTTCAGAAGATCTGATTAATAAGCACAACATCATTCCGTTGTTTAAGAGGGGCGGCAAGCTCTTTGTAGGCACGGCCGATCCGGCAAACTTCGCCGCGACAGAAGACCTCCGGTTCACTACCAATCTTAGTGTTGAGATGATTCTGGTCGACGAAGACCAGATCAAGCGCACCGTCGAGGCCTGGCAAACCGCATCGGGCGGCAATTTCGACGCCATGATGGGTGGCGATGGCGGAGACTACGACAACCTTGATGTCTCCGCTGGTGATGACGAAGATAACGGTGGCGACAAAGGCATCGAAGCCGGTGGCAGCGACGATGCGCCCGTCGTCAAATTCGTCAATAAGGTATTGATCGACGCCATTCGCCGCGGTGCATCAGACATCCACTTTGAACCCTTCGAGAACGACTACCGAGTGCGCCTGCGTGTCGACGGCCTGCTGAAGAATGTCGCAACGATCCCCAACAAGATGCATTCTCGGATCGCGGCGCGTCTGAAGGTGATGGCCCAACTCGATATCGCCGAAAAGCGTATTCCGCAAGACGGCCGGATCAAGCTCAATATCTCGAAGACCAAGCAGATGGACTTCCGGGTCAGTACCTTGCCCACCCTGTTTGGTGAAAAGGTCGTGCTTCGCCTTTTGGATGGCAGCGCCGCCAAACTGGGCATTGACAAGCTGGGCTACGAAGACGACCAACGCAAACTCTTCGAAGACGCAATCCAAAAACCATACGGAATGGTACTGGTTACGGGCCCCACCGGCTCGGGTAAGACAGTCTCGCTCTACACCGCACTGAATATCTTGAACGACGAAACCCGAAACATCTCAACCGTGGAAGACCCGGTTGAAATTCGTGTGGCGGGCATCAACCAAGTCCAACAGAACAACAAACGCGGCATGACCTTCGCCGCAGCGCTCCGCAGCTTCTTGCGCCAAGATCCTGACGTCATCATGGTCGGTGAAATCCGTGACTTGGAAACCGCGGAAATCGCCGTCAAAGCCGCTCAAACCGGTCACATGGTGCTCTCGACGCTTCACACCAACGACGCCCCGCAAACCATCTCGCGTTTGATGAACATGGGCATCGCGCCCTTTAACATCACCTCGTCCGTGACCTTGGTGATCGCTCAGCGCCTCGCGCGGCGCTTGCATGACTGCAAGCAGCCTGTCACTCTGCCGGAAGCGGCACTGATTGCCGAGGGGTTTACAGAGGCAGAGGTTGCGGAAGGCATCACTTTGTATGAAGCCAAGGGTTGCCCGGATTGCACCGATGGTTACAAGGGGCGTACAGGTATTTATCAGGTCATGCCTATGACCGAAGAGATTCAAGCCATCGTGTTGCAGGGGGGCAACGCGATGCAAATTGCCGAGGCAGCGGAACGGAGTGGCGTAAACGATCTACGCAAATCCGCGCTGTTGAAAGCGAAAAACGGGGTGACAAGCCTCAATGAAATCAACCGCGTGACCAAGGATTGAACATGGCCGCTAGCAAGACAGCAGTAAGGGGAACCGCAGGCGCCGACAAGTTGGACACCTTCGTTTGGAAGGGCACCGACAAGCGTGGCGTCGTGATGAAAGGCGAGCAGACGGGCAAGAGCCTGAATCTGGTCAAGGCCGAGTTGCGCAAGCAAGGCATCAACCCGACTGACGTAAAAATGAAGCGTAAGTCGATGTTCGGCAACAAAGGTGGCAAGGCCATCAAGCCGCTCGACATCGCGATCTTCAGCCGGATGTGGGCCACCATGATGAAGTCCGGCGTGCCAATTGTGCAGTCCTTGGAAATCATTGGGTCTGGCCAAAAAAATCCGAGAATGGCCACGATGGTCAATCAAGTTCGTGATGACATCTCCGGTGGTAACTCGCTCTATGACTCTCTGAGCAAGCACCCCGTGCAGTTCGATGAGCTCTATCGCAACTTGGTGCGCGCAGGTGAAAGCGCCGGTGTGCTCGAAACCGTGCTGGAAACGATCGCCTCCTACAAAGAAAACATCGAGGCCATCAAAGGCAAGATCAAGAAGGCCCTGTTCTATCCCGCCATGATTATCGTGGTTGCGATCTTGGTCAGTGCCGTGTTGCTGATTTTCGTCGTGCCGCAGTTTGAAGAAGTGTTCAAAGGCTTTGGTGCAGAGCTTCCGGCATTCACCAAAATGATTGTCGCGGCCAGTAAGTTCTTGGTGGCTTACTGGTGGATTATGTTGCTCATCGCGGTCGCTGCGATTGCCGGCTTCATATTCGCCTACAAGCGCTCGGTGCCAATGCAGCATGCAATTGACCGGATTTCATTGCGCCTTCCGATTATTGGCAAGATTTTGAATGACTCTGCCGTCGCACGGTTCTCGCGCACCTTGGCTGTGACCTTTGCCGCAGGCGTGCCATTGGTTGAAGCACTTGACTCTGTGGCCGGTGCAACGGGCAACAGCGTGTATACCGAGGCAGTTCATCGCATTCGCGAAGACGTCGCAGTGGGCTATAACGTCAACACCGCCATGAAACAAACCAACCTCTTCCCACACATGGTTGTTCAGATGACTGCCATCGGTGAAGAAGCAGGTGCACTCGACACCATGTTGTTCAAAGTGGCCGAGTTCTACGAACAAGAAGTCAACAATGCCGTCGATGCATTGGCCTCGTTGATCGAACCGTTCGTGATGGTGATCATCGGCGTGTTGGTGGGCAGCATGGTGATTGGTATGTACTTGCCGATCTTCAAACTCGCATCCGTCGTCGGCTGATACATGGCATTTCTTGATACCCAGCCCGCCTTGGGCTATGCCTTGGCGGCGGGCTTGGGTGCTTGCGTCGGTAGCTTTATCAACGTCGTTGTGTTGCGTTTGCCTTTGCGCATGCAATGGGAATGGCGCAAAGAAGCTCGGGAAATTCTTGAAATCCCCGAGGTCTACGAGCCCGCGCCACCTGGTATCGCTGTTGAACCTTCGCATTGCCCGCAGTGCAAAGCACGACTGTCTTGGTACGAAAACATTCCGCTGCTGAGTTGGATCGCATTGCGCGGCAAGTGTCGTCATTGCCATGCGCCGATTTCAAAGCAATATCCGCTTGTTGAACTCGCAACCTTGCTGCTGTCGCTGGTGTGCGTGTGGCGTTTTGGCTTCGGTTGGCAGGGCTTTGGTGCGCTCGTGCTGACGTGGTCACTGATCGCGGCGATAGGCATCGATGCCAAGCATCAGCTGTTGCCTGATGTGATCACCCTGCCCTTGCTCTGGCTCGGATTACTCGCTTCGACCGACTCACTGTATGTCACGCCCAAGAAGGCCATCATGGGCGCCGCAGTGGGTTACGTCGTGCTGTGGTTGGTGTGGTGGCTGTACAAACAGTTCACCGGTAAGAACGGCTTGGGCGGCGGTGATTTCAAATTGCTTGCGGCGATAGGCGCATGGACGGGTACTGCCGGGCTGTTTCCGACCATTCTGTTGTCGTCATTTGTGGGTGCCGTTCTCGGCTCCATTTCGCTGAAGCTGCAGCAACGCGGTTACGACACACGTATCTCTTTCGGCCCTTATTTGGCGGTAGCCGGCTGGATTGTCTTCATGTGGGGACCCGAGCTCGTGGCCTGGTACTACAACACGATGGGCCTCAGGCGCTAACATGGGCGCCTACGTCGTCGCGGTGACGGGCGGCATTGCATCAGGGAAAACCGCGTTCGCAGAATACTTGAATTCACTCGGCGCGGACCTGCTGGATGCCGATGTCGTCGCGCGCGAAGTCGTCGAAACCGGTTCTGATGCGCTTGCAGACATCGCTGCGCACTTTGGCCAAGATATTTTGCTTTCAAACGGCACACTGGATCGCGCCGCCTTGCGCAAGCGCGTATTCGAAAGTCGTGAAGAGCGGACGTGGCTTGAGGCTTTGTTGCATCCGTTGATTCGCGCCCGATTGCATGAGCAAGCGAATGCGTCTACTGCGTCGTATGTGGTGACCGTTATTCCATTGCTGACTGAAAGCGGTGGCCGCAAGAACTATCCGTGGGTGGATCGCATCGCTGTAGTGGATGTGCCTGAGTCCGTTCAAGCCGAACGACTCATGGCACGTGATAAGACCGACGCTGACATGGCCCGCAAAATGATCGCAGCGCAAGCAACGCGCGAACAGCGACTCGGTATTGCAGATGACGTGATCAGCAATACGTCTTCGTTTGAACAACTGCAGCGTTCAGCACAGTGCTTGGATATTCTTTACAAGAATCTGGCTTAAGCAAACGCATGATGTGAATGATCGGCGATTGAATTCAATAAGGATTAGTCGCGCGCATTTGCATCGTCACCACGACGCCCTCCGCTGCCAAAAGCGTCCCAAATAAAGACTATGAGCACTATGAACCAGCCAGCGACTTTGATCGCTAAGGGCCATGTCTCGTAGTGCCATTTTTCTGGCAGAAGTACATTGAGGCCCGTCGGCCAGACCGTGCCCACGAGCAAGAGAATCATCAAGAGGATTGTCAGTACTTGCTTGATGATTTTTCCGCCATTTCGAATCTCAAAGCCCATAAAGTCTCAGTTTTCTACGGTGGCAGCTTCTTGCAATCGTTGACCCACATTGCTAACGATCAGCCGTCGCTGACCTTAGAATTAAGCTGCAACGAAAGCGTGTCAGATTTACACGTAGATGACTGTAGGAAATTTCGGATGTTGGACCAATTTGTCGAGGCATCTAGATCCACGAGCTCAAGACGCCTATCAATGCATGCACTCATTCCCACGGCAATGATCCAATGATCCACGTGATGGCCGCCCTAATAACCGACGCGAAAGGCCGCATCCTTATGGCCCGCCGTTTGGTCGGCCGTGACTTCGCCGGCTACTGGGAATTCCCAGGCGGAAAAGTTGATCCCGGCGAAACGCCAGAAGCCGCCCTCGCACGCGAGCTGAAAGAAGAACTAGGCATCGATGCCCGAATCGACGAAGCCGTGATGGTCGTCCCCCAGCACGCCCCCAAAGCACTCAAGCTTGATGTGCGCTGGGTCCGTCATTGGACAGGCACCCCAAAGGGCCTGGACGGCCAAGCCCTCGCCTGGGTCCCCCGCGACAAGCTCGCCCAATACGCCGTCCCTCCACCCGACGTCCCCGTCATCGCCCACCTCCTAGAACCCGACCAAGTCTGGATCACCCCCCAATTAACGGTGACAGGTACAGTTAATTCGGAATTAACGGGGACGGGTTCAGTTAATTGGCTTGGCCGATTGGAGGCTGTGTTGTCCTCCGGCGTGAAGCGGATCCAATTGCGACCGTGGGGGAATGGGGTGCCTGCAGAGGAAGCGCTAGCCGCGTCGCGCGCGCTGGTCACTCAAGGCGTCGAACTCTGCCGGAAGTATGGTGCTGAAGTTGCCATTAACGCTGACGTCGATCTTGCACGCACACTCGGCTGCGGCCTCCATTTGAAGTCCTCCCAACTGCATATGCGCGCCCTGCCCGATCTTCCGCTAAGCGCCTCATGTCATAACGCGGAAGAACTCCAACGCGCACACGCTCTCGGCTGTCGATATGCATTGCTCGGGCCCGTCGCGCAAACGCGCAGCCACCCGGATGCTTCTCCATTAGGTTGGGACAAGTTCTTTGATATCCGCGGCTATGCGCCTGCACTACCGACGTACGCACTCGGCGGAATGACACCTGCGGACATTCAAATTGCCCGATATCACGGCGCTCAAGGTATTGCGACAATCCGCGGGCTTTAGACGTAAATCGGTTTGCATCCATCGACCAAAAGAAAACTCTAAAAGTGAAAGTGTTGCCTCCGTCCAAGTCATGATTCGGACTTCTCCTACAGACTTCATTGCGAATGCGCCCTTATCCTCAAAGAGCACACTCGGTGCATTGCTAAAAGCAAACCTACCGCGAGACTACGAAGGTCACGCCCAACGGAGAGACGGAATGAAGCAATTGAACGAACTTGAATGTGCGCACGTGTTTGGTGGCGCTGATGGCGCACCTTCGCAAACCGATTGGCGCAATGAAGTAGAGCGCCAGTTCGAAGCATTGAAGCGTCTGTTGGAAGAACAACGCAAACGTGAAAGGTAATCGTTGACCACGCGTGAGTGTTTCTACCATCACGCCCAAGTCGCGATGCACAGCTGAACTTTCTCAATATTCTTTAAGGACTAATCATGCGTGAATTGAATGAAATCGAAGTAGGTGAAGTAGACGGCGGCAAGATCTCGACCGGCACCGCATTGAGTGTTGCGGGTTGTTGGGTCACCACGGTCGCAGGCGTTGGCCTCGCTGTCGTCGGCGCGCCCCTGCTAGCGGGTGCTGCCGGAACGCTTGCACTCGGCCTCGCGATCACCGCAGCTGTCTCCTACGCGACGGAATAAGCACAACGGGGGTATTCTCTTTAGATGCCCCCATCCCAGAAAGCTATGACGAAACGCTTCCAAACCAGTCGAGTGATAGTTCTTTTGCTTGCGACATTCTTCGCGGCAATCGCTGTGTATTTCGCTAGCCGCATGTACCTGTCTCAAACGGTGTCGTTGATCCTGGCAACGACGACCATCGCTTTTTGTTCCACGCTAGTTGCAAGGCGTGTGCTCAGCCGCTCTAGCTAGTCAACTTGCTTGCTTTCCAACTTTATCAAACGCAGCGGTAGCCAGAAAAAGAACTTCTTGACCCAATTCGCCGTTTGCACAGTAATCATGATCGGTATTGCCTATTTTTCCCTGCCCAATTACACAGGGAAATTTGGACTTTCTTTCAAGTTCGGTTTGATGTGGGGAATCGCTACAGCGACGCTCTTGTTTCTTGTTGTCAGGCTCATTAAGGTCTTGACCGCATCAACGGGAAAACTTGGTAATGACCTTCATAAATAGGTAAATGAGTACGGGACCCATCACCGCAATCACGCATGCACCGGTGAACCAATTTCGACCCAAATACCCCTGACTGAAATACTTCACGCCGACAATGACAGCGACAATAAACGGTAACAGGAGCAAGTAAACAACGCTCGGCAACTTCATCGCAAGAAAGGCCCTCTCCGTGACGGTTTCCAATGCCATTCTACGGAGAAACAGAGCTCAACGATGCGCCTGAAGTACAGCACGTTTTTTGGAAAGAAGATTTGCACTCGTGCACTGACAGGGCACGAAGCCATTTTTGAAGTTCTTCAAGAGACAGTGTAGCACCTGAAGAGTGATTCGGACTTTTCCTATATGATCCAAAATTCTCGTCAGGTAACATTTTTCTACCGACAACACCACCGAACTATCGGAACGCCAAAATCATATTGGGAGGTTTTAATGAGAATGACTTCAGCAATAGAAACAGCGCGTGTCAGCGGCGGAATACAAGCTGGGCCGAATAGTCGGACAAACCATGTCGCTTACAATCAGTGTACGTTTGACGCGTTCTCGAGCACGGTAATCTCTGCAGGTGTCGCAGGCTTTGTTGGCGGAGCCATTTTCGGCCCAGGAGCGGTGATCGGTGGCGTCGCTGGAATAATGGGCGGCTACGCTGGCCAATCAGCGGCGTGTTTGCTAGACATGGCGACGGGCCCCGATTCAAGTGATGAATATTCGACCCCATCACCGGCAAGATAGCCGCTGGTTGTTCTGGAGCGAACTTTGAAAATTTTCTTGTCTGTCTTTTTCGTAATGATCGGGGTGAAGATCACACTTGATCTATTCCGATTCGGTCATGTGAATATTGCCGAGAGCGGCTACGTTGTTCTTGCCTGTGCAATTTCTTCTGCCGTAGTTGCCTACTTTCTACGCAGAAGAAGCAGTGCAAAGTGACGAAACGTTCATTCGAATAGAGTACCCAAGCGCGCATAAGTTTTATTCATCGCGTGTGGTCGTTTAATAGCAAAGCAATCACTAGGCGTGTCCGAATCCGAAGATTTATCCCGTGCAAGGCGTGAAATTTAGATCTCCCGCGGGGTTGCAACAAGTGGTCATAGCTTGGTGCCAGAGTGGCATCGGACCTATACAGGACGCGCGTGTTTTTTTAATGTTCAGATTTTTCCGATACCGAATTACATGCGCACCCGATAGCTTTCTCTTTTTCTTGGAACGTTCGGTATTCTTATAGATGACTTCCGCCCTGTTTCGACAAGAAGCCCTTGACGCCAAGAAAGGCGGTTGGCTTGGACGCATATCACTCGCGCAACCTATGCCGCTGTGGGTGATGACTTCAATCGCAGTGATTGGCGCAGTGTCGATTCTCTTGTTTCTCTTCGTCGGCAGCTACAGTCGTCGCTCGACAGTGATCGGGCAGTTGGTGCCTACGCGGGGCGTCTCCATCATCCTGGCGCCTGCAACCGGCGTCTTATCGCAGATGGACACGATGGAAGGCCGACACGTCGACAAGGGTCAGGCTCTTGCTGTCGTCACCATGCCACGCGCAACTGTAGAAGACGGCGACACACTATCGGCCCTGCACACACAGTTGGCACGTCGCACGCAAGGTTTGGAAGGCAACCGCGATGCGCAGGCTCAACTTTTGACCACGCAGGCGTCAAGCTTCAGTGCCCAACTGGCGACCGCGCGTACCGAACTGAAACAACTCGAAGGTGAGATCTCAACGCGCAAAGAGCAAGTCCGAATAGCGAAAGAAACACTCGGTCGCTTTCGTCAGCTACGTCAAGACAACTATGTAAGCGAGCTGCAAATGAAGCAGCAAGAGGCCGCATATTTGCAGTCGGTCGGTGAAATGCAGATTCTCGAACGTCAGGCCACATCCGCACGCCGAGGTGTTCTGCAACTGCAACAAAGCCTTCAGGAACTTCCGGCCCAACGTATGGCATCGGATGCCGGCTTCCAACGTGATCTGGCCACCCTCGCTCAGGAATCACTTGAGGTCAGTGCGCGCGGTGCATTGGCCATCAATGCGCCGATCAAAGGAACGATTTCAAACATCCTCGCCAAACCCGGTCAGGCGGTGCAACTCGGACAGCCGTTGTTGAGTGTGTTGCCCGCCGATGCGCAACTCGAAGCAGAGCTATTAGTGCCGAGTCGCGCAGTCGGTTTCATCGAACCCGGCGATAAGGTCTTGCTTCGATACCAAGCCTTTCCGTATCAGAAGTTCGGACACCACATCGGGCGCGTTGCACGTATCAGCCGGAGTGCTTTGAGTCCGGCGGAATTGCAATCAATCTCCGGTCTCTCTGGCAACAGTGAGCCGCTGTACCGCGTGACGGTGCGCTTGGCGCGTCAAGCCGTCACGGCCTACGGCAGGCCCGAAGCGTTGCGTCCGGGCATGTTGCTGGAGGCCGATATTTTAGGAGAGCGTCGAAGTTTGATTGAGTGGATATTCGAACCACTGTATTCAGTTGCCGGAAGAACACTCAATTGAAAACGATTCTTCAATCCGAAGCCGCCGAGTGCGGCCTAGCGTCACTGGCTATGGTGGCATCTGCGCATGGCAATGCAGTGACATTGGCCGAAGTGCGTCGTCGCTTCCCGCTTTCGCTTAAGGGCGCCAAGCTCAATCAGCTCATCCAGATCGCACAACAGCTTGGTATGCAAACGCGCGCCTTGCGTTTGGATATGGATGATTTGGGCAAGCTGAAGCTCCCGTGCATCTTGCACTGGGACTTGAACCATTTCGTCGTGTTGTCGAAGGTGTCACGTGGCAAAGCGACGATCCACGATCCGGCGTTCGGCAAGCGTGAGATGGCATTCACGGAAGTTTCGGAACATTTCACCGGTGTGGCGCTGGAGCTGACGCCGGGCAAGAACTTCATCCAGAAGAAAGCCGCGCCTGGCATTACATTGCGACAACTTACCGGTCACGTCACGGGTGCACGAAGGGCATTGACGCAGATTCTGTTGTTGTCGATCGCGCTTCAAGTATTTGTGGTGCTTGCGCCGTTCTTCATGCAATGGGTGGTGGATCAGGTTCTAGTATCGGCCGACCGCGATTTGCTGACCGTGTTGGGCCTCGGCTTCGGATTGGCCTTATTGCTGCAGATTGCCATTGGTGTTTTGCGCGGATGGTCTGTGGTGTATCTGTCATCACGCCTCGGCATTCAGTGGATGGACAACGTCTTTGCACACGTCCTGCGTCTACCGCTCGACTTTTTCGAGAAGCGCAACCTCGGTGACATCACCTCGCGAATGTCGTCGGTACAGGCCATTCAACGCACGCTGACAACGAGTTTTGTCGAAGGTTTGATTGACGGACTGATGGCGATCGTGACCCTCGTTTTGATGGTGGTCTACAGCTGGAAATTGGCCTTGGTGACTTTCGCGGCAGTCGCGTTGTACTTTGGCATTCGATTGCTTTCTTTCCGACCGTTACGCGATGGCACCGAGCGCCAGTTGGTAGCTGGTGCACGACAACAAACACATTTACTGGAATCACTGCGCGGTATTCAAAGCCTCAAGGTCGCCGGCGCCGAACCGCTGCGACGCTCGACCTACGACAACTTGATGGTCGATACCGTGAACCAGGATGTTCGACTGGCGCAGATGGGACTGGGGTTCAGCGGCGCAAGTCAGATGGTGTTCGGCATCGAGCGCATCGCGGTCATCTGGATTGGCGCTTTGCTTGCGATGTCGAATGTGTTTTCGGTCGGGATGCTGATCGCCTATCTCGCCTACAAAGATCAGTTTGCAGCGCGTATGTCTGCGTTGATCGACAAGTTCATCGAGTTCCGCATGTTGCGCTTGCACGGCGAGCGCTTGGCCGACATTGTGCTCACGCCGCCTGAGCACGCGATGGACACCGATATACAGGCACCCCCGTCGACCTGTCGGATCGAAGTGGAGGGTTTGGGCTTTCGCTATGCCAGCGGCGAACCTTGGGTGTTGAAAGAGTGCAGCTTCGTCATTGAGCCGGGGCAATCGGTGGCATTTGTCGGTGCATCGGGCTGCGGCAAAACAACACTCGTGAAATTGCTCTTGGGCCTTCTTGAGCCGACGGAAGGTGTCATTCGCGTCGGAGGCGAAGACTTGCGCAAGCTCGGGCCGCGCACGGTGCGGCAGATTGTGGGTGCCGTGATGCAGGATGATCAGTTGTTCAACGGCAGCATCGCCGACAACATCAGCTTCTTCGATCCGGATGTGGACCAAGTGCGTATCGAACACGCTGCGACAATGGCCGCCGTGCACGCCGAAATCGTCGCCATGCCGATGGCGTACCACAGCTTGATCGGTGATATGGGCAGCAGCTTGTCAGGTGGCCAAAAGCAAAGGGTGATCTTGGCCCGTGCGCTGTATCGTCAACCGAAAATCCTGTTTCTGGATGAAGCCACTAGCCACTTGGATGTGCAGAACGAACATTGGGTGAACGCAGCGGTGAAGCAACTCGATGTGACGCGTGTCATTGTTGCGCATCGCCCCGAGACCATTGCCAGTGCTGATCGAGTGCTGGTCATGCATGGCGGAAAGATTGTGCAAGAGGTTGCGCCTGCGAAGGGCGCGCAGCAAGAGGCTGCGTGAATGCGTCTTCAACCCACCTCAGTTCGTCTTTCGACGATGCGATAGCCGACGCCTGTTTGCCGCATCAATTAGCACCTAAATCAATGATTTGAGGATCGCACTCATGAATAGCAGCGTAAAGTTCGGTCTTTTCGGTTTGGTTGCAACAGCAGTGACTATTCTTGTACTTCGCATATTCGCAACAGACGATTCCGGGCTATATGTCGCTGGAACGGCGATCGCCTGGTATGCGACCGGACTTTGCTTCATAAGACGCCCATCAAAAGAGCGTCTCTCGCCGCTGAGAGAATAAAGAGTCGCAATCAACACATGGCCGAGGTTTTTCATATTTCCCGGAATTGAGCCTATTCGCACGTGTAACGGCAAGCCGCACTTCATCAACAGCACAACGCTAGGCTGCCCTATGACGCGGGACGTACCCGCTATCTCGGTTTACGCGCTTGACGCGTAAGACGCCAAGCGGACGTTATAACTCGCTGCCCTTCATCGATACGACAGCACTCGGCTGCAATATTGGACCGCAACCGATCGCTTTTGAAAAGAGATCCACTGGGTTCACGCCCGCCACGTACTCAGCTTGCCAATTCGCGCGTGATTGATGTGCGTCGACAAAACCAAGTGCGTAATAGCCCGCCAAATATTTAATGTCTTCTTCAACGTATTGAAGTTCGTTCTTTCGGAAACGCACGTAACGTGCTTCATCCAAGTGATTCACCTTTGCCATGTAGAATTCTGCCGGCCACTCAATGCTACTTTCCCAAGCGGCCCTGCCCTTCTCTAGATCATTTAGCGCGGCGTATGTTTCACGAAGTTGTTGGCACTGTGTGGTTCTTCCAGTGGCGCGATCCAAAACTGCGCGATAGAACGCGTTCATCTTGTCCACGCTTCGAGTGTGCCTCGTTTGCTCAGCTGCCGATAGATAGGTAACAGCGTCCATTCTCACTTTTAGCGACGTCGCCTTTCCTATCTGCACCATCAAATGGAATGCTTCGTGACTTGCAACCAGTGCTCGCTGTTCTTTGCCATCAACCAACAGCGCTTTAGATGGAACGAAAATGGAAGCCACGCCGCACGAGTCAAAGAACTGTATTTCTGATCCATCCGGTCCTTTCTGAGATTTCGCCACGTCCTCGCAGCTCGAATTTCGCGGTAAGCGTCCAAAAAAAACTTGCGTGAAAGAGCCCTGTGGACCGGGTGTCCAGACCAGCGTATTCAATTCGACCTTGTGCGCTGAATCCCCTTCACAACCGGCGAACATACACATCAAAAGAATTCCGATGACTTTGCACCGGAATCCTTTAATTATGAGCAAGTCAAATGACAAGCAGAATTACTTCGTTTGCGCGGTAGACGTCACGGTAGACGGGACATCCGAAAAGTTCGCCAACAGAAATCTGACGCATTTCTATCTCGCTTTTGGCAATTGATCTCGCTGAGGCATTGCTTTTTCGAATGCCTAAGCAAGATTAGATGCAGCATCGATACGCTGGCAACCCAGAGATTGGCATGAGCCGCCCTTAAGCCAACTGCCCGTGGCAATGCTTGAACTTCTTCCCGCTGCCACACGGGCAAGGATCATTACGGCCGACATTCGCGTACATCGGATCGAGCTCAGTTGAACCATCGGCGTTGACTTGCGCCTCGCCGTAAGCGCCCATACCCGGATGTTGGAAGTTCATTTGGGCAGCTTGCGCATCTGCATGGGCGCGTTCTGCCGCTTCCATTTCTGCGATTTCTTCTTCGCTACGAATGTGCAGGCGCGCCATCATGGCGATGACCTGGCGCTTGACGGTTTCGAGCATTTCAGAGAAGAGTTCGAAGGCTTCCTTCTTGTATTCGTCCTTCGGCTGCTTCTGTGCGTAGCCGCGCAAGTGAATACCTTGGCGCAAGTAGTCCATGCGCGCGAGGTGTTCTTTCCAGTTTTGGTCGAGCACGTTCAACATCAAGTGCTTTTCGACCATGCGCATAGTTTCGCTGCCGATTTGTTGCTCGCGTGATTCGAAGTGCGCATCAACCGCCTTTTGCACTTCCTCTTCAACGTCTTGCGACTCTGCCATGTCGCGACCTTCAATCCACTGCGTCAACGGCAGGTGGACATTCATTTCGCTGGCGAGCTCGGCTTCCAGGCCGCGCAGATCCCATTGATCAATGATGGATTCGTTGGGCACGTACTTGGCGACAAGGTCACCCACGACGTCTGCACGAATACCGTCGATGTTTTCTTTGACCGACTCAGCATCAAGCAACTCATCACGCTGGGTGTAAATCACCTTGCGCTGGTCATTGTTGACGTCATCGAATTCGAGCAGGTTCTTACGAATGTCGAAGTTGTGCGATTCAACCTTGCGTTGCGCGTTGGCGATTTGCTTCGTCACCAAGGTGCTTTCGATGATGTCGTCTTCTTTCAGACCCATGCGCTGCATCATCTTTTGCACCCAATCGGCGGCAAAGATACGCATCAAGTTGTCTTCGAGCGACAAGTAGAAACGGGACGAACCCGGGTCACCTTGACGGCCCGAACGACCACGCAACTGGTTATCGATACGGCGACTTTCATGGCGCTCGGTACCGAGGATGTGCAAACCGCCCGCGGCCTTCACTTCATCGTGGCGTACTTGCCAAGCCGACTTCAAGTTGGCGCGCTCTGCTTCGCCGACGGGTTCGCCGCCGCGCTCTGCTTCAAGCATCGCAATTTCAGATTCAAGCGAACCGCCCAACACGATGTCGGTACCGCGGCCTGCCATGTTGGTGGCGATCGTGACGGCACCTGGACGGCCGGCCTGCGCGACGATATGCGCTTCACGTTCGTGCTGTTTGGCGTTCAAGACTTCGTGCGGAATGCCTTCTTGTTTCAGGTAATCACTCAGCAGCTCGGACACTTCAATTGAGGTCGTACCGACCAACACCGGCTGACCTTTATCGTGCGACGCCTTGATTTCTTTTGCCACGGCGCGGAACTTGCCATTGCGGTTCAAGAACACCAAGTCGGAATGATCTTTACGGACCATCGGGCGATGCGTCGGGATGACCACCACTTCCAAACCGTAGATGCTTTGGAATTCGAAGGCTTCCGTATCCGCCGTACCGGTCATACCCGAAAGCTTCTTGTACATGCGGAAAAGATTTTGGAAGGTGATGCTGGCGAGCGTTTGGTTCTCGCGTTGGATATCGACGCGTTCCTTCGCTTCAACGGCTTGATGCAAACCATCCGACCAGCGACGCCCCGGCAACGTACGACCGGTGAATTCGTCGACGATCACCACTTCGTTATCGCGCACGATGTAATCCACATCGCGTTGATAAATCGCATGCGCACGCATGGCTGCATTCAAGTGGTGAACCACGTGAATGTTTTGCGGTGCGTACAAACTTTCGTCTTCACCGATGATGCCGGCGCGACGCAACAAGTCTTCAGCGTGCTCTTGCCCTTGTTCGGACATATGCACTTGTTTTTGCTTTTCATCAACCCAGAAGTCGCCTTCGCTGTCTTCTTTGTCTTGGCGCACCAAATTCGGCACCAACGCATCAACGCGTGAGTACAGCTCAGGGGATTCTTCGGTCGGCCCGGAAATAATGAGCGGCGTACGCGCTTCGTCGATCAAGATCGAGTCAACTTCGTCGATGATCGCGTAGTTCAAGGTACGTTGGAAACGGTCTTCCTTCGAGAGCGCCATGTTGTCGCGCAGATAATCGAAGCCGAATTCGTTGTTGGTGCCGTAGGTGATATCGGCGGCGTAGGCAGCGTGCTTGTCGCCATGATTCATGCCCGGATACACGACACCGACCGTCAGGCCGAGCCAGTTGTACAACTTGCCCATTTGCGCGGCGTCGCGGCGTGCCAAGTAGTCGTTCACCGTAATGACGTGAACACCTTTGCCTTCGAGTGCGTTGAGATAGACCGGCAAGGTGGCGACCAAGGTCTTACCTTCACCTGTACGCATTTCAGCGATCTTGCCCAAATGCAACACCATGCCACCGACGAGCTGGACGTCGTAGTGACGCATGCCCAACACACGTGTGCTGGCTTCACGGCAGGTTGCGAAGGCTTCCGGCAACACTTTGTCGAGCGATTCGCCATTGGCGATACGATCTTTGAACTTCTGGGTTTGTGCCTTGAGTTCGTCGTCGCTCATCGCCTTCATGGCGTCTTCGTAAGCGTTGACCTTTTTGACAATGACGTTGAGCTGCTTGAGCAGGCGCTCATTACGGCTGCCGAAAACACTGGTGAGCAAACGGTTGATCATGAAATTGTTCTATTTCCTGAGGAATTTCGGGCCAATAAAAAAGGGCGCAATGCGCCCTTTCATGGCTCACCTATTGTAGCTGGGGCCGCCGGTGCGTGTCCGCAAGGCCTGCAACCCCAGAACATTAAGCTTTATCCATGTGTTAGGTCGCTGCCGCGCTGCGCCTGCAAGAACGGTGTCGGGTTCACATAGGCACCGTTTTTCCAGACTTCCAGATGCACATGGACGCCTGTGGAACGCCCCGTAGAGCCTGCTTTCGCGACTTCTTGGCCCTTTCGGACCAGGTCACCCACTTGCTTGCTGAGCGCAGAATTATGCGCGTAGCGGGTCACGTAGCCATTGCCATGGTCGACCTCGATGACATTGCCATAGCCGGTGCGGACCCCTGCGAAGCTGACCACGCCGTCGGCGACGGCAAAGACCGAGTCGCCATAATCTGCGCTGAAATCGATGCCCTTATGGAACTGCCCACCGGCACCGAACGGATCGGCGCGGAGGCCAAAGCTCGAGGTGATGATAGGGCTATCAGTCGGTGAACGGGATGGCAGGAAGCGGCTCGCGCTCATGTTGGCACTGAGCAGGTTCTGCAACACCTCAAGTTGTGCGCCCGTGCTTTGCAGCTGCGCTTGCGTGTTGTTCAGGCTTTGATTGAAAACCGCTGGCGGAATATCAAACGCCGGACCACCACCACCGGTACCGACCGGTTGATCAAAATTGAACTCACCGCCTTGAAGGCCGCTGGTCTCTACAAGACGTTTGCCGAGCGCATTCAGACGCGTGGCCTGGGCTTGCATCTCCGCCAAACGCGCAGACATCGCGTTCAATTCGCGCTGTGCATTCTTTCGTGTGAGCTCAATTTGCTGCGACTGCTGGGATTGCAGGCTGCGCAATTTCAGGACTTCGCCCTGTTGCATGCTGAATTGAACGGCAAAGCCGGTCAGTAGACCCATGCCGAGCAATGCGCCGCCGGCCCATAAGGGACGTTGCGAAATGACCTTGGCGGCTTGTTGCACCTTCGGCATAACGAAGGTTTCTGTAAAGTAGTTGAATTGCTTTTGGATGCGCGATGTCTTCACGAAATTCCTTTGGTTCGGGTTCGCCCCCCCGTCGTACGCGCAAACCGCCGCGTAACGTGGTGGACGTGGCCATGCAATCGGCGCTGGCAGACCCGCTTCGCCGCGCCGCTTGGCTCGGCAAGGTCGGGCTGCAGCTTTCGACTGCATTGCCCCGCGAGCTGGTCGCGCATGCGCGATTTGCCAATATCGAAGGGCGGACCTTGGTGTATTTGGTGGATGGGCCGGTTTGGGCGAATCGCTTGCGGCTTTCGGCGGAGCCAATCATTGCTTCTGCCCGTTCCGTCGGGCTGGATGTTGAGGCACTCAAGGTGCGGGTGGCACGCAATCCGTTTCCGTTGCCCCCCTCTGTCGGCAACCGAGCGCAACCGCCGGTCCCTGCGACAGAACGAACAGCGCTGCGCACTATCCGTCACCTTCTGGCCGACGCACAGAAGCGAGGCCAATCCTCCGACGACAGCTGAAAGCCGTTACCGGAGCCGTGCAATGTTAGCGGCGGCGTGCAGATCGGGTGTTAAAGAAGGCTTAAAGTGTGAACGCCATGTGAAAATCGGCATTCGGAAGCCTGTCGCCAGGCCCTTGAAGCGCGCGAATTACGCGGTTGCGAGGGCCGGATAAATGCCGGCGACAGTCTCAGGCGCCTGCGCCTGGTCTTCAAAGGTCACGATGTCCCATGCCTCGGCATCTTCAAGCACGGCGCGAACCAGACGGTTATTCAATGCGTGCCCTGACTTAAAGCCGGTATAGGCACCGAGGACTTGATGACCGGTGAGGTAGAGATCACCCACGGCATCCAAGATTTTGTGGCGGACAAATTCGTCTTGGTAACGCAGACCATCGTCATTCAACACGCGGAACTCATCCAACACGATGGCGTTGTCCATCGAGCCGCCGAGACCCAGATTGCGTTCACGCATGTATTCGAGATCACGCATGAACCCGAAGGTCCGTGCACGACTCACTTCTTGCACGTAGGCATCGCTGGAAAACTCAACGCTTGCACGCGATTGCGAGGGCGGAATTGCCGGGTGGTTAAACACCACGGTGAAGTCGAGCTTGAAACCGTCATACGGCGCAAATGCGGCGCGCTTGTCGCCTTCAGTCACTTCGACGGCTTTCTTAATACGAATGAATTTCTTGGGTGCGTTTTGCTCGACGATGCCAGCAGACTGCAGCAAGAAAACAAAAGGACTGGAGGAACCGTCCATGATCGGCACTTCCGGCGCCGAGAGTTCGACATAGACGTTGTCTATGCCAAGGCCCGCCAGTGCGGACAGCAAATGTTCGACCGTCATGACCCGGGCATCGCCCTTGATCAGACCGGTGCAGAGTGTGGTTTCACCGACCAGTTCGCCATTGGCGGGGATCTCAACCACAGGATCCAAATCGACACGGCGAAACACCACGCCGGTATTGACCGGGGCGGGACGCAACGTGAGGTAGACCTTTTCGCCGCCATGCAAACCGACGCCAGTGGCGCGGATGACATTCTTGAGCGTGCGTTGTGGAATCATCTGGGGGAATTCACCCTAGGGGGCAGAAATATTAACACCAATGCCTAAATCTGAACCCGTAAAGCTGAATGTGAGGAAAGCGCCAAAACTGGCCGCCAGCCGTGAGGCCGGCGGCCAAAAGAGAGACACAACTTTTCTAAATCAATCTGCTTGACGGCGCAGGAAGGCCGGGATGTTCAGGTAGTCGTTCGGTAGATCAGCAATTGCCGGTGCTGCGGCTTCCGTGGTGGCCGAACCGCGCTCACGCAGGCTGCGCGAGATGCTTTGGGTCGGGTTGTACGGATCTGCAACGTCATCGATCGCCGAGGTCACGAACTGGCCGGTGGTGCCATCGCGCTTGCCTTCGGTTTGACGGACAAGTTCGATCTTCGGCATTTGAACGCGCTCACCCTTGCCAGCGGTTTGGTTCGGGCGCGTCGAACGTGCGGTGACCGGATTCAAGCCGGTGGCCACGACCGTTACGCGGACTTCGTCTTGCATGTCCGGATCGCAGGACGTGCCGATGATGACCGTGGCATCTTCCGATGCGTAGTTTTCGATGGTCGCACCGATTTCGCTGAATTCCGAAATCGTGAAGTCCGGACCCGCGGTGATGTTGACCAAGATGCCATTGGCACCCGAGAGGTTCACATCGTCCAACAGCGGGTTTTGGATCGCAGCTTCAGCGGCAGCTTGTGCGCGATCGTCGCCACGTGCCACGCCCGTACCCATCATGGCCAGACCCATTTCGCTCATCACGGTGCGGACGTCTGCGAAGTCGACGTTGATGACGCCCGGACGAACGATCAGGTCAGCGATACCTTGCACGGCACCTTGCAACACATCGTTGGCGGCGCGGAAGGCTTGCACCATGGTGGCCGAGCGGCCGAGCACGGTGATCAGTTTTTCATTCGGAATGGTGATCAAGGAATCGACTTGTTGAGCCAATTCTTCAATCCCTTTTTGTGCCGTTTGCATGCGGCGCGGGCCTTCAAACGGGAACGGCTTCGTCACAACGGCGACGGTGAGAATGCCCATTTCTTTGGCGAGCTGTGCGACCACCGGTGCTGCACCGGTACCGGTACCACCACCCATGCCAGCGGTGATGAACACCATGTCTGCACCTTGCAGCGCGTCCATGATGCGTTCGCGATCTTCAAGCGCAGCTTGGCGACCGACTTCCGGATTCGCGCCAGCACCCAGGCCCTTGGTGACATTGCTGCCCAATTGCAGGTGGGTTTTGGCACCGATTTTCTTGATGGCTTGTGCGTCCGTGTTGGCGACAACGAACTCGACGCCTTCCACTTGATTCGCAACCATGTGCGCGACCGCATTGCCGCCGCCACCACCGACGCCGACAACCTTGATCACCGCATTCGGTGCAAGCTTTTCAACCAATTCAAAGTTACCCATTGTTGTGTCCTCTCGATTTTTGTTTTGTTGTTTATTGATTTTTGTAATGGAGGTGTTGCGTTTACGCCTTGCCCTGCCCGCCGCTTTGAATCTGAAACTTAGAACTCACCGCGATACCAATTTTTGAATCGCGTCATCGCCTGAGCGATGGCGCCGGTACCCGCGCTCGCCGGCAACAAAGAACGACTGCGTCTCGGTGCTTCTGCTTGTGTACCGAGCAACAGCAGACCCACGCCGGTGGCGTGTTCCGGATTGCCGACGACTTCACCGAGGCCGGCCACCTTTTGCGGAATGCCGATGCGGACCGGCATCTGCAGCATTTCTTCTGCCAGTTCAACCACGCCTTCCATGCGCACAGCACCACCGGTCAACACCATGCCGGCGCGCACTTGCGGTTCAAGACCTGCACGGCGCAATTCGGCTTGGACCATTTCAAAGATTTCTTCGTAGCGACCTTGCACGGCTTGCGCCAAGGCATGACGCGGCATGCGACGCGGCGGGCGATCACCCACGCTCGGCACTTGGATGGTTTCTTCAGCGGTTGCCAACTGTGCCAAGGCGCAGGCATAGCGCACCTTGATTTGCTCGGCTTCCGGCGTCGGCGTGCGCAGCATGTGCGCGATGTCATTGGTGACGTGGTCGCCTGCGACGGGGATCGATGCGGTGTGTGCAATGGCGCCGTTGATAAAGACAGCGAGATCAGTCGTGCCTGCACCGATGTCGACGAGGGCGACACCCAGCTCGCGTTCGTCGTCAGTCAAGACTGCAGTGGCGGATGCCAACGAAGACAGCGCGAGATCATCCACGCGCAAACCACCGCGTTGAATGCACTTGGTGATATTGGCAGCGGCCGATTCGGCACAGACGACCAAATGCGCATGCACTTCCAATCGCACACCGCTCATACCGACCGGATTGCGGATGCCTTCTTGCGAATCGTCCAACACGTATTCCTGCGGGATGGCGTGCAAGATGCGTTGATCGGAAGGAATGGCAACGGCCTTCGCTGCATCCAACACGTTATCCAAATCGACATAGGTGACCTCTGCATCGCGCAGCGGCACGATGCCTTTGGAGTTGCGGCATTGAATGTGGTTGCCGGTGATCGATGCATGCACACTGCGAATTTCGCAGCCGGCCATGAGCTCAGCTTCTTCCAGTGCGCGTTGAATGGAGTGCACGGTCGATTCAATGTCGACCACAACGCCGCGCTTCAAACCGCGCGATTCGTGCGTGCCAATACCGATGACGTCAATGGGGTTATGCACACCGACATCGCCGGGTGTGTACTCGCCCACCAAGGCGGTGATCTTGGATGTGCCAATGTCCAAACCAACAATGAGGGATTTATCGCCTTTGCGCGTCATGCTTGATCCTGTGTGTTTTTCGGGGCTTTCGACTGCGAACCCCAACGCAGTGCGAAACCATTGGTGTAGCGGAGGTCCGCGCGTTCAAGCACGCGGTTCGTTTGTTCTGCGGTGAGCTTCGGCAGAATGCCGGCGAAGCGCTTGATACGCGATTCGGCGTCATGACGACCCACCACCACTTGCACGCCGCTTTGCAAGGTCAATGACCAGCTGCCGCGTGCGTCTGCCGACAAGGCCTGCACGCTGTTACCGGTGGCGGCGAACAAGTCTTGCGACGTTGCATACAAGGCGAGCGCAGCACTGACATAACGCGGATCGCCATCCAAGTGCGGCATGCCTTTAGGCAGTGCAATACCCTTCGAGCGCGGGTAGAGCGTGCCGCGCGTTGAGACCAGTTGGTCCTTGCCCCAGAATGCGAACGGATTGTTTTCGACGATTTGTACTTCGATCACATCCGGCCAGCGCTTACGCACTTCAATGGAATCGATCCACGGCAGTTGTGCGACGTCGCGTTGCGTGTCTGCCACACGGATGGCAAAGAACCCTTTCTTAGCGTGCGGTGCGAGCGCACGCTGCAATTCTTGCGCATGGACGCGCGTGACCTGGCCTTCCACACGCAATGTGCGCAGCGGAAAGCGGCTGCTACCGACTGTGCCGCTCAAAACGAGCAGCAGCGGCAATGCAATCAATCCGATTGCAAGTAAGCCTACCGTCAGTCGCAGCGGTGCGTTCAAGCAGTCGCCTCCGAGCTCAAGGTCATTTCAAGAATTCGCCAGCACAGATTTTCGAAACTGATACCGACTTGTTGCGCCGCTTTAGGCACCAAGGAGTGACTCGTCATGCCAGGCGCCGTATTGACTTCCAACAGATAGAGCGTGTTGTCTGCGCGGTTGCGCATGACGTCGACGCGGCCCCAACCGGTGCAGCCAGCGGCCTTAAACGCTTTAAGTGCTAGTGCACGAATGGCGGCTTCTTCTTCGCCTTCCAAGCCCGGGCAGAGATATTGGGTGTCGTCTGCAATGTATTTGGCGTGGTAGTCGTACCACTCGCCCTTCGGCACGATGCGAATGGATGGCAATGCCAGATCACCGAGGATACCGACGGTCAATTCGTCACCCACAACGAGTTGTTCCATCAACATTTCGCCGTCGTATTCTTGCGCCACGCGGATGGCGTCTTCCAAATCTGCTTCTGCCAATACGCGCGAGACGCCGACGCTTGAACCTTCGCAAGAAGGCTTTACAAAGACCGGTAGTTGCAGCGCTTTTGCCGCGCTGCGCACGTCGTCGCCGCGATTCAAACGCACGTAGCGTGGCGTTGAGAGCCCTTCGGCAATCCACACTTGCTTGGTGCGAATTTTGTCCATGGTGAGTGCAGACCCCAACACACCGGGACCGGTATACGGCACGCCCAGTGCATCCAACAAGCCTTGCAAGACGCCGTCTTCGCCGCCGCCATGATTGCCGTGCAAGATGTTGAACACGCGATCCACCTTGCCGGTTTGGATGGCTTGCACCAAGGCCGGAATGCCATCGACGGCGAAGGCTTTGACGCCTTGCGACACCAAGGCTTCCAACACGTTGGCGCCTGAGTTCAACGACACTTCACGTTCGGATGAGGTGCCACCCATCAACACGGCAACTTTGCCGAAATCTGCCGGGTTATGCGTGCGCTGTGCGGGCACGTTCATGCGTTTTGATCTCCTTCTTCTGCGGCGACGCCGTCGCGCGCAATGTTTTGTGCGGCTGCGCCGATATCACCCGCGCCCATCATCAAGACGAGATCGCCGTCTTGCAGCACGCTGGCGAGTGCGGCGCGCAAATCGATGGCGCGCTCCACGACAACGGGCTCCACGCGACCGCGTGTACGAATGGCGCGTGCAAGTGATTTGCTGTCTGCGCCAGCAATGGGCGCCTCACCGGCCGGATAGACTTCGGTCAACAACAGCGCATCGACTTCCGACAACACCATGGCGAAGTCATCAAACTGATCACGTGTGCGGCTGTAGCGATGCGGCTGGAATGCAACAACGAGACGTCGATCCGGCCAGCCGCCGCGCGCCGCTTGGAACACAGCCTGCAGTTCTTTCGGGTGATGACCATAGTCGTCGACCAAAGTGGCTTCGCCGCCGTTTGGCAACTGCAGCGTACCGAGCTCGTTGAAGCGGCGGCCGATGCCTTTGAATTTTTCGAGTGCCGATGCAATCTTCGCCTGCGAAACACCCAGTTGCCATGCAACCGCCGATGCAGCCAAGGCGTTCTGCACATTGTGTTTGCCGGGCAATGCCAAGGTCACCGGTGTGCAGGTGCCATCGGGCAAGCACAGTTCGAAATGCATCGATGCGCCCGTTTGGCTGACGTTGGCCGCGCGCACCGCCGCGTCTTTATCGAAGCCATAGGTGACGACGTGGCGCAAGGTTTTTTCAGCCAAGGCTGCGACGTTCGCATCGTCGATGCACAACACGGCCAAGCCGTAGAACGGCAGGCGGTGCAAGAATTCTTCGAAGGCCAAACGCACGTTGGCGAAATCGCCACCGTAGTTTTCAAGATGGTCGGCGTCGATATTCGTGATGACGGCGATCAAGGGGTTCAAGCGCAAGAAGCTGCCATCGCTTTCGTCAGCCTCTGCCACCAGCCAATGGCTGTCGCCGAGTTTGGCGTTGGCACCGGCGGCGAGCAATTGACCACCGATCACAAAGGTCGGATCCAAGCCGCCTTCTTGGAGGATGCTCGCCGTCAACGATGTGGTCGTGGTCTTGCCATGCGTACCCGCAATGGCGATACCGCGACGAAAGCGCATCAGCTCGGCCAACATTTCAGCGCGCGGCACCACGGGGATGCGTTGTGCGCGTGCTTCCATCAATTCGGGATTGTCTTGGCGAATCGCCGAAGACACGACCACGCAATCCGCGCCCAAGACGTTGGCCGCGGCATGGCCGAGGAAAAGTTTCGCGCCGGCGTTTTGCAAACGTTGTGTCGCCCGATTTTCGGTTTGGTCTGAACCTGAGACTTCGTAACCCAAGGTGCAGAGCACTTCGGCAATGCCGCTCATGCCGACACCGCCGATACCGACGAAGTGCACGCGACGGAATTGCTGTGCGAGATCGCCAGCGTTTTGCAAACGACGTTGGTGAATCGTCGACGTCATGCGGCAGCCTCCAAAGCAATGTCGGCAACGCGATTGGCCGCATCAGGCCGCGCCAACGTGCGTGCAGAGAGCGACATACCGAGACGGCGACGTTCGTCGTTGCCGAGGTCGCGCAACACGCCGGTCAAGTTCTCAGCCAGGCTGTCGCCTTGCTTGAGCAGAACGGCGGCGCCATGGTCAACCAAGAAGAGCGCGTTGCGTGTTTGATGGTCATCGACCGCTTGCGGGAACGGCACCAACACACTGGCAACACCCGCCGCACACACTTCAGCCAAGGTCAGCGCACCGGCGCGGCACACCAACAAGTCGGCCCAAGCGTAGGCTTGCGCCATATCCGTAATGAAAGGTTCAACGCTTGCTTCGACGCCCGCAGCGGCATAGGCGGCGCGCGCTTCGTCGGCTTGTCGTTCGCCACATTGATGACGCACTTCGACCTTCAAACCGCTTTTGGCGATCGCAACCGGAACGGCTTCATTGAGTGCGCGGGCGCCTTGGCTGCCGCCGAGTACAAGCAAGCGGAGTGTGTGTTCGCCACGATTCAAACGTGTGCTCGGTGCTTCGATCGTGCTGATGACTTCGCGAACCGGATTGCCCACGACCACTTCGTCTTCGAACGTATCCGGGAAGCCTGTCATCACTACTTTTGCAAAACGTGCGAGCGTTTTGTTGGTCATGCCTGCGGCGCGATTTTGCTCGTGCACCAACAAGGGAATGCCCAACCACCGCGCTGCAATGCCACCCGGACCTGCGGCATAGCCGCCAAAGCTGATCACAACGCGCGGGCGATGTGTGGCGAGAATCTTGCGGGCACCAATAATGGCGCGCATCAATTTGAGCGGCATCGTCAACAATGCAGCCAGGCCTTTGCCCCGCACGCCCTTTACCGGAATCGTGTCGATGGCAATGTCGTTCTGAGGCACCAAGCGCGTTTCCATCGCGTCGCGCGCGCCCATCCAACGCACTTCCACACCTTGTTCGCGCAAGACGTGCGCAACCGCGAGACCCGGAAAGATATGGCCACCGGTGCCACCTGCCAGAATCATCACTGGGCCTTGCGATTTCATCGACGGCCCTCCGTTTGCATGACGGGTTCGACGCGTTGCGTGCTGCCAGTCCGTACTTCAGTCTTTTCCGTGCGACGCAGCAGGCTCGCAACGCGATCTGCCACGTTGCTGAGCGGCGGCAATGTGTCGCGCAATGGTGTGCGTACGGCCGAATCTGCCGACGGAGACATCACGTCATCTGCGGAAGTGTGTTCGGGACGCATCACATTGCGTTGGCGTGTCGCTTTATTGAGTTCGAACGAGACACGCAGCAGCAAGCCCATGGCGACGCAACCCACGGTCAGGCTCGAACCACCATAAGAAATCAGTGGCAAGGTCAGGCCCTTGGTCGGCAACAAACCGACATTGACGCCCATCGAGACAAAGCTTTGAATCGCAATCCACAAGCCGATGCCGAAGGCGCAGAAGCCGGAAAAGTAGCGGCCCATGTCGACGCACTTCAAGCCCACCCAGAAGGCACGGCCGACCAGCAAGGCATAGACGCCCATCAAGCAGCAGGTACCGATGAAACCCAGCTCTTCTGAGATCACCGACATGATGAAGTCGGTATGTGCTTCAGGCAGATAGCTCAACTTTTGCACCGAGCCGCCTAAACCCACGCCCCAGAATTCACCGCGACCGATCGCCATCAGTGCATTGGTGAGCTGGTAACCGGACCCTTGCGGATCGCTCCAGGGATCCATGTAAGACGTCAGGCGGCGCACGCGATACGGCTCGATGATGATCATCAGCGCAGCCGCCGGCAGCAAGACCAACAGCGGAATAATCAAACGCTTCAAGTGAACGCCGCCCAGCACCAGCATGCCGGCCGTCAGGGCCATCAGCAAAGCCGTCGAACCGAAGTCTTTTTGCACGACGAGCAAGATCGCGCCGAGGAACAAGGCGACGCCCAATGCTTTGAACATCGCAGTCCACGTGCCGCCGACTTCATCACGGAAGCGCACCAAGTAACTGGCGAGCCAGACAATCATCAACAACTTTGCCGCTTCAACCGGTTGAAAACGTGCGGGGCCGAAACCGATCCAACGACGCGCACCTTTCACGGTGATGCCCAAGCCAGGTACCAACACCAGCAACAGCATCACGGCTGCAAGAATCGGGAACCAATGGCTATAACGTTCGATGTCTTTGAGCTCGGTACGCATCACCAAGTACGCGCCCGCGATGCCCGCCACCAAGAAGATGAGGTGCTTGATCAAAAACGTAAACGGACCGCCGCCGTTGTCGACGGCTTCCGGGAACGACGCCGAACCGACCATCACCGTGCCGAAAGCCAACAACGAAGAAATGCACAGCAACAACCACGTGTCGTAATGACCGCCAATCGCATCGACGCGCGTGGCTTGGCTCGAGAACGGGCGATGCATCACGGCGGCCATCAGCGCACCTTCAAGGTCGCGAGACCGATCAAGACGAGCACAACCGAGATGATCCAGAAGCGCACGATCACGCGCGGCTCAGGCCACCCTTTCAGCTCGAAGTGGTGATGGATCGGCGCCATGCGAAACACACGTTTGCCGGTCAATTTGAATGAAGCGACTTGGATCATCACCGAAAGCGTTTCGATGACGAAGATGCCGCCCATGATGACGAGCACCAATTCTTGTCGCACGATGACGGCGATGGTGCCGAGCACGGCGCCCAATGCCAGAGCACCGATGTCGCCCATGAACACCATGGCCGGATACGTGTTGAACCACAGGAAGCCCAACCCTGCACCGGCAATCGCGGTGCACACAATCAGTAGCTCACCCGCGCCCGGCACTTGCGGAATTTGCAGGTAACGCGAGAACTCGGCATGACCGGATGCATAGGCGAAGACACCGAGGCCGCATGCGACGAGCACCGACGGCATGATCGCAAGACCGTCGAGACCGTCGGTCAAGTTCACTGCATTCGAGAAACCCACCACCCAGAAATAGGCGATCGCAACGAAGCCAATGCCGGCCAAGGGCAAGGCAAATGATTTGAACAAGGGCACGTACAAAGTGGTTGCCGCCGGCACACTGGCGAACTTCCACAAGTAGATACCAATCGCCAAACCGAACAAGGATTGCAGCAAATATTTCCAGCGCGACTTCATACCGTTCGGATCGCGCTTGACGATCTTGATCCAATCGTCCCACCAGCCAATGGCGCCGTAGGCCACCATCGCGAACAACACGATCCAAACGTACTTGTTGCGCAAATCACCCCACAACAACACCGAGGCCAAGATGGTGAGCAAGATCAACACACCGCCCATCGTTGGCGTACCGGCTTTTGAAAAATGCGATTGCGGGCCGTCGGTACGAATCGGCTGACCGCCGCTCTTCAAGCTCGCAAGATAGCGAATGACCATCGGGCCCCACCACAGCGAGAACGCGAGTGAGGTGAGCGCGGCAAGAATGGCGCGAAAGGTCAGGTAATTGAACAGGCCGAAGTGACGCTGCATCGATTCCAAGTAGCGAAACAGTTCAAGCAGCATGGTTTTCCCCCTCGAGTAGTGCGCTGACAATGCGATCCATCGCACTGCCGCGCGAACCCTTGACCAAAATGCGAACCGGTGACGTCATGTCCGCCGCCAGTTGTGCGGCTAACGCTGCATGGCTTTCAAATACGCGTGCGCCCTCGCCGAATGCAGCAGCCGCTGAAGCACTCAGTTCACCGAGTGCGTACAAGCGTTGAATGCCTGCGGCCTTTGCACGACGACCGCTCTCTTCATGCAAAGCCACGGCGTCGCCACCCAGCTCACGCATGTCACCCAACACCAACCAGCGTTCGCCGCTGGCCGATGCCAATGTGTCGATGGCGGCGGCCAGCGAGCCAGGATTGGCGTTGTAGCTGTCGTCTACCAACACCGATCCGTTGCGCAAGGTTGTCGCGACCAAGCGGCCCTTGACCGGTTCGACGCCTTGCAACCCTTCAACAATCTGTGCAAACGGCACATCAAGCGCCATTGCCATTGCGGCCGCCGCGAGTGCGTTGGAAACGTTGTGACGACCGGGCATCGGCAAGTTCACTTGCGCGTTGCCGATCGGCATCACCAGTTGAAAGACAGCGTGTTCCGGTGTGCCTTGAATTTCGGTGGCGTACACGTCTGCTGTTGCGTCCAGTGCATAACGAATGACGCGACGACCTTGCGCGCGCTCCGCGAAGTAACCCGCAAACGCGTCGTCCGCATTGATGACGGCGGTACCGTTCATTTTGAGTGCGTCGTAGACGGCGGCTTTGGTGTCAGCCACACCGAGCAAGCTGCCCATGCGCTCTAGATGTGCAGGTGCGATGTTATTCACCAAGGCAACATCCGGCGCCGCTATGCGCGTGAGATACGCGATATCACCCGGCTTACCTGCGCCCATTTCGTACACGGCGATGGCGGCGTCTTCCGGTGCGGCAATCACAGATAGGGGCAGACCGATTTCGTTGTTCAAATTGCCGGGGTTCGCATACGCGGCTTGACCAACCTGCAAGATCGACATCAGCAGCGTTTTGACGCTGGTCTTGCCGTTGCTGCCCGTGATGGCGGCCACACGCGTTGTGCGCTCTGCTTGGATGGCGCCTGCCAACACGGCCAGTGCCAGCTCGGTATTTGCCACAAGAATTTGCGGCACTTCAATGCCTTCAATCGCGCGCGACACCATCACCGCTTGTGCGCCCGCCTCTACGGCTTTCGCAACATGGTCATGGCCGTCGAAGTTTTCGCCCTTCAATGCAATGAACAGGGCTCGGCCCGTGTGCTGTGCAAGCGTGCGCGTATCCGTCGATACCGAATCAATGAGGCTGTCGGCATGTGCGTCGTCGTGGAGACGACCACCACTCATGCGCGCAAGCGTTTTTACGTCGCGCGGCATCATGGCGACCCCCCCTTCAACGCATCGCCGTCCGGGAACGGGTACGTCAACACGGCTTGCGCCACTTCGGTGTCATCGAAATGATGACGCACGTTGTTCACTTCTTGATAGTCTTCGTGGCCTTTGCCGGCAATCAGCACGACGTCACCGGCGTTAGCCATCTGAATCGCGCGTTTGATCGCTTGTGCGCGATCGCGAATGACTTCTGCATCTGCTGGTGACTGCATCCCTTCAAGAATCTGTTGGACGATGACGTCACCGTCTTCAGTGCGTGGGTTGTCGTCGGTGACGATGGCGAAGTCCGCCAATCGTTCTGCAATGCCACCCATTTGCGGGCGCTTGCCGGTATCGCGATCACCGCCGCAGCCAAACACACAAATGAGTTTCGTATCGGTGTGGATACGCAAGGTCTTCAAGGCTTGCTCGAGCGCGTCCGGCGTATGCGCGTAATCGACGACGACCAACGGATGGTTGCCGCCACCGAGCTTGTTCATGCGACCGTGGATGGGTTGCAAGGCGCCTAATGTGCCTGCGATATCACGCGCGTCGTGATTTTGTGCCCAAAGGACACCCGCAACGGCGAGCAAGTTGTCGACATTGAAACGACCCAGCAAAGACGAATGCACGGTATGCATTTCGTCGCCGACAAACAATTCAAAGTGGATGCCGTCTGTGTTGAAACGCAGATCACCTGCACGAATATCGGCGCCCTGCGCCCCTTCCGCACTGGTACGAATCGCACGCACATCGTCCGCGAGCGTGTCGACCAACGTGTTACCGAAGGCATCATCAATATTGATGACCGCTGCGGTCAAAGAAGGCCATTGAAACAAGCGGCGCTTTGCATCGCCGTAGGCTTCCATGGTGCCGTGGTAATCGAGATGGTCACGCGTGAGGTTGCTAAAGACCGCGATATCGAAAGCAATGCCATCGACGCGACCTTGGTCGAGTGCATGGGAGCTCACTTCCATGACCACAGCACTCGCACCTTGCGCGTGCATGTCGGCAATCAATGCGTGGGTTTCTAGCACCAGCGGTGTGGTGAACCCTGTGGCAACTTCTTTGCCGTGCAAACCTGCGCCCAAGGTGCCGATCGTGCCAACCGTTTCACCCAAGCGCGACCAAGCTTGCGCAATCAATTGTGTGGTCGACGTCTTGCCATTGGTGCCGGTCACACCCACAACTTCCATCGCGTCGGTCACATTGCCGTACAAACGATTGGCCAACAGATCCAAGTGCATGCTGAGACCCGGCACTTCAATCGCATCTGCAGGCACTTCAATGCCCTCGGCCAACGGGCCTTCAAACAGAATGGCGACAGCACCCTTCTCACGCGCGGCTTGTGCAAAACGCAAACCGTGCTGGTGGCCTTCGCCACGCGGCGGCAAAATTGCCACAAAGACATCGCCCGGTTGAATCAAGCGACTGTCTTGCTTAAGGCCTGTGACATCGACGTCGCGATTGACCGCGACGAGGCCCGTCAGCAAGTCGTTCAATTTCATCACGGCGCTCACGGTGTCACGCTCCGCACAGGTTGAACGGCGGGCGTCTTGGCTTTGCTATTTGCGGCCAACCAGCTTTGCAAATCATCCGGCGGGACGTCGTCGAGACGCAGCGCGCCTTCGATCACGTTGCGGAAGACCGGTGCCGACACCGTGCCGCCGTAATAGCCGCGCTTCGAGGGATCCGGACTGTTGATCACAACGACCATCGAGAAACGCGGATTGTCGACCGGCGCGACGCCTGCAAAGAAAGCGAAATAGCGACGCGAGTAACCGCCGCCGCTGGCAATCCGAGCCGTGCCGGTCTTGCCTGCAACGTGGTAACCCAAGATGGCGGCTTGCGTGGCCGTGCCACCGGGCTCGGTCACCGTTTGCATCATCTTCATGACTTCATTGGCGACTTTCGGCGACAAGACATCCTTGCCTTCATCGCTGCCGCCTTTGAGGAAGGTCGGCGTATGTGCATGACCGTCATTGGCCAAGGTGGCGTAGGCATGCGCCACTTGCAGCGGCGTCACCGACAAGCTGTAGCCATAAGACATGGTTTGCTTTTGTGTACCGTCCCAACGTGAGGGATCGGCCAAAATGCCCGCACCTTCGCCAGGGAAGCCGCTATTGGTGCGTTGGCCGTAGCCCATCTTGCGAATGAAGTCGTAGAACTGTCGGTCACTCAATCGACGCACGACCAATGACATGCCGACGTTCGAACTCTTCGTGATGAGACCTGTCGTCGTTAGCGTGCCGTGGTTGCTCGTGTCTTCCGTGCGGTATTTACCGTTCGCAATCCAACCGGGTGATGTGTTCCACAACGTATTCGGTGTGATCTTGCCTGCTTCGAGCGCCGCTGCAACAGTCAAGGGCTTGATCGTCGAACCGGGTTCGAACAAGTCGGTGACTGCGCGATTACGATGTGCGTCGCGCTTGCTGCCGGTGACCGCATTCGGATTGAACGAAGGCACATTGGCCATCGCCAACACTTCGCCAGTGCGAATATCGAGCACCACCGCCGAACCACTGATAGCGCCGCTTTCTTCGACGGCTTTGTTCAGTTCGCGATAGGTCAAGTATTGAATGCGGCGATCAATGCTCAGTGCCAGGTCTTTGCCCGGCTCTGCAGCTTCCAACAAGTCCACACTTTCTACTGCACGGCCACGACGATCGCGCAACACGCGCTGCTTGCCCGGCTTGCCGCTCAACCATTCGTCAAAGGCCAACTCCATGCCTTCTTGGCCATGGTCATCGATATTGGTGAATCCCAAGACGTGCGCGATGGCCTCGCCTTGCGGATAAAAACGCTTGAATTCGCGCTGCCCGTACACGCCCGGAATATTCAGGGCCAGCACTTTTTGCGCCACCGCCGGGTTGATGCGACGACGCAACCAAAGAAATTCTTTCTTTGATTTTTCAGAGATCATCCGCGCCAACTCGGCGCGCGGATATTGCAAGGCATCTGCAAGGCGATTGATCTCGCGCGGATTGTTGGCGATGTCTTGCGGGTTCACCCACAGCGACATCACCGGCGTTGAGACCGCCAAAGGCTCGCCGTGACGATCGGTGATCATGCCGCGATTGATCGGGATTTCAACGTCACGTTGGTAGCGCTCGTTGCCTTCTTTACGATAGAAGTCCGAGTGGATGATTTGACGATCGACTGCAAACGCCAGCAGCGCAAAAGACGACAAGGCCAGCACGCCGCCCACAATCATCAAACGCTTGCGTACGTCATAACGCGAACGCGCGACACGCGGTGCGTTGTTGCCACGTTGCGAACGAAACTTCACGGTCGCACCGCCACAGTATCTTGCGGTGCGGGATTGATCATGCCCAAGTGTTCGCGCGCGGCACGATCAATCAGGGTCGGCTCAGCCATCGTCGCTTGTTCCAATTGCAATTGGCTGAAGTTCAAATCGAGTTCGTCGCGCGCTTTTTCGAGCTTGCGCAGTTCGGCAAACAACTGACGATGACGGAAACGGTCATAGGCGACCGCCAAACCACTCGCCACGTTGGCCGTTAGGAGTAGGACAAAGACGAACCAGCGGATCACGCCGCCTGCTCCAAGGTGCGTTCGGCCACGCGCAATACCGCGCTGCGTGCGCGCGGATTCTGTGCCACTTCTTCTGCGCTCGCTTTCGCGGCTTTGCCCACTTCACGCAGAGTCAGCGGCGGTGCTGCCAATTCCGGCATACGACGATTACCCGCCGGTGCCTTCGCATGCTGCACGATGAATTGCTTGACGATGCGATCTTCCAGCGAATGAAAGCTGATGACAGCCAGTCGACCTTCCGGACGCAGTCGCGCATGCGCTGCATCCAAGCCGAGCTTGAGGTCGTCGAGTTCGCGATTGATGTAGATGCGAATCGCTTGAAAGCTACGCGTTGCGGGGTGGATCCCATCGCGACCACGCGGCATGACATTGGCGATCAGTTGTGCGAGTTCTGCGGTGCGCAGGATCGGTGCTTGTGCGCGCTTTTCAACGATTGCACGTGCGATGCGGCGGCTTTGACGTTCTTCGCCATATAGGAATAGAACATCGGCAATATCTTTTTCGGACGCTTCCGCAATCCACTCGGCAGCGCTCGGGCTGCGCGTGGTGTCCATGCGCATGTCCAAGGGGCCATCTTTGCTAAAGCTAAAGCCACGCTCTGCGACATCCAACTGCGGCGAAGAAACACCGAGGTCGAACAAGATGCCGTCCAAGCCCGATGCCGTCGCATCCCACTCTGCGAGGTCGGCGAAGCTGCCTTGGTAAATGGACACGCGCGCATCGCCAGCAAAATGCGTACGCGCTTCGCTGATCGCGACCGGATCCTTATCCATCAAGAGCAAACGACCGTTTGCACCCAGTTGTGACAACACACCGCGCGCATGACCGCCGCGTCCAAATGTGCCGTCCAAATAGGTACCGTCTTGCTTCACCCGCAGGGCCTCGATCACTTCTGCAAACATCACTGGCAGGTGTTCGGCGCGCGTGGTCGCGTCTACCGCTGCCACGTTAAATCCTCAGCTCCAGCATTTCAGGGGTGATGTCATCACCCACCGTTTGTTCGATCTGCGCTTGATGCGCTTTTTCCGTCCAAAGTTCGAAGCGGTCATCCATGCCGAGCAAAATCGTTTTCTTCTCGATGCCGAGGGTCAAACGCATGCTTTGCGGAATACTGATGCGGCCATTGCCATCGACTTCCACCATCGACGCCGAACCGATCAACTTGCGCTGAAGTTGGCGATGCTTGGCCGAGGCGTTGGGCAATTTGGCGACTTGCGCGCGGACGTTTTCATAGACCTCTACCGGGTAGATGAAAAGCGAGCCGTTTTCGTAGGGGTTGTAGGTAAAGACCAGACGATTACCCTGAGCGGCCACGGCGTCACGATAGGCGGCCGGAATAGCCAGCCTGCCCTTGTCGTCTACCGTGATAGCGGTCTCACCTTGAAACATCGTCGGAGTCGTCTGAAGTTTTGGATTGTGAAGGAAGTTTTCCACTGGAAACCACAAAACCCCATGGCTCCCCACTGACGCCCACCTTAGCAGTTGACCAAAAGATGTCAACAAGCGGTTTTGCGCCGAATCACCAATGCAGTCAATGACTTGCGAACGACTTTAGAAAGTTGTTCAAGGTTTATCCACAAGCGTTTGTTTTGTCTCAAATATTGAGATTGGGCGATTTCACATGTCCCCTGTTCAGATTCAGGGGGACGATTTTCTGTGCAATCCCATTTATGTTGCGCCGCAGCAATACGCTGGCGATTTTGCGCAAAAAGAAGTGCGGAGCCGGCCGATAAGCCGGGTTCTGTCGTGGGCAATCATTCGTCTAGGCCTTGCGTCACCGCAAGGCTCAAGCAACCTACCCGGAGACACTGCGGGCCGCAGCGTAGCCTCCCTATTTGGTCTTGCTCCCGATGGGGTTTGCCATACCGGCCGGTTGCCCGGCTCGCGGTGCGCTCTTACCGCACCATTTCACCCTTACCGTCCTGCCGAAGCAGGCTTAGGCGGTATCTTTCTGTTGCACTTTCCGTCGGCTTTCACCGCCCAGGCGTTACCTGGCATCGCGCCCTGTGGAGCCCGGACTTTCCTCGACGTTTGCACGCCGCGATTGCCTGGCCGACTCCGCGCCGGCATTGTCTCACGCTTGTGCGTCGCCCCCATAGAGGGCTTTGCGTGAGGCGCCGCTCAATTCAGCGGCGATCTTGGCGGCCACCGAAGGCTTCAAGTGCTCACTCAAGACCTTGTAGATGCGTTGGCCTTCAATCAGTTTCGCGTCTTCAGATTCCGGCGCACCTGAAACCAAGACCACGAATTCCCCTTTCTGTTGGTTGTGATCTGCATTGACGCGCGCGAGTACCGCTTCAATCGAACCGTCCAGCACGGTTTCAAACAATTTGGTGAGCTCGCGTGCGATGACGATGTGTCGTTGCGCACCGAAGGTTTCTAGCGCGTCCTGCAAATGTTCGACGATGCGATGCGAGGATTCGTAGAAAATGACCGTGCGGTTTTCAGACGCCAGCGTTTGCATACGCGCTCTGCGCGCAGAAGATTTGCTCGATAAAAAGCCTTCAAATACAAACTTGTCACTCGGCAATCCCGCAACACTCAGCGCGGCAACCAATGCGGAAGCCCCCGGGACGGGCGAGACTTTGAACCCCGCCTCGCGCGCGGCACGCACCAATCTAAAGCCCGGATCACTCACCAGCGGTGTGCCAGCGTCAGACACCAAGGCAACAGAAGCCCCTTGCTGCATCCGCTCGATGATCTGTTCAGCGGCGGCGTCTTCGTTGTGATCGTGCAATGCGAACAGCGGCTTATCGATGCCGAAATGCGACAACAAAGGGCGCGTATGCCGCGTGTCCTCTGCACAAATCAAATCGACGCGACGCAGCGTCTCTATTGCACGCTCACTGATATCGCCCAGATTCCCAATCGGCGTCGCGACCACATGGAGGACACCCTTTTCAGACTTCATCACCGTGATTCACATGCGGGGAAAGGTAGAATCCTAACCTTGACCGATGGAGGACTGCATGCGCCTTGTGACCTTGAAGATGAGCGCCGTGATCGCCGCCAGCTTGCTGTTGGGTGCGTGCGCAAGCACCCGCAATGTGAACACGGGGCCAAAACAGCCCACCGTCGTACGCAATACCGCGCATTACGACATGAGTAAACGTGCGCCTGCAGATCGCGATGGCTATCAGCCGCCGAACAAGCTTGCCGTGTTGCTGCCGCTTACCGGTAGCGCAGCGACCGCAGCCAAACCCGTGCGCGACGGCTTCTTGAACGCGTACTACAACGAGAAGCGCGCGCGCCCGCCGTTGAAGTTCTATGACACCTCGAAGGGTGTGTCCGTCGCCTATGCCAAAGCAGTGGCAGAGGGCGCCGACTTCGTAGTCGGCCCGCTGCTGCGCGACGAGGTGACGTCTTTGTTTGCGAAGCCCGATGCAGAACTCACGGTGCCGACATTGGCACTGAACCGCGCACAAGCGGCGACACCCGGTGGCAGCGTGAGCTATGCACTGACACCTGAAGACGAAGCCATGGCGATTGCCAACGCCATGCGCAGTGCCGGTTTGAAACACGTATTGATCTTCACGACCGCCGACACCACGCAACGTCGCGCGGCAGATGCCTTTGCAGCGCAGTACAAATTGCAAGGTGCGATGGCAAGTGCGCCTGTGGTTGTCAATCTGAAATCAGAAACATTGAATGCCGATATTGCAGGCGCGATTGCTGCAGAAGCAAAAACCAACGGCAAGATTGACGGTGTGTTCTTCACCACCCGTGGCGACGTTGTGCGTGCCGTTGTGCCGATGTTCGCTAGCACACCCGTCGCGAACGTACCGCGCATGGCGACCTCGCAAATTCAATTGGGTAACTCCGGCGCAACGGATATGCCGGTTTTGGATGGCATTCGGTTTCCGCTCGACTATGACGTCGAAAGCCAAGGGGCCGGCAAAGCCGCATCACGCTTGCGCGACTTCGGCAACGATGCATGGTTGATTACGGCCTACCTCGGTCGCATCGCTTCCGGCGAACATCGCTTGAACGGTATGACCGGCAAGCTCGGTTTGAACAACGCCGGATTGATCGTGCGTGATCCGGAATGGTCGATTTATCGCAATGGCGTCCCGGTCTCCGCGCCCTGACGCAAGAACGATGAACCGTCGTGCCCAAGGCGCGCAGATCGAAAGGTCTGCGCGTTTTTTCTTGTGTGAGAAAGGACTGACACCTTTTGCGGAGAATGCTTACGCGCGTGTCGGTGAAATCGATCTTGTGATGCGTGATGCAGATGCGTTGGTCTTTGTGGAAGTGCGCTATCGCGCAACCGATTCACATGGTGGTGCATTGGCGTCAGTGGATTGGCACAAGCAGCGAAAACTTATTCGCGCCGCTGAGATGTTTCTGATGCGTCATCCGCGCCTTGCACAGTTACCGTGCAGGTTTGACGTGGTGTGTGTGACGGGTGCCTTGACCACACCTGAGTTTGTTTGGGTGCGTGATGCGTTTCGTGTCGATGATGTGTATCGATAGGCGCGATGTTTCGTGACTGTACTTGGCTAACGCACGCGTGACGCACGATCAGAAGTGCGAATGCCCGCGATGACCGTGTGCAATCGGCACACCATGTCGCAACACTTCTACCCCCTGCCCCGCTACACAGGTACCAATCCGCGTCAGCGAGAGCGAGAGCGCACCGGCGAGTTCAAGCAGCGCGCTTTGACACGCCGGGTCCGCGGTAAAACAGAGCGCGTAGTCATCCCCTGAGGACTGCAATTGCAATCGTTCTTTACGACCCGCGAGCGCATCAAAATCCGCAGAGCTTGGGAGGTGATCGACATTCACCCGTGCGGCCAATCCGCTTGCCGTTGCGATATGGCCCAAGTCTTGCAGAATTCCATCGCTGACATCGATACAACTGGTGGCCAAAGAGCGCAACGCCTTACCCAATGCGACTTGTGGCTCGGGCCGATCGAGTGCTTCAAGCAATGGATGCGGCACGGACTCTGACGCCAGCATGCGGCGCAACGCGAGCGCGGCGTCACCCAAGGTGCCGCTGACCCATATGTCGTCACCTACGTGTGCGCCACTGCGCTTCAATGCCAAGCCATCTGGCACAAAGCCGCAGGCCGTGACTGAAATTGAAAGTGGACCGCGCGTGGTGTCGCCACCGACCAACGCCACGTTATGCGCTGCCGCGAGTTCAAAGAAACCCGTCGTAAATCGCGACAGCCAGCGCGCGTCGGATTCCGGCAAACATAGATTCAACAAACACCACGCAGGCGTGGCGCCCATCGCAGCCAGGTCAGAAAGATTGACGGCCAACGACTTCCACCCGATGGATTCAGGGTCGGTACCGGTCGGGAAATGGATACCTTCATTCAAGGTGTCGCTGCACAACACCAAGCTATGCGCGTCGGGCACATGCAGCAATGCAGCGTCGTCACCAATGCCAACGCGTACATCCGGACGGTCGACACTTTGCTGTGCACGAATGAATTCGATCAGATCGAACTCACCCGCAGATTTCATGTGTGCTTGCCCGCTTGTGATTCCACGGAACGCCATTCAATCGCCGCTTGATCGAGCACGCCATTGATGAAGGTATGCCCGTGTTCGGCACCGAAACGCTTGGCAGTTTCAATCGCTTCATTGATGACCACGCGATACGGCACATCAATGCGATGACGCATTTCATAGGCGGCGATACGCAAAACGGCGCGTTCGACACCGTCGACTTGTTCAATATCGCGGTCGAGATAGGTGTTCAGCGCTGCATCGAGCGTGCTTTGATGTTCGATCACGCCGCGCACCATATCTTCGAAATAGATCAGATCGGCTTGCTCGCGTGCTTGCTCATGCGCGAACTGCGCAATGACCGTGCGCGCTTCACCACCCGACATCTGCCATGCATACAGGGCTTGCATTGCGCGGCGACGTGCGCGCGTACGGAGGACGGGGTCGACGCCATGCGGTGTACGGCTCATTGAAAACGCTCCAGCAAATTAGCCATCTCGAGGATAACGAACGCCGTTTCCTCACCTTTGTTACCGTGCGCACCGCCCGCGCGTGCCATCGCATCTTCGAAGCGCTCGACTGCAAGCACGCCGTTCGCAACCGGCACGCCGGTTTCGATTTGAATTTGCATCAAGCCCTGGGAGGTGCCGTCAGCCACATGCTCGTAGTGACGGGTATCACCGCGAATCACGCAACCGAGTGCCGCAATGCCCGAATACGTACCTGAGCGCGCCAACTGTGCGCAGACCAAGGGAATCTCCCAAGCGCCTGGCACACGAATGACATCGATCGCTTCCGGGGTGACGCCGTTGTCGGCCAGTGCGTTGCGCGCACCTTCGATCAGCGCTTCGGTGATCTTGGAATTCCAGCGGCTCGCAACAATGGCGAAGCGGGCATTCGCGCGGGCGCGCAGCTCGCCTTCAAACGTGGGCATTTAGAACTCCTTGGTGACCGATCATTTTACCCGTTCGCCACCGGGACGTTTTCAACGATCTCCAAACCGAAGCCCGCCATACCCACTTGCTTGCGTGCCGTACCCAAGACGCGCAGCTTGCCGTAACCGAGATCGGCCAAAATTTGGCTGCCGGTGCCGTTTTGGCGCCAGCCGGCTGATGCAGGATGGCGCTTCTGGGTGTCCGGCAAGGGTTCTTGGCGCAGGCGGGCGAGCACCGTTTCGCTCGACTCAGCATCACCCAGTACGACCAGCGCACCATGACCGGCCTCAGCAATACGGTGCAGCGCGTCGAGACTCGGCACACCGAAATCGCCGCGCAACCAATGCAAGGCATCGGCCAAGGTGTTGCGTGTATGCACGCGTACCAAACTCGGACGATCGCGTTCTGCGGTGCCTTTTTGCAGTGCGAAGTGCAACTGGTGATCTACGCGATCACGATAGACGTGCATGAGGAACTCACCGGCAGGTGTGTCGATCGGGCGCGATTCGATGCGCTCGACCGTGTGTTCGGTTTCCAAGCGGTAACGAATCAGCGCTTCGATTGAACCCATTTTCAAACCGTGCGTTTGCGCAAACACTTCCAGTTCCGGACGGCGCGCCATGGTGCCGTCGGCATTGAGGATTTCCACCAACACGCCGGCAGGTTCGAAGCCCGCCATCATCGCCAAGTCGCCCGCGGCTTCGGTGTGTCCGGCACGCGCCAAGACACCACCGGGCTGCGCTTGCAGGGGAAAAATGTGCCCGGGTTGCGACAAGTTTTGTGGTTTGGCATCTGGACGCACTGCCGTGCGAATCGTGTGCGCACGGTCATAGGCACTGATGCCGGTCGTCACGCCTTCAGCGGCTTCGATGCTGACGGTGAAGTTGGTGTGGTGTTGTGAGGTGTTATCGCGCACCATCGGCGGCAGACCGAGTTGTTTGCAACGCTCGCGTGTCAGCGACAAGCACACCAAACCTCGTGCGTGCGTGACCATGAAGTTCACGTCGCTCGGCTTGACGAGCTCAGCCACCATGATCAGGTCGCCCTCGTTCTCGCGGTCTTCGTCATCGACGATGACGACCATGCGCCCTTGGCGAAGTTCTTCAAGCAGTTCGGGTACCGTCGCGAAACTCATGTTAATTCCTTATCCAGCAACAGACGCTCGACATAACGTGCGACGAGGTCGACTTCGATATTGACTGCGTCACCGACGCGCGTCGTCTTAAAAGCGGTGTGTTCGACCGTGTGTGGAATCAATGCAACTTCAAAACCCTGTGCATCGGCTTCATTGACAGTCAGGCTGACGCCATCCACACAGATTGAACCCTTCTTTGCGATGTAACGCGTCAACGCCGAAGGCACTTCGAAACGCCAGCGCTGCGCGCGCGCATCATCGTCAATCTGCTTGACCGTGCCCATACCATCGACGTGACCGCTGACCCAATGGCCGCCCAAACGATCGCTGGCACGCAGCGCACGTTCCAAATTCACCAGGCTTCCAACGGCCAGTGTCCCGAGCGTGGTGAGTGACAGCGTTTCGTTCGATGCATCGGCAGAGAAGGATTGCGCATCGAAGGCCACGACGGTCAAACACGTTCCGTTGACGGCGATGCTTTCACCCATCTCAACGACGTCAAAAGGCAGACTGCCCACCTCAATATGCAGGCGCACATCACCGCCCAGCGGTTCGACGCGTGCCACGCGGCCCACCCCTTGAATCAACCCAGTAAACATCAGGCGGCCACCTCGGGCTCTAAGACAATGCGTGTATCGACGCCAAACCGACGCGAATCGACGGGCTTGAAACGCATGCGTTCGGACATTTGTATAAGGCCGAGTCCATCAAACATCGGTCGTGCATCTTCGCCCATGATGACGGGCGCAACGTAGAGCAAAAGCTCATCGACCAAACCGTGTGCAAGGAAGCTACCGGTGAGCGTTGCGCCGGCTTCCAACTGCACTTCGTTGATGCCGCGCTCTGCCAACAGCGTGAGGACGCGGTTCAAATCAAGACGTGATTGAATTTCAGGCACGGCGGCGATTTCAGCGGTGAAACCGCGCGGGACTTTAGTGGTTTCACCATGCACGTAAAGCGTCGGCGCATCGCCTTCGCGCACGCGACCA